>CAJCDH010000312.1 GCA_903961095.1 uncultured Burkholderiales bacterium | reverse complement strand
AGTAAAAATCTCTGACGCAACATCACAATTTCAAGTATCTGGTTTTTTGGGTGATGCTGCCGCAGCCAGCTGCCCTGCATTGGTGTCTGAACCACCATGGCGCGTGGTTCAACAAGCTGGCTTTTATTTCATTCAATTGCAACCTGCCAAAACGGCAACTGCTTACTTAGCGCGTGTTTTGCGAATTGGCATTTCGCAAGCACCTCAGTCCCATGAAGTCATTCCGCCTTCTTATGCTGAAATTTCCAATCAAGATTGGCAATTGGCTGAGGTTCTCTCGGGTATCAGCATGGTCCAAACAGCTACAGCCGAAGCTTTTGTGCCGCAAATGTTGAACTATGAATCTGTAGAGGGTGTAAGTTTCAAAAAGGGCTGCTACCCGGGTCAAGAAGTGGTTGCCAGAAGTCAATT
This sequence comes from uncultured Burkholderiales bacterium, assembly GCA_903961095.1. Classification (GTDB taxonomy): domain Bacteria; phylum Pseudomonadota; class Gammaproteobacteria; order Burkholderiales; family Burkholderiaceae_C; genus Limnohabitans_A. Next base: position 29,335 of record CAJCDH010000312.1, on the reverse strand, counting down.
TCGCGGCACACTCAAACGCAGAGCCTTTCTTGTTGTCTGTTCCGAACCCTTGCAAGTTGGTCAAGAAGTTTTCTCTGCTGATGATGGGGACCAAGCGTGCGGCATGGTCTCAAGTGCCGCCAAATTTGAGCCGCTAGATGGTCAAAGCCCGCAATGGTGGGGCATTGCATCCTTGCAACTGAGTGCCTCACAGAATGTTCTTCACCTAGCTCATGTGACGGGCCCGGTCATTCAGCGCTTCGCCATGCCCTACCCCTTGCTTGAAGATATTTAAGCCAATTGAAGCGTCATTTCAATGTGGTCAATGCCGGCGTCGTCAAAGATGTCGCCATGGGACTTGAACCCCAATCGGCGGTAAAACCCTTCTGCGCTGCATTGAGCGTGCAATAGAACTTCACGATCACCACGTTTTCGCGCAGCTTCAATGAAAGATTCAACGACCATCTGTCCGAGATGACCACCCCGCAATGGCTTTGAAACTGCCATTCTGCCAATTTGAGCCACATGGGCTTGAGGTTGTAGCAAACGGCCTGTTGCCACGGCTTGTCCAAGCTTGTTGAGAACGACTGCATGCAGTGCTGTTGCATCCAGTTCATCAACCTCAAGTTCGGCAGGTACCTCTTGCTCATCCACAAAGACTTCACTGCGCAATGGCGCAGCCAAAGATTTCATTTCAGACCAAGGACCTGTTTTGAGGTCGACCACAGATTCTCCCGCTTCGTAAATAAGCAAGATATGACGCAGAGCTTCTGGTATGGGCTTGGAGGTTTGAGTTTGTGGGTCGGCAAAAACGTAAATTAACTCACCACTGATGAGCAACTTGTCGCCACGAAAAATGCCGGCTTCAAACACCATTGAAGATTTGCCAAGTCGACTGCATTTCATGCCAACGCTCAAATCATCGTCCATTCGGGCCGACGCATGATATTCGAGAGTGGCTTTTTTGACATACAGCTCGCCACCAAGAATGTGAAAAGCAGTTTCGTAAGGCAGTGCCAGGCGTCCCCAATAAGCCGTCACGGCGGTGTCGATGTAGGTCAGATAATGACCATTGAAAACAATTTTTTGCATGTCAATTTCGGCCCATCGAACGCGCAAACGATGTAAAAAACGGAAGTCACTTCGCTTCATAATGAGATCTTTCTTAAATGCATGATGTCAAATTAAATGCTTGTGCTGAAGGCTTTTCTCAAAGCTTGTGCGGCATCGGCGTGAGCGCGTCGTGATTCAGGAATAACACGGCCCATGTTGACAAAGCCATGAACCACGCCATGATAAATCTCTAGTTCAACTGAGACGCCTGCCATGCGAAGCAAATCTCCATATGCCACGCCTTCATCAACCAAAGGATCACATTCTGCCAAACCAATCCATGCAGGTGCCAGTGCGTCATGGCGCTCTGCAAGCATCGGTGCAAAACGCCAGTCGTCTCTGTCCTTGCTGTCAATGTAATGGTCAAAAAACCAATCGACAGTCGCTTTATCAAGCATAAAGCCAGTATCGAATTTGTGGTGTGATGCGCTTTCTTGGCGGGCCGCAGTACCTGGATAAATTAACAACTGAAGGGATAGCGGCAAACCAACATCACGGGCGTGAATGGCGCAAACTGCAGCCAAGGTACCCCCTGCGCTGTCGCCCCCCACGGCCAAAGCATTGGCGCGCAAACCCAGTACACTGCCCGACTTATAAACCCATTGAAGTGCATCCCATGCATCGTTGGTAGCGGTTGGAAATCGATGCTCGGGTGCTAAGCGATAGTCCACAGAAATAACTGCACAGTGTGCAATCCGAGAGAGTTCTCGGCACAGAACATTGTGAGTTTGAATGCTACCGATGGTGAAGCCTCCGCCATGAAAATAGACCAATGTGGGTAAAGGTGCTGCTTCGGTTTTGAGGGTGGGTGCAAACAAACGGGCTTTGATCAGTTGGCCGTCTCGCATGGGAATTTGCAAGTCTTCAACCCGCGCCATTCGGGGCTCCGGCAAATCCAAGATACTGGCAGAAAGTTCATAAAACAAACGCGCTTGCTGAGCCGTTAACATGGACATGGGCGGGCGCCCTGCCCGTTCTATATTGCGCAGTACCAAACGCATGGCATCTGTCAGTCGACTGTGCGGATTGTGCTGAGTACTCATAGAGACTTTTTATCGCCAATGTGACTTTTTGAGGGTTGTGGAGGCTGACTTCGTGCGAAGCATGCATTAGAGTTAAGCATCATCCTAACGCATCAACAGAACCCATCATGGCTTTCATCAATTACGTCACCCAAATCCAAATCGATTTCGGCGCCATTCAGCTCTTAAAACAAGAATGCGAACGCGTTGGCATTCACAAACCACTGATCGTGTCCGACCAAGGTGTGAAGGCTGCAGGCATTTTGCACAAAGCATTGGATGCGCTTGCAGGTGTTCAGGTGGCCGTCTTTGATCAAACTCCGTCTAACCCAACAGAAGCCGCCGTCCGGGCTGCCAGTCTTGTTTATAAAGCCAATGGCTGCGACGGCTTAATTGCGGTGGGCGGCGGCTCATCTATCGACTGTGCCAAATGCGTCTCCATTGCAGTGAGCCACGAAGGCCCTCTCAAAACCTATGCCACCATTGAAGGAGGCTCACTCAAAATAACCGACCGTGTGGCCCCCATCATTGCAGTTCCTACCACCAGTGGCACTGGCAGCGAAGTAGCACGCGGGGCTATTTTAATTGTCGACGATGGCCGAAAATTGGGCTTTCACTCTTGGTTCATTGTGCCCAAGGCGGCCATTTGCGACCCCGAGCTCACCTACGGTTTACCGCCAATGCTTACTGCAGCCACAGGCATGGACGCTATTGCCCATTGCATGGAAACCTTCATGGCGGCTGCCTTTAACCCACCAGCCGACGGCATTGGCTTGGATGGCCTGCAGCGCGCCTGGGCTCACATAGAACGCGCCACCCAAAACGGTCAAGACAAAGAAGCCAGGATGCATCTGATGAGTGCCTCCATGCAAGGTGCTATGGCATTTCAAAAGGGATTGGGATGCGTGCATTCGTTAAGCCACAGTCTGGGCGGCGTCAATCCCCGCCTTCACCATGGCACCTTGAATGCCATGTTCTTGCCGGCAGTAGTTCGCTTCAATGCCAGCGCAGAGTCGGTTCAAAAGGAAAATCGTTTGAACCGAATGGCCCAAGTGATGGGGCTCAAATCTGGGTCAGACATTCCTCAAGCCATACAAGAGATGAATGCGCGACTTGGTTTGCCAACTGGCTTACAAGCCATGGGCGTGACCGAATCATTGTTCGATGCGGTTATAGAGGGCGCGATGGCCGATCATTGCCACAAAACCAATCCGCGCATTGCCACACCTGATGAATACAGAGAGATGCTCAGTAGCGCCATGTAATCAGAGTTCTTGCACGTCTGACATTTGGGGCCTTAAAAGCCATTGCGCAAATTCATCTGCCAGTTGCTGACTGGCAGATGTTGCTGCTTGCCAAACCTTCACCCTTGACTGCAAATCTTGACCATAGCTTGCAAAATCTTTTCGATCGGGCAACTTGCCATTTGGCAATGTTTTAACCCAGTCGGGGTTGGGGGCCAAAACCACTGTGTTGCTTAAAAATGGCGTGGCTTTGTGACGCCATTTCAAAGCTTTGTCGAGCCAGCCTGGCACAACAGATTTTTGAAAGTGGGGGTACAAAACCAGGCCACTTTTCTGCTCACCGCTTGAGCTTTGTTGCCAGTCAAGGTGCAAGTGGTAGTCGGTAATACCACCGTCCCAGTAAGCTCCGGGAGGTGCACCATGAATGCTGTGCACTGCTTTCAATACAAAAGGAATAGCGCAACTGGCTTGCAGCACGTCCATGAAATTGTAGGGGGTCAATGCCAAGTGGCGCGTTGCGTAGTCTTGAGTCTCAAAAGGCAATTGACCATCCGAAGAAAACACCACACGCTCAAGTGAAAACCCCATCGCCTTGCGATGAATCAGATTGCTCAAAAAAGCCACACCATAACCCAAAGGACTCAGCAGAGGATGTTCGCGTTGGAGCAAACCTTTGCCGCGAGATGTGAGAACATGAAGTCGATAACGTGGATGCTTGAGCAAAGACTCAATCGATCCTCCATAAAACAAATCCAAGTTGTCTCTAAATGAATCACTGACCTGCTGTGCACTGGGAAATTTTTGACCCGGCTTTAATTCGTAATGCTGATGGATGTAGTCGTGCTCTAACCTGAGTAGCCCTGCTCGACTGTCTGGCATACAAGCAGTGGCCATGCGCCATGCGCCAATGGAGGCACCCACCAGATCGATTGCATTTTGACTGGTAGGCAACCATTCGTTGAATAAAAACCTGTCTAGCGGCCCCAATATCAAACCCTTGGGGCCACCTGCCGCAGCGGGTATCACGCCAACATCGGCAGCGCCTAAACCGTGCTTTGCTAAATGTTGCTTGGCTTGAGGACCCGCGTAAATGCAAAGGGCTTTCATATCTGCAAAGTTTCAGTGGTTCACAATTGTTGACGGCGCTCTAGCCTTTTTTCTGCAACTTTGCAAATGCTGATGCCATGGCGCCTTGCCCCAAGTTGCCAGCCTGTGCTAGGGCTTGTGTTGGGGCTTGTGTTCTTTGGTGGTGCTGGCCTAGTCTGGTGCCGCCCTCAAAACGGTTTTCACGGCCACGCTGCGCATTGGCAGGGGCCGCATCATTGAGCTTCATGGTAAGACCTATGCGTTTGCGAGCCACATCCACTTCAGTCACTTTGACTTTGACAATATCGCCTGTTTTTACCACTTCGCGGGCATCGGTCACAAACTTGTTGCTAAGCTGACTGACATGGACCAAGCCATCTTGATGCACACCCAGATCAATGAAAGCACCGAAGGCGGCCACATTGCTGACTGTACCTTCAAGGATCATGCCCTCTTTCAAATCACGAATGTCATCAACGCCATCATTGAAACGAGCAACTTTGAAATCAGGACGAGGATCTCGACCAGGTTTTTCCAATTCAACCAGAATATCCTTGACAGTAATGACACCAAACTTTTCATTGGCAAACAACTCAGGGCGCAATGCTTTGAGCATGTCAGAACGTCCCATCACATTTTCAACAGGCTGTGATACTTTGGCCATGATGGCCTCAACCACAGGGTATGTTTCCGGATGAACACCGGTCATGTCTAAGGGATTGTCGCCACCACGGATGCGCAAAAAACCGGCACTTTGTTCAAATGTTTTAGCCCCTAGGCCAGTGACCTTGAGTAAGTCTTGACGGTTCTTGAATGCCCCATTAGCTTCACGCCATCGCACCACCGACTTGGCTACACTGCCAGACAAACCAGATACGCGTGACAACAATGGAACGCTGGCTGTGTTCAAGTCAACACCCACTGCATTGACGCAATCTTCCACCACAGCTTCCAAAGTTCGGGCCAGTTCTGTTTGATTGACATCGTGCTGATATTGTCCTACGCCAATCGATTTGGGATCAATTTTGACAAGCTCTGCCAAGGGATCTTGGAGGCGCCGCGCAATACTTGCCGCGCCGCGCAAACTCACATCGACATCGGGCATTTCTTGACTAGCAAATTCACTTGCAGAGTAGACAGACGCACCCGCCTCGCTGACCACCACCTTTTGAATTTCGAGACTGTCTGGCTTTGCAATTTGCTTGATGAGATCTGCTGCTAGCTTGTCTGTTTCTCGGCTGGCTGTGCCGTTACCGATGGCAATCAAATTGACACCATGTTTTTGTGACAACTTGCTCAATGTGTGCAATGCGCCGTCCCAATCACGGCGGGGCTCGTGTGGATAGACCGTTGCCGTCTCTACCAGTTTGCCTGTTGCATCCACCACAGCGACTTTGACACCTGTGCGAATGCCAGGGTCTAAGCCCAGTACAACACGCGGGCCGGCTGGAGCTGCCAGCAGTAAATCACGTAAATTATCGGCAAACACCTTGATGGCGACTTTTTCAGCATCTTCTCGCAATCTTGCAAACAGATCACGTTCAAGGGACAAACTGAGCTTGACACGCCAAGTCCACAAAACAGTTTTTCGCATGAGGTCGTCAGATGCTCTGCCGTTGTGCGACCAATTGAGGTGTAAAGCAATACGGCCTTCTGCCAAAGCGCTGGCGGCTTGCGCAGCTGCACTTGCCGATAGGGGTACGGCAAATGCGCTCAGTGCCTCAGGCTCAGGCAAAGACAGCTTGACATCCAAGAATTCTAATGAGCGGCCTCGAAATACGGCCAATGCGCGGTGGGAGGGCACGCGGCTAATTGGCTCGCTGTAAGCAAAATAATCTCTGAATTTGGCAACGTCTGCTTGATTTTCATCCTTGCCAGAAGAAAGGTGGCTGATGAACAAGCCCTCTTTCCAAAGCCACTCACGCAAGGCTTGAATGAGTGAAGCATCCTCTGCCCAGCGTTCCGACAAAATATCGCGCACACCATCCAGCACAGCGCCCACAGTTGAAAAATCTGCACCTTCGATAGCATCGGCTGGCTTCAAATAGGCTTGCGCCTCGTCTTGCGCATGCAGCGCAGGGTTGGCCCACAAAGCATCTGCCAGTGGCTCAAGGCCTGCTTCTTTCGCAATCATGCCTTTGGTTCTGCGCTTGGGCTTGAAAGGCAAATACAAATCTTCCAAGTCTTGCTTGGTGGCCGCTTGGTCAATGGCCAATTGCAAATCTGGTGTGAGCTTGCCTTGGTCGGAAATGCTTTTGAGAATGCTTGTGCGGCGATCTTCCATTTCACGCAAATAACCTAAACGGTATTCAAGTTCACGCAATTGAATGTCGTCTAGGCCGCCAGTAACTTCTTTGCGGTAGCGTGCAATGAAAGGTACGGTGGCTCCGCCATCGAGCAAATTAACAGCTGCCTGAACCTGCTCAGGACGAATTTTGATTTCAGCGGCCAGTTGGCCCAATATTTTCTGCATCTCGAAGGCAATTCTCTATAGATAACGATGACAAAGCCAACGAGTTTGCCATACTCCGGTAGCTGTTTTTCAACTCCGGAGTTGGGTTTTCAATTTTTCACCAATATCGGGACGAGCTGCAAATGGGTTGGGCGGATTTTGTTGTTGAACAATGGCTTCCATGCGGGTTTGAACATTGCCCAAAGCCTGTGGATGACTGTAGATGTAGAACTGATCATTGGCAATCGCTTCAAACACCATTTCTGCCATTTGAGCTGCCGATACCTTGCCGCTGCTGACGGCCTTGTCACTCATGGCCTGGCCAATCAACTGGCTCTTGGTTGCTTTTTGGTGTGGCAATTCAGCGGGACGGTTGCGATGGCTTTGGCTGATACCAGTTGGCACAAAGTACGGGCACAAAACACTGGCACTGACTTGATCTGAAACCAACTTCAAATCTTGGTACAAGGTTTCGGTCAAGGCCACCACAGCATGTTTGCTGACGTTGTAAACCCCCATGTTGGGGGCCGTGAGCAGGCCAGCCATGCTGGCTGTGTTGACAATGTGACCTTCGTAGTTTGGATCTTTTTTTGCTGCTTCAAGCATCATGGGTGTAAACAAACGCACGCCGTGAACGACACCCCAAACGTTGACACCCAAAACCCATTGCCAATCGGCAACTGAATTTTCCCAGACCAATCCACCTGAACCTACGCCAGCGTTATTGAAGACAAAATGCGGCGCGCCAAACTGAGCTTCGACGTCTTTGGCCAAAGCTTCCATTTGTTCAGCGTTAGAAACATCAACACGTTTGGCAAACACCTTAACGCCCATCGCTTTGATTTCAGCTTCAGCTTTGTCGAGGGCGTCTTGTTGTACATCGACCAACACCACATTCATTTTGAGTCTACCCGCAATGCGTGCGCACTCCAAACCAAAGCCAGAACCACCGCCTGTAAGGACAGCTGTTTTATTTTCAAAATTGCGAATCATGATTTGACCTTTTTTAGGATGAACCCATTGCGTGGGAAATGAACATGCACAGTTTCTGTTCGAGCATCTTCTCGGCGCAAAGTGAGCCGAGTTTTGGTGGCTGCCACCAAAATACCTGGTGTAGGTTCTAGGCCAAAATTGTCGGCGGTGATGGTCACTTCTGAGCCCAGGGCAATACCGTGATCATCGACAAAAGCTTGTTGTGAAACATCAAGGGGGATAGAATTTTGGGCGATCTCAATGGCCTGAGCAGATTTCATCTTTTCAATGTTGCCGTGGCCAATGGCTTTCATGCGTGACATCCAGTCTTTGAGCAAAGGCGTAGCATCCAAAATATGCGCCAAACTGGGCGTACGCTCTGCCGTAAACCACAAGGGGTGGTAAGCAGAAAAATCTGCAATGGTCGGTGCATCACCCAATAAAAAATCATGTTCAGAGAGCATGTCTGAAAGACGTCGCAGTTGGCTTTTGTAACTGCTTTGACCCTCTCCAATGGCCATGCGTGGCGAGCCACCTCGCATGGCTGCGCGGTCTGCTACAAAGGCCTGAATGGATGCCTCTGGCGCACCGGCAAAAACATCTGCCACACCAGATGGTTGAAAGTTGTAAGCCATGGCTGAGGAGAATACTTGGCTGTCTGCCCATTGCGCCACAATTCTGGATGCGCCATTCACGGGAGATGGATAAAGGCTAGGCGCAGGTGCCAACTTTTCCAAAACATCGGCAATCAAAGCTGTGTCGCAATAGATATCGGCATCGATTTGCAAGACGGGTGTGCGACGGTAACCGCCCGTAAGCGACGTCAGATCTGGCTTGGGCATGATCATGGGAATGACCACGCTTTGCCATGCCAACTTTTTATAGCCCAGAATAAGCCGAATTTTTTCAGCAAAAGGTGATGTTGGGTAATGATGCAGAATCAATTGGCGCATGACAAGTTCCTTTTGAAAGGCATCTAAACTTAGATGAGCTTCACCACTTGTTTGCCAAAATTTTGTCCTTTGAGCAAACCAAGAAACGCCTCAGGCGCAGATGCCAAACCTTGAGCAATGGTTTGCCTTGGCTCGAACTTTCCGCTGGCAATCAGTTCAGCCAGCTCGGCCAAGGCTTGTGGCCATACTTCTAAGTGTTCACTCACAATGAAACCCTCTATCGCCATGCGACTTTTTAAAATCAGTGTGGGGTTGGTCATGGGCAACGGCTCGCCGTTGTAACCCGCAATCATGCCGCAGACTGCTATGCGAGAAAAATCATTGGCGCGCAACATGACCGCATCCAATACCATGCCACCAACGTTTTCAAAATGCCCATCAATGCCGTTTGGGCAAGCCTCACGCAAGGCTTTTGACAAAGAGATGTAGTCGGTATGCTCTTTGTAATCAACACACGCATCAAAGCCTAAGTCATTGACGACGTAATCGCACTTGGCCTTACCGCCGGCAATCCCTACAACGCGCAGTCCGCGCGCTTTGGCCAATGCACCAAACGCACTTCCTACCGCGCCGCTGGCAGCACTCACCGTAACGGTGGCACCTGGCTTGGCTTGAATAATTTTGACCAAACCATACCAAGCGGTGACGCCTGGCATGCCAACTGCACCCAAGTAATGGCTGATGGATATTTTTTCAGTATTGACAGGCTTGAGTGCACCCGGTGCATCAGCGTTGATCACGCTGTATTCTTGCCAGCCGCCCATGCAAAGAACGGTTTGACCCACTGTGTACTTGGCATTTTTGCTTTCTGCTACTTCGCCCACTGTGCCGCCAACCATGGCTTCGCCAAGTGCTTGTGGTTGAGCATAGTTCTTACCTGCATTCATCCGACCTCGCATGTAGGGGTCTAAGCTGAGGTAGTGATGACGTACCAAGACCTGTCCCTCTGTCAAAGCCGGCGTTTCAGCTGTGATCATTTTGAAATTGGAAGCCGTGGCTTCTCCTTCGGGGCGATTGTCTAAAACAATGATGTGATTGGTTGGCATAGGTGTCTCTTTTTTTTCAGTTGAATTGAATGGATTGAAAATCAATCCGTCGGAATTTGGGATGTCACAGAAGATGATCGCTTCACATATTTGAAGGTGCCCGTGGCATGGGCACACAGTTGGCCATTGGCGTCATAAACCTTGCCGTCTGTGAAGGCCATGGTTTTTGTTCTGTGCAGCAACAAACCCTTGGCCACCAAGTGCTCACCTTCGGCCGTTTTTGCGGGCCGCATGAAGCTTGTTTTCATCTCAATGGTGACAACGCCCATGTCTGGCTCTGCACTTCGTGCGGCTGTGGCCATGACAACATCTAACAAGGTCATGACGGCACCACCGTGCGTGATGTCAAAAGAGTTGTAATGCTCAGGGCGTGGGCTGAAGTGCAGCTCCGACGCGCCTCCTTCAAACTTCTCTAGTGTGAAGCCAAGGTTGGCCACAAATGGTACGTGGACGCCAAATGGAATGCTCATGGCTTGCTCATACCTCGTTCATATTTCATCCGCCAATGATTGCACTGACGCCACCATCCACCGCAAGCCATTGACCGGTAATGTGTTTGCCGGCTTCGCTGGCGTAAAGCAGCGTCAAACCCTTCAAATCCTCGTCATCGCCCAAACGACGCAAAGGCGCATGGCTTGCCATGCGATCGGCCCCCATCTTTTCCAGCAAGCCGTAGGTCATTTTGCTTGGAAAAAATCCTGGACAAATGGCGTTGACTGTGATGCCGTACTGGCCCCACTCACCAGCAAGAGCCTTGGTAAAGTTGACCACTGCACCTTTGGAAGTGTTGTAAGCAATGGTTTGCATTTCGGGGGGATTGCCAGCCAATCCCGCAATTGAGGCTACGTTCAAAATGCGACCCCGGCCGTTTGGAATCATGGACAAATTGGCCACCTCTTGCGCCAAGATGAAATACCCGCGTACATTGAGATTCATCACCTTGTCCCAAGCTGCTACGGGGTGAACTTCAGCTGGAGCCCCCCAAGTGGCACCAGCGTTGTTGATCAATATATCGATGCGACCCATTTTTTCAACAGTTTCGTGTGCAAGACGACGTATATCCTCCTCTTTGCCGCAGTCAGCCGCAATGTAATCTGCTTGAATACCTGCTGCCTTGAGTTCTGCCACAGCTTCTTGCAGGTCGGCCGACTTACGCGAACTGAGCATCAAGCGCGCTCCAGCCTCACCCAAGGCATGAGCCATTTGCAAACCCAGGCCCCTAGAGCCACCCGTCACCAAAGCAGTTTGGCCAGTCAAGTCGAAAAGTTGTTTGACAGTGCGTGTCATTTTCAATCCTTAGTAAAAAAATTAAATCCAAAAATCCATACATTGCCGTTCTGCAACGATGGCTTTCATGAAGGGTTTGATAGCGAGGTGATCAGGGTGAACTTGATAGGCTGCCAATGCTTGTGCATCTTTGAAAGTTGAATTCAAAATCACATCGCAAGTGCAATCAAGGGCATCTGTCTTCAGGCCGACTTCAAACAATTCGATGCCTGGAACCAAGTTGGCGCACCCCATTAAGAGTTCGCGCGCTTTCAGCATGTTGTGGGCTTTATTTTGCCCCTCGGCTTCATCTTTCAAAGTCCACATCACAATGTGTCTTAAACCTGACTGGCCCAATGAGGACGTCATGGCGTTCATTAGAAGGCCTCCTCAGGCAAATTGGCACAGGTCATATCACGGCTACTGACCACCTGCAACCAAGCATCAATTTTGGGTAGCTCGTAGCGAAAGAAATACTTTGCAGCAGCTTGGCGTCCTGTTTGAGCAGGCGATGTTGCACCACGGCAAGAAGCACTGACATCGAGCCAAATCCAAGCCAACACCAAATGACCAAAGGCTTGTAGGTATGGCACTGCGTTGGCGAGAGCCTCTTGGGCTTGTCCAGAAGACCACGCCATGTGAGTGGCCTGCGTGACTTTTTGAAGGGCCTCAGACAAGGCCTTAGCATCCTCGGCCAAGTCGGCGTGAGCTTGTGCTGTGTGGATGCTTAAGTTCATTCTTGCAGCCAAAAGTTTCACGCCTCTGCCCTCTTCCATCAAAACTTTGCGACCCAACAAGTCCATGCCCTGAATGCCATGTGTGCCTTCATGAATCATATTCAAGCGGTTATCGCGCCAGTATTGCTCAACAGGAAAGTCTCGCGTGTAGCCATAACCGCCATGAATTTGAATGGCCAAGCTGTTGGCTTCAAGGCACCACTCGCTAGGCCAACTTTTGGCAATAGGCGTTAAGACTTCAAGCAATAAGCGCGATTCGTCAGCCGCATCAGCCGAGCCAGTGTGCAACTCATCAACCAATTTGGCGCAGTAAAGCTCAAGCGCCAGTGCGCCTTCACAATAAGACTTCTGAGCCAGAAGCATGCGTTTGATGTCGGCGTGTTCAATGATACGGACTTGAGGTAACGCAGCATCTTTCACCACCTTCTGGTTGCCACCAGCAACCGGACGGCCTTGGGGACGGTTTTTGGCGTAGTCAAGGCTGGCTTGATACCCAGCCATGCCAAGCATGGTTGCTGCCATGCCTACCCCAATGCGCGCTTCGTTCATCATGTGGAACATATAGCTCAATCCGCGGCCAGCCTCGCCCACCAAGTAACCCACAGCACCGCTGCCATCGGATTCTGTGTTGTCGGTTTGGATTTTGAATTTGCCTTCGCCAAAGTTAAGCAAGGTATTGGTGGTGCCGCGCCAACCGCATTTGTGATTCAGTCCCGCCAAAGCCACATCGTTGCGCTCGCCTGTCAAATTGCCTTCAGAGTTCACCATCTTTTTAGGGACAATGAACAAAGAAATTCCTTTGACTCCTGCTATCAATTTGCCATCAGAGTCGGGAATTTTGGCCAACACCAAATGGATGATGTTTTCTGTGAGTTCATGTTCTCCAGCAGAGATCCACATTTTGTGACCTTTGAGCCGATAGCGTGCACCTAAGGCATCTTGCTGATAAGCCAAACCATCGGGTGTCGCCCGTGTCATGACGTCGCTAAGCGATGAGCCAGCTTGTGGTTCTGACAAACACATCGTGCCTGACCACCGGCCTGAAAATTCGTTCAGCGCAAAAACTTTCTTTTGAAGGTCTGAGCCATGCGCCATTAGCAAATTGGCATTGCCTACAGTGAGCAATCCCGAGCCCATGCTGACAGATGCCATTGCAAAAAATGAATTGGCTGCAGCCTCTACCGTGTAAGGCAACTGCATACCGCCAATATCGTAGTCTTGGGCTGCACTCAGCATGCCTGATTCAGCATAAGCTTTATGAGCATCGTGAGTGGCTTGCGGCAAGATCACTTTTTCGCCATCAAAGTGCGGCTCTTGTATATCTACCAAGCGATTGAAAGGCGCATATTTTTCTCGCGCAATGCGTTCACATGTATCCAGAACGGCATCAAATGTTTCGCGACTGTGATCTATAAAACGTGAACGTTTCTGCAAGTCGGCTATTTGCAGCCACTCATAAAGCAAGAAATCTAAAGTGGACCTAAGGCTCATGGCAAAAATGTCTCAGTCAAAAAAAAGGGCGACCTGCATGGCTAGCGGGACGCCCGTAGAAACTTAGCGTGTAGGTTTAAAGCACTTCAAAAATACCGCAAGCACCCATGCCACCACCAATGCACATGGTGACAGCTACGCGCTTGGCACCGCGGCGTTTGCCTTCGATCAAGGCATGGCCTGTTAAGCGTTGACCACTCACACCATAGGGGTGACCCACAGCAATAGCGCCACCATTCACATTGAGGCGATCGGGTGGAATGCCCAAGGTGTCTCGGCAATACAAAACTTGCACAGCAAAGGCTTCATTGAGTTCCCACAAATCAATGTCGGATACCTTCAGGCCTAAGCGAGCCAGCGCTTTAGGCACAGCGTAAACAGGTCCAATGCCCATTTCATCGGGTTCGCAACCTGCAACAGCAAAGCCCAAGAATCGTCCAAGAGGCTGTAAGCCACGTTGCTCGGCCAATTTTTCGTCCATCAAGACGCAGGCACCTGCACCATCAGAGAACTGGCTAGCATTGCCCGCAGTGACCAAGCCACCAGGCAAGGCAGAGCGAAGTCCGGAGATGGCTTCAACAGTGGTGCCTTCACGCAGACCCTCGTCTTTGCTGACGGTCACTTGCTTGGTCATGAGGCCCATGACTTTGTCGATGACACCAGCAGACACGGTGATGGGTGCAATTTCAGCATCAAACAAACCAGTTGCTTGGGCGGCGCATGCTTTCTGCTGACTGCCTGCACCGTACTCGTCCATGCGATCGCGGGCAATTTTGTAGCGCTTGGCCACTTGCTCCGCAGTCTGAAGCATGTTCCAGTAAATCTCGGGTTTCATTTTGGCCAAAGCCAAGTCTTGCAGCATGTGCTGATTGGCTTCTTGCTGAACGCATGAAATGCTTTCAACACCACCTGCCACATACACTTGGCCCTCACCAGCAATGATGCGCTGCGCCGCCAACGCAATGGTCTGCAAACCAGAAGAGCAGAAACGATTGACGGTGAGGCCAGATACAGAAATAGGCAAGCCTGCTTTCAGTGCAATTTGACGTGCAATGTTGGCACCGGTAGCACCTTCAGGTGTCGCACAGCCCATGATGACATCTTCAACTTCAGCAGCATCGATGCCAGCACGTTGAACAGCGTGCTGAACGGCATGGCCACCCAATGTGGCGCCATGCGTCATGTTGAAGGCGCCCTTCCAGCTTTTTGCCAGAGGTGTGCGTGCAGTAGAAACAATGACGGCGTTGGTCATATTGATTACCTCTGATCAGTTGAATGTTTTGCCGTCAGCCACCAAGCGGGCGAGCAGCGGAGCGGGTTGCCAGAAAGCGGCGTCATCGTGAGGATTTTGAGCAAAACGTTTCATGGCCTCGGCCACATTGAACAGTCCCACTTGGTCAGCATACAACATGGGGCCACCGCGGAAGATGGGGAAGCCATAACCCGTGAGGTAGACCATGTCAATGTCGCTGGCCTTGCCAGCAATGCCTTCTTCCAAAATGTGTGCGGCTTCATTTACCAATGAGAACACCAAGCGCTGCACAATTTCTTCGTCAGAAATTTTACGAGTGACAATGCCTTCTGCGGCGCGGTGTTTTTCAATCATTTCAACCACCAATGTGCTTGGAATGGCATCGCGCTTACCTGCTTGGTAGTCATACCAGCCTGCGCCTGTCTTTTGACCGTAGCGGCCCATTTCGCAAAGCAGGTCGGCTGTTTTGCTGTACTTCATACCAGGACGCTCGACATTGCGACGTTTGCGAATGGCCCAGCCAATGTCATTGCCAGCCAAGTCGCCCATACGGAAAGGCCCCATGGCAAAGCCAAACTTTTCAACGGCCTTGTCAACTTGTGCAGGGGTGCAGCCTTCTTCAATGAGAAAGCCCGCTTGGCGACTGTATTGTTCGATCATGCGATTGCCAATGAAGCCATCGCACACACCAGACACCACAGAAGTTTTCTTGATCTTCTTGCCCAAGGCCATGACAGTCGCCAACACTTCTTTGCTGGTTTTGGCTCCCCGAATGACTTCCAACAACTTCATCACGTTGGCAGGACTGAAGAAGTGCATACCTACAACGTCTTCAGGACGCTTTGTAAAAGCAGCTATTTTGTTGACATCCAAAGTGGATGTGTTGGAAGCCAAGATGGCTCCGGGTTTCATGACTTCGTCGAGTTTTTTGAAGACGGTTTCTTTGACGCCCATCTCTTCAAACACCGCCTCAATGACCAAGTCAGCACTGCCAATGTCGTCATAGCTCAAGGTGGTGCTGAGCAGGGACATGCGCTGCTCATATTTGTCTTGCTTGAGCTTGCCTTTTTTAACTTGCGACTCGTAATTCTTGCGAATGGTTGCAATGCCGCGATCTAGTGCTTCTTGTTTCATCTCGAGCATCTTGACGGGAATACCTGCGTTCAAGAAGTTCATGGAAATGCCACCACCCATGGTGCCAGCACCTATGACTGCAACGGATGCAATGTTGCGCTTAGGTGTATCTTCGGGCACGTCTGCAATTTTGGAAGCTGCACGATCGGCCATGAAAATGTGGCGCAGTGCTCTGCACTCAGGTGTCCACATGAGGTTGGTGAAAATTTCACGCTCTAAAGTCATGCCATCTTCAAACTTTTTCTTGGTAGCCGCTTCAACCGCATCGACACACTTGGGTGGTGCTGGAAAGTTTTTGGCCATGCCTTTGACCATATTGCGTGCAAATTGGAAATAAGCATCTCCTTGGGGGTGCTTGCAGGGTAAGTTGCGGACCAATGGCAACGCAGAACCATCTGCATGCAGTGCCGCCAATTCTTTGGCATAGGCTAAAGCTTCGGCTTCTAAAGATTCAACCGATGTGGCCATGCGATCAAACAACTTTTGTCCTGGCAGCATGGTCAGCATTTCACTGTTGATGGGCTCGCCACTCACGATCATATTGAGCGCGGGCTCAACGCCTAAGACGCGAGGCAAGCGCTGTGTGCCACCTGCACCAGGAATGAGGCCCAGCTTGACTTCAGGCAAAGCAACTTTGCAGCCAGGCGCCGCAATGCGGTAATGGCAGCCTAGCGCCAATTCCAAGCCACCGCCCATAGCCACTGTGTGCAGCGCGGCGACGACGGGCTTGGCTGAATATTCGCAAGCGCGAATCACACTCAACAAGTTGGGTTCTTGAACGGCTTTGGGGGATCCAAATTCGCGAATGTCGGCACCGCCTGAAAAGGCTTTTCCAGCACCAGTGATCACGATGGACTTGACGGCGGCATCGTTGTTGGCTTTGCTCAGACCGTCGGTGATGCCTACACGTGTTGAAAGACCCAACCCATTGACGGGTGGATTGCTCATGGTAATGACGGCGACATCGCCTATGACTTTGTATTCAGCGGTCATGCTGCTTTCCTCTCAGGTGGTATCTGTCACGAAAAAAGAACGGGCGTTCTATTTTGGCCAATTCTAGGGGGTTTCAAGCTTGATGGGTAGAGGTCTTGTCGCTCAAGAGACGCTCAATATAAGCATCTTAAGACGTTTAAACCTCCAGCCACTCCTTGCGAATGTAAGTATTTTCATTGAGCTCTGTGGGGGTGCCCTCAAACACGATACTCCCATGCCCCATGACCAAAGCGCGATCAGAAATTTTCATGGCAATGGTGAGTTTCTGCTCGATGAGCAAGACAGAAACACCACGCTCTTTCAATTTCTGCAAATATTGGCCGACGAGCACAACAATCTTGGGCGCCAAGCCTTCGGTGGGTTCATCAATGATGATGAGATCGGGGTCACCCATCAGGGTTCGGCAAAGGGTTAACATTTGCTGTTCCCCGCCTGACAATACGCCCGCCTCAGTGTGTTGTCTTTCCAAAAGTCTTGGAAACATTTGGTACATGTCGTCAAAACTCCAGCGTGCACCTTTGCCAGAGCCTTTTTGTCCCAAGAGTAAATTTTGGTGCACAGTTAACTTGGGAAAAATATCTCGGTTTTCTGGAACATAACCAAGGCCAAGGTGGGCAATTTCGAAGGTCTTTTTGCCAACAATTTGCTGATCTTTCCACTTGATGTCGCCTTGGCAATCTACCAAACCCATGATGGCTTTGGCGGTGGTCGATCTGCCAGAGCCGTTGCGACCTAGCAAGGCCACAATTTCACCAGCTTTGACATTGAAACTCACGCCATGAAGAACGTGACTTTTGCCGTAATAGGCATGCAGGTTGTCGATGTGCAGCATCTCAATGACCTCCCGCTTGATCTTCGGTGACATGCGTGCCCAAATAGGCTTCTTGAACTCGGGCGTTAGATCGAACCGCCTCTGGGGTATCAAAGGCGATCACCTCACCGTAGACGACCACGGCGATTTTGTCGGCCAAACCAAAAACAACCCCCATATCGTGCTCTACCGTGAGCAGCGTTTTACCAACTGTCACTTCTTTGATCAAGTTGATAAATCGTGTTGTTTCGCTTTTGCTCATGCCTGCGGTTGGCTCATCCAAAAGAATCACATTGGAGCCACCAGCAATGGTGATTCCAATTTCTAGTGCCCGTTGTTCTGCGTAGGTCAAGTTCATGGCCAGCAGGTCGCGTTTTTTGTCAAGGCGAATCATCGACATGTATTTCTCAGCTAAATCGTTGGCATCTTTCAGACCCGATAAAAATTTGAGAAATGTGTATTTGTAACCAAGACTCCAAAGTACCGCGCATCTGAGATTTTCAAAAACACTGAGCTTGGGAAAAATATTGGTGATTTGAAAGCTGCGTGACAAACCCATGCGATTGATTTCATAGGGCGCTTTGTGGTCAATTCGTTGGCCATTTAACAAAATCTCTCCACTGGTGGGGCCAAAGCGCCCACTGATGAGATTAAACAAGGTTGACTTGCCGGCGCCGTTGGGCCCAATGATGGCAATACGCTCACCGGCGTTGACCGCCAAGTTAGCACCCCGAATGATTTCTGTTTTACCGAAATTTTTTCGGAGATCTTTGAGTTCTAGCGCATAAGACATCACGCTGTCTCCCGACGTTTAATTTCTTTTTCAATTTCGGCTTGAATGTCACCCCACTCAACGAGGAATTGACGCCGAAGGACTTCAAACAGGCCCAATCCCGTGAGCATGACAAATACAGAGCCAAACCAGCTGTCAACACCCTTTGCATTTAAGCTGATGCCCATGAATTTCAAAGTGTCACCCAAAGCAGAATTGAGTTGCAAGTGGTAAACCATTTCAATCATGGCGCCTGCGCCAATGAGAGCGACAAAACCAGTGACAAACAAACCCAAATAACTGACCCAAATTTGTTTGAGTTTGCCAAATGCCGCAACTCGCAAGTTCATCATGATGAGGCTGGCAATACCACCAGGCGCATACATGACCATGAACAGGAACAACAAACCCAAATACAGCAGCCATGCTTTGGTTAGTTCAGACAACAGAACAAAAGCAAGCACCATGAGAATGCCGCCAATGATGGGGCCAAAAAAGAAAGTTGCACCGCCCAAGAAAGTAAACAGCAAATAGCCGCCAGAGCGTCCTGCGCCAACCACTTCTGAGGTCACAATCTCAAAATTGAGTGCCCCCAAGCCGCCTGAAATACCAGCAAAAAATCCGGCAATGATGAAGGCAAAGTAGCGAACTCTCTGCGTGTTGTAACCAATGAACTCAACCCGCTCTGGATTGTCACGCACAGCATTCAAAATTCGACCCAAGGGCGTTTGAGTGAACGCATACATGAGGGCTACACAAATGAAGGTGTAAATGGCGATCAAATAGTAAACTTGAATTTGAGGACCAAAAGTGATGCCCAACACAGTTTGACCTGCAACTCGGTTACCCGAAATACCAGCTTCTCCGCCAAAAAATTCAGAGAACATGAGCGACATGGCAAACACCAACTCAGCAACACCCAGCGTAATCATGGCAAAGGGTGTGCCCGATTTTTTGGTGGTGACGTAGCCTAGTAATACTGCAAATCCAATGCCCGCAAAGCCACCAATCAAGGGCAACAAGCTCACCGGGATACTGGAAGTGCCAGCCGTCACTGCATTCAAGGCATGAATGGCCACAAAAGAGCCAAGCCCTGTATACACAGCATGACCAAAGCTCAACATGCCGCCTTGCCCCAACAAAATGTTGTAGGACAAGCAAGCGATGATGGCTATGCCCATTTGAGCCAGCATCGTGCCCGATAAGTTGCTGGTAAACATAAGGGGGGCACAGATGAGGACAATGGCAAACAAGCTCCAGATGACCCATCTGCCCACGTTGTAAGGTTTAAATTGATAGCTTTTCATGGTGTCATCCTTCCCTGGTTCCTAAAAGTCCTTTAGGACGGAAAATTAGAATCAAGACCAAGAATAGATAGGGCAAGATGGGGGCCACTTGCGACACGGTCAATTTCAAAACAGAGTTGTTGGCAAGTGCGTCTGAAAGTTGAAAGCCCAGGTCTTTGGACACACTCACAAAAGAATAGTCGAAGGCAATGGCAAAAGTTTGAATCACACCAATCAGAACCGAAGCCAAGAATGCCCCTGACAACGAACCCATCCCACCGACAACGACCACCACAAATATGACGGAACCGACGGTGGCTGCCATGGCTGGCTCTGTGACAAAAGTGCTGCCGCCAATGACGCCCGCCAAACCTGCCAAACCAGTACCGGCACCAAATACCATCATGAATACACGGGGTACGTTGTGCCCCAAAGACTCGACTGTTTCAGGGTGAGTCAAGGCAGCTTGAATGACCAAGCCAATGCGTGTTTTGGTGAGCAACAACCACAAAGACAGCAGCATCAATAAGGCAACGAACATCATGAATGCTCGGGTTGCAGGAAAAGGTGAACAAACTACGCGAATGGCAGCGTCAGCGGCCTTGCACATTTCAGCAGGCGCGGCACCCCAAACCAACTGAAGGCCATTGGTGGTGTGGTTGATAAGCGTGAATGCAGAGCCCTTGAGTAAATCTGGGGGGATAAATTCAACCGCCGTACGGCCCCAAATGAGCTGCACCAACTCATAAACAATGTACGACAAGCCAAAGGTGACCAATAACTCTGGAACGTGTCCAAACTTGTGCACCTTGCGCAAAGTGAGTCGTTCAAAAATAACACCACATGCGCCGACAAGAAGTGGCGCAACGATGAGTGCTGGCCAAAAACCGATGATTTTTGTGAGCGTGAAGCCAAAGTAGGCGCCAATCATGTAGAAGGACGCGTGTGCAAAATTCAAAACACCCATCATACTGAAAATCAGGGTGAGCCCTGAACTCAGCATAAAAAGCAACAACCCGTAGCTCAAACCATTGAGCATAGAGATGATGAAAAACTCCATAAGTAAAACCTTCTGCCATCCATGGCAAGCCAACAAACAAAAAGGGCCCGACCCCCTGAGGAGTGGGCCCTCAAAAGACTATTTTAAATTAGCCTGGACGCTTCATTTGGCAGCTGGTGGGCGTGCTTGAAACGTAGGATGGGAACTCTTTGACTGGCACCAAAGTCATGCCAGTGTTCTCAACACTGTAATTGTATTTTTTATCAACCTTGCTCCAGACCGTGAGGTACAAAGGTTGTTGCAACTGGTGATCGGTTTTGCGCATTTGAACTTCACCGTTGAAGACGCTTTTGGTTGTCAAACCTTCCATGGCCGCTGCAACTTTGACGGGATCAGTCGATTTGGCCTTGGCCATCGCATCGCCTAGAACAGCAAAAATGCTGTGAACGGAGCCAGTGTAAAAGTCGTCATTGAATTTGGCCTTGAATTCGTCTTGCCATTTGTCCATCTGACCGCCCATTTTGTAGTGGCCATAGGCAATTTGGAAGACTCGGCCTTCACCGCTTTTACCCAAAGCTGTAGGTGTACCTGTTACGCCTGTGTAATACGTGTAGAAATTGCCGTTGTAACCGCCTTCGTTGGCCGCTTTGACCAACAAAGCCAAGTCTGAGCCCCAGTTGCCAGTGACCACTGAGTCTGCACCGGAGGCCTTGATTTTGGCGATATAGGGGGCGAAATCACGAACTTGCGCCAGTGGGTGCAAATCTTCACCAACGATTTGAATGTCAGGACGCTTGCGGTTGATACCTTCTTTGAAGAACTTGGCAACTTGGTGGCCATGAGAATAGTTTTGGTTCAACAAGAAAACCTTTTTGGTTTCAGGGCGGTCTTTCATGAACGTGGTCAGGGCTTCCATCTTCATGGAAGTGTCTGCGTCGAAACGGAAGTGCCAGTAGTTGCACTTGCTGTTTGTGAAATCTGGGTCCACAGCGGAGTGGTTCAAGAAAATAATTTCTTTGCCAGGGTTGCGCTCGTTGTATTTGCTCACAGCCTCAATCAAAGCACCTGCAACACCAGAGCCATTGCCCTGAGTGATGTAGCGAATGCCTTGGTCGGTAGCTGCCTTCAAAACGTTCAAGCTTTCGGCGGGGCTGAGTTTGTTGTCAAAACCAACCACTTCAAACTTCACGCCAGCAGCGTTGATCTTGCTGTATTTTTCAGCAAAGAATTGAAAACTCTTGAGTTGGTTGTTGCCAACTGGGGCCATCAGGCCTGAAAGCGGATCGATCCAAGCAATCTTGACTGTTTCGCCCTTTTGAGCAAAAGCACCAAAAGCACACATTGCCAAAGAGGCAACGGCAATAGAACGCACTGCAAATTTCATATTTAGCTCCAACAGTTATGAAAAAATCTAACGGGTATCAGCGTAACTGTTTTGTCAGCCGCATTGGTCGGGGTTTGCCCTAGGCGCTATCGCACAAGCGACTAAAGACTTGTTTTTAAATGCGTAAAAACCCGAAAAATGACAACGCATTAGAGGCTGGGGAGTTTGTAGCCAGCCAACTGCTCTCGCAATTTGGTTTTTAGCATTTTCCCTGTTGCGCCTAAGGGAATAGACTCTACAAAAATAACATCGTCAGGGATTTGCCACTTGGCTGTTTTGCCTTCGTAAAACTTCAGTAAATCGCTAGAAGTTAACTCTGCCCCGGGCTTCTTTACGACGCACACAACTGGCCGTTCGTCCCACTTTGGATGAACCATACCAATGCAAGCTGCCATCATCACTTCTGGGTGTGCCATGGCAATGTTTTCGATGTCGATGGAGCTGATCCATTCACCCCCCGACTTGATGACATCCTTGCTTCGATCGGTAATTTGCATAAAGCCATCTTCATCGATGGTAGCCACATCGCCCGTCGGAAACCAGCCATCTACCAATGGCGAGTCACCCTCTTGTTTGTAATATTCGCGGATGATCCAAGGACCTTTGACCAAGAGGTCGCCATATGTTTTGCCATCGTGAGGCAAGGTCTCACCTGCTTCATTTACAATTTTCATGTCCACGCCAAAAATGCTGCGACCTTGTTTAAGACGCAATTTCATTTGTGCTTCGGCAGGTAAATTCAAGTGCTTGTTTTTCAGGGTGCAGAGCGTGCCAAGCGGGCTCATTTCTGTCATGCCCCAGGCATGCAAAACATCGACACCATAAGACTCCCGAAAGGCATCAATCATGGCTGGTGGACATGCCGACCCGCCAATCACAGTGCGTTTTAAAGAAGAGAACTTCAATCCCTGGGGCTTCATGTGGCTTAAAAGCATTTGCCACACGGTGGGTACACCCGCTGCAAAACTCACTTTTTCGGCTTCAATCAATTCATAAACCGACTTTCCGTCTAATGCAGGGCCAGGAAATACAAGTTTTGCACCCGTCATGGCCGCACTGTAAGGAATACCCCAAGCATTGACGTGAAACATGGGGACCACTGGCAAGACCGCATCTTTTGCCGAAATGCACATCACATCAGGTAACGCGGCAGCATAGGCATGCAGCATGGTGGAGCGGTGGCTGTAAAGGGCTGCTTTGGGGTTGCCAGTGGTGCCGCTGGTGTAACACATGCTGGAGGCGGTGTTCTCATCCAACTCAGGCCATTCGAATTTTGTAGATTGCGCACCAATGTGCGCCTCATAGCTCGTTAAATGAGGGATGCCAGAGTCTTTGGGCAGCTTGTCTTGATCGCACATGGCGACCCAATGTTTGATCGTTGTACATCTGGCATGAACGGCTTGCACCAATGGCAAAAATGTCATGTCGAAAAAAAGAACTTGGTCTTCAGCATGATTCGCAATCCAGACCACTTGGTCGGGATGCAGTCTAGGATTCAAGGTGTGCAACACGCGACCCGATCCACTCACGCCGAAATAGAGTTCCAAGTGCCTGTAGCCATTCCAAGCCAAAGTAGCCACCCTATCGCCCTGATTGAGACCCAGGGCATCAAGTGCATTGGCCATTTGCCGCGATCGGTTGGCTACTTCTGCCCAGGTATAGCGATGGATATCACCCTCGACCCGCCTAGAAACAACCTCACCATCGCCATGATGCCGACTGGCAAATTCAATCAAAGAAGAAATGAGCAAAGAATGCTGTTGCATCAGTCCGAACATACAAACCCCAAAATTTAAAACACAAACCGCTTTTTATCACGACTGGCAATAGTCTTCGCCATACCCTGTGACACCATGGGTCCATCCAAACCCGCGGACAATGTAGCCCATGACATGGATCAATCGATTGAATGCAATGGGGCCT
The DNA here is from genome assembly GCA_903961095.1 of uncultured Burkholderiales bacterium. Classification (GTDB taxonomy): domain Bacteria; phylum Pseudomonadota; class Gammaproteobacteria; order Burkholderiales; family Burkholderiaceae_C; genus Limnohabitans_A. The sequence continues at coordinate 5,419 of CAJCDH010000312.1, read as the reverse complement.
GCTTTTTCTGTAGCGGTCATGCCCACGCCTGTACCCAACCCGAGTTGGGTCTCGCGCAATCAGCAACTTGGCCAGAACTTGGGCTTGCCCCACCAATGGCTTGAGGATCAGGAAGGCCTGGCCGTTTTCAGTGGCAACGGCTTGTGGGAAGGCATGCAACCGCTCGCCAGTGTCTACAGCGGTCACCAATTTGGTCAATGGGCTGGCCAATTGGGTGATGGCCGTGCCTTGTGTTTGGGTGAATATGAAAGCCCGCAAGGCCGTGTTGAAATTCAGCTCAAAGGAGCTGGAAAAACACCTTTTTCCAGAATGGGTGATGGCCGCGCCGTCTTGCGATCAAGCATTCGAGAATACCTTTGCAGTGAAGCCATGGCCGGACTTGGCATACCCACCACCAGAGCGCTCTGCTTAACAAGCTCGCCTCACCCAGTCTTGCGAGAGGAGCTAGAAACTGCCTCCATCGTGACCAGAACCGCTCCCAGTTTCATCCGATTTGGCCACTTCGAGCATTTTGCGAACGAAGCAGCCCCCTCTGGCCCTACTCATTTGAAACAATTGGCTGACTTCGTCATTCAACATCATTTCAGCGATGAGCCTTTTTTACAGTCAAATCCTTATGCAGAGTTGTTGCAGCGCGTGACTGTTCGCACAGCAAAATTAATTGCGCAGTGGCAATCAGTTGGTTTTTGTCATGGTGTGATGAACACTGACAACATGAGCATTTTGGGCGTGACGCTCGATTATGGACCCTTCCAATTCTTAGATGGCTTTAACCCACAACACATTTGCAATCACTCTGACCATATGGGCCGATATGCCTATGAACGGCAACCGCAAGTGGCTTACTGGAATTTATTTTGCCTTGCTCAAGCCCTGATGCCTCTCATTGAAGATCAAGATCTGGCAGTGAAGGCGCTCGAAACCTACAAGACAGTTTTCTCAGAAAGTTGGCACAGCATTTTTTTGAGTAAATTGGGATTGCAAGTACAGGAAGACCCCGCGCTAGCCCAAGAAGATAAAACCCTGCTCAATGATGGACTCCAACTGCTTGCCAATGAACAGGTCGACTTTTCCATTTTCTGGCGAAAATTAAGCCATGCGGCCTCCACCACCGAGGCCTCTGGCTTGCCATGGCAATCTGTTGCAGATTTGTTCATTGATCAACAGGCTTGGCTGTCATGGAGAGATCGGTATTTGTCTCGTTTGCAAAGCAGCAATTCAAATCTTGCGGTTGGTAAGATGCTTTCAGTCAACCCTAAATATGTGCTTCGGAATCATTTGGCAGAAGCCGCAATTCAAAAATCAAAACAGGGCGACCACACTGAGGTCGAAACCTTGTTCAAATTATTGCAATCGCCCTATGACGAGCAAATGCACTTAGACCACTATGCCAACTTGCCCCCCGACTGGGCTGCCAAGATTGAAATCAGTTGCTCTTCGTAAGCCAAAATAGCCTCATTCAGCCCAACAGCCCCTTTTCAAGAGGTAGACTTTCAACATGTCTCAAAACAAATTACCGCAAACAGATGCCGAATGGCGCGCTTGGCTCATTGCCAAGAATGCAGAGCCATTGGCTTTTGAAGTGACTCGTCGCGCCGCTACCGAGCGACCTTTCACTGGCAAATACGAAACCCACTGGGAACCGGGCCATTACAACTGCATGTGCTGTGATGCCAAACTTTTTGACTCGTCGACCAAATTTGACGCAGGATGCGGTTGGCCCTCTTTTTACCAAGCGGCTGAACCCAATGCTGTGGCTCAAAAGATTGACCGCAGCCATGGCATGGCTCGTGTCGAAAGCGTTTGCGCCCAATGTGGCGCTCATTTGGGTCATGTGTTTGAAGATGGCCCCGAGCCAACCGGACTTCGTTACTGCATGAACTCAGCTTCTTTGAATTTTCAGAAAAGCTAAGATGAAAATCGCACTCGACCTTTTTCCTATTCTGATTTTCTTTGCGGCGTATAAATACGCCAGCATTTACGAAGCTACTGCAGTACTCATGGCAGCCACGGTGGTGCAAAGCCTGTTGATGTATCGCATCGATGGCAAATTGGCCACGCTCCAAAAGGTCACCTTGGTTTTAATTTTGGTCTTCGGCACCTTAACCCTTGTCTTGCACGACGATCGATTTATCAAATTCAAACCGACTCTGCTTTACAGCGGCATGGCCTTGGGCTTGTTGGTCTCACAATTTGTTTTTAAGAAAAATTTCTTAAAAACCATGCTGGGCAGTCAGGTCAATTTGCCCGATGCCAATTGGCAAACTTTGAGCATGGCCTGGATTGCCTATTGCGTCTTCATGGCCTCTTTGAACGCCTACGTGGCCCATAACTTCAGCACTGAAGACTGGGTTAACTTCAAAATTTGGGGGTATGTCTTTCCCTTGATTTTCATTGTGGGAACCGGAATTTATATCGCCAAAAACGTTCCGCCTTCCGAAACGTCCGCGGACGACGAAGCGGCAAAGTAAGATTGCACATGACCGCCCCAACCCCCCTTCCCACCCATACTTCTTGGCAACCCCTCATGGTGGCAGCCTTGAAGCAAAGATTTGAGCCCACCTTCCTAGAGGTAATCGATGAAAGCGCCCAACACGCTGGCCATGCCGGCGCCAACGAATTGGGGCTTAACAGCCATTACAGGGTTCTGATTGCCTCTGCTCATTTTGAAACGCTCAATCGGGTACAGCGCCACCGCCTTGTGTATGATTCGCTCCAAGAATTCTTGGACAACGGACTCCACGCGCTGGCCATAGAATTTCGATCCAACTAAATTTAATTGCAATCTGAGGAATCTGATGAAACTTTCGAAATTGGCCTTGAGCTTGGTCGCAGCGCTTAGCTTCTCTGCAATGGCGCAGAATTTGGCAGTGGTCAACGGCAAGCCCGTTCCTAGCTCCCGGGTAGAAGCCCTCAAACAACAAGTGGAGCGCTCTGGCAGACCTGTCACACCTGAAATCTTGGCGCAAATCAAAGAAGAGCTGATCGCCCGAGAAATCTTCATGCAAGAAGCCCGCAAGCGCGGCTTGGATGCCAGCGAAGACTACAAAGCGCAACTGGAACTGGCTCGTCAAAGCATTTTGATTCGCGAACTGTTTGCCAACTTCCAGAAGAAAAATCCTGTGACCGATGCTGAAATCAAAGCTGAATACGACAAATTTGTGGCGGCCAATGGTGGCAAAGAATACCGCGCCCGTCACATCTTGGTAGAAAAAGAAGACGAAGCCAAAACACTCCTTGCCGATCTGAAAAAAGGCGCGAAATTTGAGGACTTGGCCAAGAAAGCATCCAAAGACCCAGGCTCTGGTGCCAATGGCGGTGACTTAGATTGGGCCGCTGCAGCCAGCTATGTCCCAGAGTTTTCCAATGCCATGGTGAAGCTTGAAAAGGGTCAAATGACCGATGCACCCGTGAAGAGTCAATTTGGCTTTCACATCATTCGTGTAGATGATGTGCGTGAAGCGCAGTTGCCTAAGTTGGACGAGGTCAAACCCCAAATTTCTCAGCAATTGACCCAAGCCAAATTGGGCAAGTTTCAAGAAGACTTGCGAGCCAAAGCCAAAGTGCAGTAACTCAAAAATTGTCTTTAACTGCCCCAGTTATCTGGGGCCACAAAAGCACTTAGACCTCAAGTCCAAGTGCTTTTTTATTTGATCCAAAGTCTTGCGTTTTGCCACATTCTGAGCCATGGGCTGAATGCAGAAACATCACCCGGTGTGTAGCTCATCTGGACATTGCGAAACACTCGCTCAGGGTGGGGCATCATGGCTGTAAAGCGCCCATCAGAAGTTGTGACGGCCGTCAGGCCGCCAGGACTGCCATTGGGATTGGCAGGATACATTTCTGTGGCATGACCTGCATTGTCAACAAATCGCATGGCAGCAATAGCTTCTTGAGGGTTGCCCTTGTAATTGAAATTGGCATAACCTTCACCGTGCGCAACAGCAATAGGCATGCGGCTTCCGGCCATGTCTTGCAAAAATATGCTGGGTGAAGCCAAAATCTCAACCATCGACAGCCTCGCCTCAAAGCGTTCACTTTGGTTGGTGGTGAAGCGCGGCCAATTTTGGGCGCCCGGTATGATGTCCGCCAATTCAGCAAACATTTGGCAGCCATTGCAGACACCCAAACCAAAAGTGTCGGTGCGGGCAAAGTAAGCCTTGAACTCATCGGCCAACAAGTGATTGAAGCTAATGCTTCGTGCCCAGCCAATGCCGGCCCCTAACGTATCGCCATAAGAGAAGCCGCCACAGGCTACGAGGCCTTGGAAATCTTTCAAGCTCACTCGTCCTGTTTGCAAATCGGTCATGTGCACGTCATGCGACTCAAAGCCGGCTTCCGTGAATGCGTAGGCCATTTCGACATGCGAGTTAACCCCTTGCTCGCGCAAAATGGCAACCCGCGGTTTTGCCAAATTCAAAAATGGTGCAGCGACCTGATCTTCAGGATTGAATGACAAAGAAACATGCAAGCCAGGATTGGCAACTTTGCCAAGGCTTGCGTGCTCCATGTCTGCACACAACACGTTATCGCGCTGTTGACAAATTTTCCAACTGACACTGTCCCAAACTTGGTGTAAGTCTTCTAACTTGGCACTGAAAATTTCTTGAGTGTCACGCCAAATACTCAAGGCACCTACACCCTTGTCAATGGCTGAATGAACAGGACGGGTTTTGCCAATCACATGGCTGTGTTTAGAAAGACCGTGCTCGCGCAAGACTTGCATCACATCGGCTCTATCTTGCGTCGCAATTTGAATGACCACACCCAATTCTTCGTTGAACAAGGCTTTGAGCGTTAACTCTTCCCTTCGAGCACTGATTTGTTGCGCCCAATTTTTGGCGTCGCCATATTCAGCACGGCTGTCAGAGATACCATCGCCTTCAGTGACCAAAAGATCTAGATTAAGTGCAACCCCAACTTGTCCTGCAAAACACATTTCTGCCACAGTGCTTAACAAGCCGCCATCGCTGCGGTCGTGGTAGGCCAAAATTTTGCATTGGCGACGAAGCAAGTTAATGGCTTTGACTAAGTTGACCAAGTTACCAGGTTTCTCCAAATCTGGCACCCGATCGCCAGATTGGTTCATCACCTGACTCAAGATACTGCCGCCCATGCGGTTTTGACCATCGCTAAGGTCAATCAGAATCAAAGAAGAGTCTGTTGTACTGGCGTTCAACTGAGGCGTCAAAGTGCCACGAACATCCTGCAAACTGGCAAATGCGCTCACAACCAAGCTCACGGGTGAGGTCACCTTGTGAGTTTCTCCGTCAACAGCCCATTGTGTTTTCATCGACAGACTGTCTTTGCCCACTGGAATCGAAATACCCAATGCAGGACACAACTCAAGACCCACTGCTTTGACGGTCTCATAAAGCGCTGCGTCTTCGCCAGGCTCTCCGCAAGCAGCCATCCAATT
>CAJCDH010000311.1 GCA_903961095.1 uncultured Burkholderiales bacterium | reverse complement strand
TTCACGCTTTCGCGTTCTCTTGGTGACCAATTCAAATCCTGTGGAGGCGAAGGTGGTTTGTTTCATAAACATATAACGTTAGAGTCAGGTGTTACGATGACTTTTGCAGAGCTTCCTTAGAAATTTTGAATAAAGTTTGGGAGAAGTTTGGGAGAAGTTTGCCAATGATGAATACCTAATTGAAGGTACGATACTGATTCGCCTGTTTTGAAAAGTTATACTAATTTATCCATCTCACTATTTCAGGAACTCTGCAAGTGAAAATCTTAATTTTGGGTGCCGGTGGCATCGGTGGATATTTTGGAGCTCGCTTAATACAAAGCGGAGCCGACGTCACATTTTTATTGCGAGACAAACGTCACGCAAAAATCCAGGCGGAGGGTCTTGTCATTGAAACGCCCAAAGAATCATTCACAGTCAAGCCCAAAGCCATCACCAAACATCAGCTCAAGCCTGAATACGATTTAATTGTGCTAGCGCCGAAATCCTTTGACTTTGAAGATGCCCTTGCAAGCCTAGAAGGCGCCAGTAGCAAAGGCGTGTTTTTACCTTTTTTAAACGGCCTCGATCACATTCATCAACTCGATGACAAATATGGCAAAGATCGGGTCTTGGGTGGGGTAGCTCATATCGCCGCAACGCTCTCCCCCACGGGTGCAGTCAAACATTTGAATGATAAACACATGCTGACGGTAGGCCATCGTGCTGTCACACATGAAAAAATTGCAAGAGATTTTTTTGCATTGTGCAAAAACACTGGGTTTGACAGCTTGTACAGCGAGAACATCGAGCAATCGCTATGGGACAAGTGGGTGTTTTTGAGTAGCTTGGCGGGCATGACCACATTGTGCCGTGGCCACATTGGGAAAATCTCAGCTGCTAAGTGGGGTATTGAAAGCACTACCAATTTTTACGCTGAAAGCTGCGCAATCGCTGCAGCAAATGGTTTCCCAATTACTGAAATTGAGAAAAAACGTTCTCTCGAAATGTTGACCAACGTGAAATCAAGCTTTGCTGCATCCATGCTCAGAGATTTAACTCAAGGTAACATGACTGAGCATGATCACATTTTAGGCAAAATGATTCAGCGTGGTGTTGAACACGGAGTGGCCTGCCCTTTGCTGAAAATTGCACATACCCATTTAGTCGTCGAACAAGACCCTACTCTGCTTGATTGATGGATTACGTGTTTGACTAATTTCTCCTAACTCAAGCACTAATACGATGGTGCATGGTTGATCGCGCTTTTGAATGAAGTTTCAAGCCTTCATGGATTTGTTAGTTAATTAGAAATTCAAAATGCCATACTCCAAATAGTAATAAACCAAATATGACTATCATTGAGTTCAATACACAAAGACTTGGCTTTCGTTTTTGGCAAGATCGTCATCGCAAGCCTTTTATAGAAATGGGCTCGGACCCTGATGTTATGAAGTTCTTCCCTTCACTGATTTCTAAGGAAGATACTAATTCCCTTATTGATGCGCAAATTCAAAAATTTACTGAGCGTGGATGGGGATTGTGGGCAGTGGAATTATTGAAGACAAACGCATTTATTGGATTCATAGGTTTGTCTGTGCCTAAAGTAGTTTTGCCATTTTCACCTTGTGTTGAGATTGCATGGCGACTCAAGCGTTCTGCGTGGGGAAATGGATATGCAACTGAAGGTGCTAAAAAGTGTCTTTCCATTGGGTTTGA
>CAJCDH010000310.1 GCA_903961095.1 uncultured Burkholderiales bacterium | reverse complement strand
GAACAGGACAGTGAAACGACTTAGCGCCGATGATAGTGCGGGTTCCCGTGTGAAAGTAGGACATTGTCAGGCTCTTATAGCGAGAAACGCCCCATAGAAATATGGGGCGTTTTTTTTCGTCTGGCTTTTTCTAATCTTTGAATTCAGTCGATTACAAGTTCACGATCATGCTTTCCTGAAAAGACAATGCCTTGCTGCGTGCCAAATCTTGCAGAAGCTCTTTGACCCAATCATGAATCTCAAGCTGATGTCCATGCTTTTGATGTAGAACCTGAATGTATCGAATGCCAGTTGCCCAGTTGATAAAGTCTGAGGTTTCTGCTTGAGACAGTTCAAGCAATTTGTATTTCAATAAAACCTTGGCACCGTAGCGTGCATGCTTCTCTCTATTCTGAACAAAACCATCTAATTTTTTTCTGGCTGTGCTTAAGGCCGCCTCAACATCTTGAAAAATGGCGCCATGTCCTGGAATGATCCACTTGGCTTGAAGTGATTCAATCAAATCAAGTGTCTGGCTCACTTCATCAAACGCAGAGATGCCTTCCAATTCAGGAAAAACCACGCCAAAACCATTGGCCCATAAAGCATCTGCCGATATCAAAATACGCTGCGAGGGCTCAAACAAAATGACAGAGTGTGGGTCATGCCCTGGCGCTGCCAACACCTGCCAATCTAAATTGGCCAGTCGAAGTACTTGGCCTTGCATTAACAAACCATCAAACCGAAACCGAGGGCAAAGCTGACCCGTGGGCTCATAACTCAAAGCAGCCTCGTTCCAGTTAGCCACAGCTTCAGATTCACCCGGAGGAATGAGGGTGCTCATGCCGGGATAATTTTTTTGCAAGATAGCATTGCCACCACAGTGGTCACTGTGTAAGTGGGTGTTAACCAACTGGTCAAGCTTTCTGCCCTTCAATGCAGCTTGAACGAGAGACAAGGTTTGCGCCTCATGCGTCACATAACCACTGTCGATCAGGGTGGCCTGATGATCATCCGTTAAAAGAATGTTGTTGGCTGACAGCCATCCGCGCTCAAACACTTGAAGACCTGGGATGTTCAAACGCTGATCTGTTGCCAAACTTAAAGCCCTAGAAATACTTGAGAAATTGACGCATCACTTGTTTCACAAACCATCAGTCAATTTAAATTCAATGTGTGTTCGAACGGAGCTCGCGTCGCAAAATCTTGCCAACGTTGGACTTTGGCAACTCATCTCGAAACTCAATGTACTTGGGACGCTTGTAACCCGTGAGATTGTCATGACAATATTTGGCCACAGCGTCTTCCGTCAGCATGCTGTCGTTGCGAACCACAAAGACCTTGATGGTCTCACCCTGCATCGCATCTGGAATGCCAATGGCCGCACACTCGACCACGCCTGGACACAAAGAAATGACGTTTTCAAGTTCAGATGGGAAGACATTAAAGCCGCTCACAATGATCATGTCTTTCTTGCGATCGACAATTCTGAAAAAACCTTTTTCGTCCATGATGCCTACGTCGCCTGTGCGCATAAAACCATCGGGCGTGAAGGCTTTGCGGGTTTCTTCTTCTTGCTTGTAATAGCCCACCATGACGTTGGGGCCGCGAATGCAAATTTCACCCGACTCGCCTTGTGCCAAGCTCTTGCCGTCGTCGTCCTTGATGGCCATCTCAATGCTGGGTAGCGGCAAGCCAATTGAGCCGCTAAATGAAGTTTGGGTGACCGGGTTGTTGGTGCCAATGGCACAGGTTTCACTCATGCCCCAGCCTTCAATCATGGCGCTGCCAGTGGCGGCTTGCCACGCTCGTGCCGTTCCTTCAGACGCAGCCATACCGCCCGCTTGGGTAAGGCAAAGGTGAGAAAAATCGATGGTTTTGAACATGGGGTGTTGCAACAAAGCATTGAACAAGGTGTTCACGCCAGGCAGCAAGTGGAAGGGACGCTTTTTAAGGGTCTCAATGAATTTGCCAAAGTCACGCGGGTTGGGCACCAAGGTGAGGTGTGAGCCTTGGCGAATGGCCAAAAAGCAGAGTGTCAAGGCAAAGATGTGATACAGCGGTAAG
>CAJCDH010000309.1 GCA_903961095.1 uncultured Burkholderiales bacterium | reverse complement strand
CCAGCAACTTAACAGCGCGCCCAACCCTCCGCAGGACGCGCCAGAGTTGATCGATTTCATGGCGTCCCTGATTAAAGGGGGCGAACGGGAAATGTACGACCTGTGCCAGTTAAGCAAAGATGCCTACTTCCATGTGTCGACCAAGGGTTCGAGTTCCATCAAAAAGGTCTTGCCTGTGATCCTAGCCACCTCTTCTTGGCTAGAGCAGCATTACAGCCAAGCAAACTATGGTTCGACCCACGGCATCCCCAGCAAGAATTACACGGAATTTTGCTGGTGGAGGCCCGATGCCAACGGCAAGCCGCAAGACCCCTACAACTTACTAAAAAACTACGGCGAACACCTGCTAGGTGAACCGATCTTGGCCAACGAAGACCCCGACGATCTGGTCGTCGCTGAAGGCGGTGCCGCTGCGACTGCATATGCCAGGCTTCAGTTTGAAACGATGAAACCTGCCATCCGGGCAAAGATCAACGAAGCATTGCTTCGCTACTGTGAACTCGATACCTTGGCCATGGTCATGATTGTTCAAGGCTGGCGTGAATTTCTAAACGCTAGCGTGTAAGCACTGGCGGCGCTGTGGCCGGCGTCCGCCAAAGGATCGGTCAACGACTTAGTTGAGTCGTTGGCCATGAACACCGTCAGCTTTTTGTTTTTTTACAACACTTGCCGTTTCGATCGCACACAAAAATACGGCGACAGATTTTGACCCCGTTAAATCATACGATCAACACATATTAAAAAGGAGCCATTGATGAAACCTTCACAAAAAGTGAGCCTCGATATCCCAAGCTCTCCTACAAACAGTTGGGATTTGATCCCCGAAGAAAGCGCAATCAAGGCATTCAGCCGCGAGTTGCTTCTTCAGTGCAAACAAACGTTTGATGCGGAAACTTGGTCTATGTCAGGTCACGGCGTGATTATTGAGAACCGCGATTACGAAGAGGTAGAAGAATTACTTCCAAGTTTGGCTGCCACTGCCGGTATGACTTTGTGCTTTATTGAAAGAGGTGATATCGTTCCACAATTGCGCCGATGGTTGCCAGACACCATCAGCGAAAAGCCCACCCTCTTCTTTTTAGAGCCAGGTGCGTGGATGGGAAACTACAGCGCCGCACAAGATCACAGAAAAGATTACGCAAGCGAATCGGAATGTACGCAAGAAGAGGCATTCGAGTTTCGGGAGATCTTGGCGGAACACATTGAAAATGTTCTGATCAACTATCCCGTGATCATCATGACAAGCGTCAAAGATGTTGCAAGTCTAGATATCTCATTGCGACGCCTAGGTCGCTTTGATCGAAAAATTAAGCTACCCATCCTCTCGACCCTTGCAGCGGCAGAAAACTTCATACTTCTTCTGGGAAAGAACATTTGCGACGGTACCATTTTGAATGATCTCGAAAGAATGGGGACGTTTATAAAGGATCACTTTGAGGATACGCGAAGACGCGATCTCACCATACAAGCATTACAACGCCTCGCATGGAGAGAGCGCCGGGATGTCAATTTCACTGATTTTCTTCAATGCTTAATTTACGGAACATCAGAGCAAGACGCCGTGCCAAAGAACGCCATTGAACGTCGTCGCGCTGCAATACATGAGGCAGGACACGCGTTGGTGGCTTACATCAACTCGGCAGGAGAGCGTACTCCAGAGCTTTGCAGCGTGCAAACCATTGACGATTCGCACGGACTCGTGTTGCCATCTGCACACCACATTACCAAAATGTTGGACCCCACAGTTTCGGATGTGGTTCATAACATTCGTGTGAGCTTGGCAGGACGCGCAGCCGAGCAATTGGTTCTTGGGGCAATGAACATCAGCGCAAGGGGTGCTAGCGGCGACCTCAAGAGTGCAACATCATTGGCCTACTCTATGTTCGCGATGTGGGGCATCTCTCCCTTCATGGAAGACGAGGGGAAAGTAGGTGTGAATCTATCTGTCTTAACCGATGATCCTGTCGTTCGAAAACCTGGTGAGTTCGATGGAATGGTCCGCGAGTTCTTGGAAAAGCAGTACTCGGTTATCACTAATCAGATCAAGGCAAACCGCCACTTACTAGATGGCGTTGTGGACGCGTTGATGACTCGACATATATTGGTACGAGAGGATTTAGAACAAATTTTTATGAATTCAATTCGTCTTGCCGCTTAGAAATCATGCGCCATTACCCCAGTGCGGACACTTGTGCTGCAAACGCCGAGCACAAATCGGGGAGTAGCCTCCCATGAAAATGAAGGTGGCAGTACGTTTGTTGAAGCTATTGCCCACTACCGCTGCAAACGCAATGACTGTCGCAGACATTGCCAAAAAGTGGTACGACTACGAGCCGAGCAAAGAGGAAAAGCGCAATATTCAGCGCTACATCGTCGACCTTGCAAGTGATGAAGACGATGGAGCTTCACTCATCAACACGGTCGAGGGCTATCCACGAAGGTTCTACCTGCGACTATCGCAAGTTGCCAATTGGTTCATGACGGAGGAAGCTGCGCTAACAATTTTGTTGACAGGTCAGTCGATGGCGCAGACCTTGACGTCATTGAACAGCAGTGAAACATCACCACTGGCGGACATTGCCGAAAAGGTAGCCAGTGCATCACTGGCGACGCAAAGGATTCGTGAACGCGTTCGCCTGGTTCCTGATGGTCTTGGACGACTACCGGCGCACATACCAGCAGAAGTCATCAAGGCTTCGATTGACGCGATCGCGAATTTACGTCAACTGACATTCCACTACCGCACCAGTTCTGGCGTGGAATCCAAAGAACTCGTCAGTGCACAGGGAATGATCGTCAAAGACGGCGCAATCTACCTCATCGGCACCAAGGGGCTCGCAGACAGCCCACGCTACTACGGTTTGCAAAGAATGTCTCAGGTCGAAGTAAGTCACCGGCCACACCAAGACCAGACGGGATTCAATTTTGATCGCTACATCAATGATTCAAATCTGAGTAGCAGACTGCGGGAGCATCCCGGCAACATTGACCTCGAACTCAAGGTCCAGAGCGAAGCTATCTATCATTTTCGGGAAAGACCATTGTCAAAGAACCAAATAATAGCTACATTCGATGACGAAGCGAGTTATACCGTTAACACGAACATTCCTTGGAGTGTCGCACTGGTTCCATTTTTGCTCAGCTTGGGGGATGGGATCGAAGTGATCAAGCCTAAAAGACTACGGGTGATGATGGGCAACCATCTGACCGTTGCAAGTCAGTATTACAAGGCAATCTAATGCTCGAATCTATATGCGACTGACTCGAGCCCCACGTGCAAGAGTTCTCGCAGATGATTAGGTTCAGCACATGCTGGCAAACCTGGCTAGTAGAGTGCTCTAGTCCGTGTGGCAGATTTTGGGCTTTTAAGTGTTCAAAAATCTAGCAAAGGTGACCGCTTTTTGTCTTCGGTTTTGTGACCAATATCGGGGGCACTACAGATCGTGACGTCTAATTGATGGCGAAACCTCTGATTATTGAGCCCGATCCACGAAAATCGGCGCCTCTGACAAGACAGTTTTGACCCTGCTCGGAAGTCACATAAATCTCCGAAAATAATGGTCCACAGGCAGCCGTAATTTCAACCTGCTCCACACCTTTGAAACTAGACCCGCATGAAACCGAGCAAACCAAAAGCCAAGCCCAAGTCGACCCCCAAGGTCTCAGCACTTTCTAACGTCGATGCAAAGGCCAAAGAGTTGCTGGCCAAGCACGGGTGCACGGTGGGCTTGCATGCAGTGCGCGCTCGCTTCATGGGCGCCATCGCCAGTCCTATGCAAGGCGTAAAGCCTTTGGATGAATTGAAAGCCCTCTGGGGTGGCGAGTTTCCGCCGTTTGATTCAATCGACGACGTCAACGCATTGTTCGCCGCGCTGATCATGGGCTTGTGGAACCAGCTCATCGAACACAACAACCCCATGTTGCCGTTCAGAGTGACCGCCTTCAAAGGCGCTCCCACGGACAGCATGCTGCGCGAGCAGGCCTTGGTACGTTCGCAAGAACTGAACGCCTTTATGGAAGGTTTTTACCAAGGGCAGAACAGCATGCGACTCTCACCCGAAGTGGCCAGTGCCTGCGAGGTCATCGACCAGCTCATCCCCATGTTTGAAGGGATGGCCTACATTCCGGATAACCCCAACGAGGATACCAGCACCCTTGTCGAGTTGGGCAAGAATCTCGATGCGTTAACCGAGATCGTTCAGTCTGAACTGAACATGATCATCACGACCGTAGCGCGTGACCGAAGCAACGCAGAACCAGCTGCGCCTCCTACGCTGCATTGACGTCACCACGCCAGTAAATAGATCCTTTACACCTTCAATCGGATCTAGACCGGCTTCCCGTTCAGGCCCATACGGGCT
>CAJCDH010000308.1 GCA_903961095.1 uncultured Burkholderiales bacterium | reverse complement strand
CCCCTGCCAAATCTGTTGCCCGGAACATTCCGACAACAGCGCGCGCAACGTACAGGCATAAACCTACTTCACTCGCTGGAACCCGTATGCAGGCTTCACCCCCACCAGATTTCATGGTTTTTACCGGCAATGCCAATCCAGGCATGGCCGCTGACATTGCTGGTCACCTTGGCATTTCGCTGGGTGCTGCAACCGTGGGGCGCTTTTCCGATGGTGAAGTTACGGTAGAGATTAACCAAAACGTGCGCGCGCGCGACGTTTTTGTGGTGCAAAGCACCTGTGCCCCCACCAATGACAACCTGATGGAACTGCTCATCATGGTGGATGCGCTCAAGCGCGCATCGGCTGAGCGCATCAGTGCAGTGATTCCGTACTTTGGCTATGCGCGCCAGGACCGCCGCCCCCGCTCGACCCGCGTTCCCATTACCGCCAAGGTCGTTGCCAACATGCTGCAAGCTGTGGGCGTCAATCACGTCCTCACCATGGACTTGCACGCTGACCAAATTCAAGGTTTCTTCGACATCCCTGTCGACAACATTTACGCCTCCCCCGTTCTCTTGGGCGATCTGCGCCAAAAGAACTACGAAGACCTCATTGTTGTATCGCCCGACGTAGGCGGTGTGGTTCGCGCTCGCGCCTTGGCCAAACAACTGAACTGCGATTTGGCCATCATTGACAAGCGCCGCCCACAAGCCAACGTCAGCGAAGTGATGCACGTCATTGGCGAAATCGATGGCCGCAATTGCGTCATCATGGACGACATGATTGACACCGCTGGCACCTTGGTCAAAGCGGCTGAGGTTTTAAAAGCACGTGGCGCTAAAAAAGTTTATGCCTATTGCACACACCCCATTTTTTCAGGCCCAGCCATCGACCGCATTGCCAAAGGCAGCGCTCTCGATGAAGTGGTTGTGACCAACACCATTCCTTTGTCACAGGCTGCTGCTGCATGCCCCAAAATTCGCCAACTCACTGTGGCACCGCTGTTGGCCAAAACCATCCAGCGCATTGCCAACGGTGAGTCGGTCATGAGTTTGTTCTCCGATCAAGACTGATCGGGAGCATCAACGTGGTTTGCTTTTTGCAAACCTTTTAAAAACAGAGTTGTACTGGTCGCGGTCAACTCATCTTGGAGTTAGTTATGAAATTTGTCGCTTTTGAGCGCTCTATGCAAGGTACGGGTGCGAGCCGCCGTCTGCGCAATTCAGGTAAGACACCTGGTATTGTTTATGGCGGTGTGGATCAACAACCCCAGTTGGTCGAACTTGACCACAATGCTCTGTGGTATGCCCTGAAAAAAGAAGCTTTCCACGCAAGCATTTTGGACATGGAATTGAATGGCAAAGAAACCAAAGTTTTGCTGCGCGATTTCCAAATGCACCCTTACAAACAATTGGTTTTGCACATCGACTTCCAACGCGTCGACGCCAAAACAACTTTGAACCGCAAAGTGCCAATTCACTATTCTGGCGAAGATGTTTCTCCTGCCGTGAAAGTGGACGCCTGCTTGATCAACCACATCATGAATGAATTGGAAATCGCTTGCTTGCCAGCCGATTTGCCAGAAGCCATCAATGTTGATTTGTCTGGCTTAAAGAAAGGTGTTTCCTTGAACTTGGCCGACATCACATTGCCTAAGGGCGTGAAAGCCATCACACACGGCAAGAAAAATCCTGTGTTGGTGTCTGTGGTGACCCCCGCTGCCGAAGAAGCAGCGCCAGCCGCCGAAGCAGCACCAGCAGCCGATGCCAAAGGCAAGGCCAAGAAGAAGTAATTTCTACTTCTCTTCCAACACTTTTTTGTGTTTCAAACAACCCGCCTTGTGCGGGTTGTTTTTTTTCGGCTTGTTTTGTTTTTATACTCTCACATGATCAAGTTGTTTGTTGGCCTAGGCAATCCGGGCGCCGAATACGAAGACACCCGCCACAACGCTGGCTTTTGGTGGATAGATGCTTTGGCGCGAGAGCTCAATGTGAATTTAGTGCCAGATAAAAGCTATTTTGGAAAAGTAGCTAGAACGCAGATCAAAGGGCAAACCGTGTGGTTGCTAGAACCGCAAACCTTCATGAACCTATCTGGCAAGTCAGTGGGTGCATTGGCCAAGTTTTTCAAAATTGAAGCGCAAGAAATTTTGGTGGCTCATGACGAGCTTGATGTGGTACCTGGACAAGCCAAACTCAAATTTGGGGGTAGCCACGCGGGTCACAATGGTTTGCGCGATATCCATGCCCAAATGGGCACTGGCGATTATTGGCGTCTGCGCTTAGGCATTGGACACCCAGGCGTTAAAGCTGAGGTGATCCATTGGGTCTTAAAAAAACCCATGGCTGAGCAACGCGACCTCATTCAAGAAAGTATTGCTCGGTCTGTCAAAGCAGCCGATATGCTCATTCACGGTGAGATGGAAAAGGCCATGGTGCAAATTCACACCAACAAGCCGCCAAGGCCCAAACCGCCCCGCCCCGAAGGCGTCTAAACGCCTTGACTGGTGCTAAAAAGCGAGTTCAAGCGGCGATCAAGCAGCATTTTGCAAACGCTGGTACTTCTGAAACAGGGTCTCTTTAGACTCGATGTGTTGCGGATGAACCGGAATACAGGCCACAGGACACACCTGCACACATTGAGGTTCGTCAAAATGGCCGACGCATTCGGTGCATTTGCCAGGGTCGATTTCGTAGATTTCAGGACCGAGGTAAATCGCCTGATTGGGACACTCAGGTTCACACACATCGCAATTGATGCATTCGTCGGTGATCATCAAAGCCATCAAAACCTCACTTAATTCAGTCGGAATTATGGTGCACGGGCGCAAGCTTGCCATGCAGCACCTAAAATACCCCTGTGGAACCCTTACTCAACGCCGATTTACATTGCCACTCCGTGGTGTCCGATGGCACGCTCACGCCAGAGGCTTTGGCTGCTCGCGCCAAAACCAATGGGGTGCAACTTTGGGCCCTCACCGACCATGACGAAATTGGTGGCCAAGCACGCGCCATGGCTGCGGCCAAAGCATTGGACATGAAGTACCTCACGGGCGTTGAAATCTCTATTACCTTTGCAGGGAAAACAGTCCATATTGTGGGCTTGGGCTTTGACCCCAACAACACAGCTCTGGTGCAAGGCCTGCGCAACACCCGCGGCGGCCGCGGTGAACGCGCCAAAGAAATGTCTGAAGGCTTGGCCAAGGTCGGCATTCAAGGTGCCTACGAAGGCGCCCTCAAATTTGCAGGCAACCACGAACTGATTTCACGCACTCACTTTGCACGCTTTTTGGTTGAATCCGGTGTGTGCAAAGATACTTCTGAAGTGTTTCGCAAATACCTCACAGAAAATAAGCCTGGCTTTGTGCCGCACCGTTGGGCTTCACTGGAAAATGCAGTCAACTGGATCACAGGTGCCAGTGGTGTTGCTGTCATTGCTCACCCTGCACGTTATGGCTTTACAGCCAATGAAGAGTATGCGCTGTTCACCGAATTTAAGAACCACGGCGGCCGCGGGGTTGAAGTGATCACAGGCAGTCACTCTAGTGCTGACGCCTTGCAATACGCCGACACAGCCCTCGAATTTAATTTAGCCGCATCTAGAGGCAGCGACTTTCACAGCCCCGACGAAAGCCACACCGACTTGGGCACTCTGCCTTGGTTGCCTGGCCAGCTCACACCCGTCTGGGAATTGCTGTCAGACCGCATTCAGTGAAACAAGCCCCTGCTCAAATGCTGGCTGGGCCAGTTGAGTCTTGATGGATTGAATATTCATGGCGCAGTACTTTTCCGTTCACCCAGACAATCCTCAGCCGCGATTGTTAAGGCAAGCTGTGACATTGCTCAATCAAGGTGGTGTATTGGCGGTGCCCACTGACTCCAGCTATGCGCTGGTTTGTCACATGGACGATAAGGCCGCGGCCGACCACCTGCGCAAAGTGCGCGGAGTGGACGACAAACATCACCTCAGCTTGCTGTGCCGCGATTTGAGAGAGTTGGCCAACTATGCCAAAGTGGACAACACTCAGTTTCGGATGCTGAAGCAGGCTACGCCGGGTGCCTTCACCTTCATTTTGGAAGCGACCAAAGAAGTACCTCGCCGTGTCAGCCACCCACAGCGCAAGACCATTGGCCTTCGCGTGCCCGAGCATGCTGTATTGCAAGAGTTATTGGCCATGCATGGCGCGCCTTTGCTGGCCGCCACGCTCATTCCGGTGGGTGAAACAGAACCGCTCAATGACCCAGAAGAAATTCGCGAGCGCTACGAAAAACTCATTGCTGGCGTGATTGATGCCGGTCCTTGTACTCGGGAGCCCACCACCGTTGTTGACTGCACGGGGCAAGGCATAGAAGTCATTCGGCTAGGCTTGGGAGATGTTGCCTTGCTAGGACTCTCCTAATTCCGCATTCTTTGCATCAACACCCCGACACTTTGAGACAATTCACCTGTGGACACCTCTAACCTCATTCAAACCGTTTCGGTCTATGCCATTCCAGTGATCTTTGCCATCACCTTGCATGAGGCCGCACATGGTTATGCGGCCAAATACTTTGGCGATCGCACAGCCTACATGATGGGGCGAGTGACGCTCAATCCTTTGCCGCACATTCACTGGGTAGGCACACTCCTTTTGCCACTGCTGCTTTACTTCAGTACCAGCGGCGCTTTGTTATTTGGTTTTGCCAAACCAGTACCTGTTAATTTTGGCAATTTGCGTCACCCCAAACGAGACATGGTTTGGGTCGCTTTGGCCGGGCCGGCTGCCAATTTATTGCAAGCCATCATTTGGACGCTTTTGTTTGTGGTCTACACCGACTTTGGTATCACTGAAAAATTCTTTTTGGCCATGTGCAAAGCGGGCGTCTTAAGCAACGTGGTCATGTTTGCCTTTAATCTATTTCCACTTCCCCCGCTAGACGGAGGGCGCATTGTGGTGGGGCTACTACCTTGGAAACTGGCCTATCAATTCTCTCGCATTGAACCCTACGGGTTTTACATCGTGATGGCACTGGCCATTACAGGCGTGGTCAATCACTTGTGGCTAGACCCAGTGATGAGCGCCACATTTAAATTGATCGAAATTATGTTGAAATCTATTTCTTGAAATAAAAACAAGCCATGACGACTGACACCTCTATGCGCACGCGAGTTTTAACGGGCATCACCACCACTGGCACGCCACACTTAGGCAACTATGTAGGCGCTATTCGCCCCACAGTTCAAGCCAGTCGCAATCCCGCCACTCAAGGTTTTTATTTTTTGGCTGACTACCATGCCCTCATTAAATGCGATGAGCCTGCACGCATTCAGCGCTCTACTTTGGAAATTGCAGCCAGCTGGATTGCTGCGGGGCTTGACCCTGAGCGCGTCATGTTTTACCGCCAATCCGACATTCCTGAAATTCCAGAACTCACCTGGCTCTTAACATGTGTCACTGGCAAAGGTGTGCTCAACCGCGCGCACGCCTACAAAGCATCGGTCGATAAAAACAACACCGCGGGCAATGACCCAGATGCCGACGTATCGGTAGGCTTGTTCATGTACCCCGTACTCATGGGTGCCGATATTTTGATGTTCAAGGCTCACAAAGTGCCCGTGGGACGTGATCAAATTCAGCACATTGAGATGGCGCGCGATATGGCGTCTAGTTTCAACCATTTGTATGGCGAACACTTGGTGTTGCCAGAAGCGGTCATTGAAGAATCTGTGGCATTGCTGCCAGGTCTAGATGGCCGCAAAATGAGCAAAAGTTACGACAACACCATTCCACTTTTTTCTAGCAGTGCGCAGATGAAAAAGTTGATCTCAGGCATCGTGACCGATTCTCGTGCACCTGGGCAAGCCAAAGATACCAAGGGCTCGGCGCTGTTTCAAATTTACCAAGCTTTTGCCAGTGCACAAGAAACTGCCGACTTGGCCAAAGCCTATGCACAAGGCATAGGCTGGGGCGATGCCAAGCAAATATTGTTTGAGCGCATTGACCGCGAAGTGGCGCCCATGCGTGCGCAATATGAAGAGCTTATAGGCAACCCAGGCAAGGTCGACGCGTTGTTGCTCAAGGGTGCAGCCAAAGCGCGCGAATTGGCAACACCTTTCATTCAAGAATTGCGGCACGCTGTGGGGCTTCGCGCATTGTCCAGTTCAAGCCATACACAAGCCCTTGAGAAAACCGGCCGTGTTGCAGTACCAAGCTTCAAGCAATACCGCGAAAAAGATGGGCAGTTTTATTTCAAACTGGTCGATACCCAATCTAAGGTATTGCTACAAAGTTTAGGCTTCACGTCACCCAAAGATGCGGGTTTGGCCATCGGACGGTTGCAGCAAAACACTCAAACGGCCATCACAGAACTAGGCGCGCAAGTGGTCTTGGGCCAAGGTGTAGACATGGCAACACTGCTTGCTTCGATCGAGGCTCTGGTGTCAGAAATGACTGAAAAGGCCAAGTCCAAGGGCTAAATGGCAAAGACTTTGCATTTGGAAAACGACAAGATTGGTCTATTGAAGTTGGCAAATCTACAATAAGTGTTCAAATTCAACAAAAGTTGCTTGATTTGTTCCCGACTTTGCTGATACTCTCATACTTTAAGTTTCATTCTTGAGCACACCATGACCGTTTACGTCATTGACGACCACCCCCTGATGCGCGATGCACTCACCATGCTGGTCCAAAGGGTTCGCCCCGGATTGAAGGTGGTTTCAGTTGCCAAATTAAACAGCTTGGAAGCCACCGTAGAACGTCAAGGAATCCCTGAATTGATTTGCCTTGACCTCAAATTGCCTGACACCTTGGGTTTGTCTGGCGTCCATGCAGTCAAGGCCAAATTTCCCAATGTGCCCTTGGTGGTGGTCACAGGCTCGGATGCCAGCGAGTGCGAAGCTGCTTGCTTAGAAGCAGGCGCCAATTTGTTTTTAGAAAAAGCCAGCCCGCCCAACACAATCATTGAAGGCCTGCGCACCTTCTTGCCATCACCCAAGGAAGACGAGCCTGCCGAAGGCTCGGTGGCAGCACCGACCAAGCTCTCAAAACGTCAAAAACAACTGATCTTGATGTTGGACCAAGGTTTGAGCAACAAAGACATTGCCGACAAACTCAGCATCAGTGAGCACACTGTCAAGGTTCACTTCTGGCGTTTGTTTCGCAGGCTAGGTGTCAACAGCCGCACGCAAGCTTTGCACTTTGCGCGCACCAATGGCTGGCTGGGTATTTAAAACTCAGTCTTTTTTCTTCTTGTTGACGATGTCAGGTGTGACCGCATCAAGCACATTGACGACCGTTTTACCGGTGTAAATGACGGTAGACGCCACCACATCGGCCACGGCCACAATAGCGCAGCCTTGAAGACAAAAACAGGCAATGATGGCTAAAACGATTTTCATAGACGACCTCTCCATCGAATTGAGTGCAATGTTGCAATTCTAGAGGCTTTAGCTTTCGACAAATATTCTGGCCTTGTGCGGCATTAAAACCAAAGTTTCGCCTTCTTTGTATTGCTGCTCGGCAAAGACATGCGCTGACAACTGCGCCTCAATGACAGTATCTTTAGCAAAATCGTGATGGTCAAGGGGCTCAAACTCCAAGCGGGCAATGGGCCCTAGCACGATGGCCCGCGTGAGCTTGGCTTTGATGCCTGAATCACCCGTGCTGTATCGCTTGATGTCGATGTCGTGTGGACGCACATAGGCAAAGGCTTTGCTGTCTTGAACGTGTTGGTGCTCCGGGCTGTCCAAGCTGACGGCATCGCCGCCAATCAGCATTTCACCTTCGTGCGCGCGGCCATGGAACATGTTGACATCGCCCAAGAAGCCATAAACAAAGGGGCTGGCAGGATGGTCCCACACTTGTTGGGGTGAGCCAATTTGCTCCACACGGCCGCTGTTCATGAGCACCACACGGTCGGCCACTTCTAAGGCTTCCTCTTGGTCGTGCGTTACAAAAATACTGGTGACATGCAAATCGTCGTGCAGTCGGCGCAACCAGCGGCGCAACTCTTTGCGCACCTTGGCATCGAGTGCGCCAAAGGGTTCGTCAAGCAACAACACTTTGGGCTCTACTGCCAAAGCACGTGCCAAGGCAATGCGCTGGCGCTGACCACCGGAGAGCTGGGAAGGATAGCGATCGGCCAACCAATCGAGTTGTACCAAGTTCAACAGATCGTGTACTTTTTGTTGGATGACCGCGTCGGTTGGACGTTGATTGCGCGGCTTCATGCGCAGCCCAAAGGCCACGTTTTCAAACACGGTCATGTGACGGAACAAGGCATAGTGTTGGAACACAAAGCCCACCTGACGCTCGCGCACATGCACGTGCGTGGTGTCTTCACCGCTGAATGAGATGCTCCCTGTGTCAGCCGTTTCTAAACCAGCAATGATGCGAAGCAAAGTTGTTTTACCGCAGCCCGACGGGCCAAGCAAAGCGACCAACTCGCCAGAATCAATGTCGAGGCTGACATCACGCAATGCATGGAAGTCACCAAATTGCTTGTGAACGTTTCTAATTTCGATGCTCATGATGCGACTTTCAATGACAGATCTAAAGGCGCTGCCTTGATATTTTCTGGCGGTAGATTGCCAATGGCTTTCATCTCGCGTTCGTGAAGCCACTCGGCCACTGACTTGATGACCAAAGTGACCAGCGCCAGCAAGGCCAACAAAGATGCCACCGCAAAAGCAGCCACCGATTGATACTCGTTGTACAAAATTTCGACATGCAAAGGCATGGTGTTGGTCTGGCCACGAATGTGCCCCGATACCACCGACACTGCTCCAAACTCACCCATGGCGCGGGCATTGCACAAAATCACGCCGTAGATCAGACCCCATTTGATGTTGGGCAGCGTGACGTACCAAAAGGTTTGCCAGCCAGTGGCACCTAGCACGATGGCGGCCTGCTCTTCTTCGTTGCCTTGCGCTTGCATGAGCGGAATGAGTTCGCGGGCAATGAAAGGAAAGGTGACAAAGATGGTGGCCAGCACGATGCCCGGTATTGCAAAAATAATTTTGATATCGTGTTCTTG
>CAJCDH010000307.1 GCA_903961095.1 uncultured Burkholderiales bacterium | reverse complement strand
TTGTGCAAAACATGATGGAGGCATTTCAAAAAATGAAAGCCAGTGGCGTGACTATTTTGTTAGTAGAGCAAAACATTCATTTTGCGCAGCAACTGGGCGATAGCGTGGCCGTGATGGACAACGGCCGCGTCATTCATGCGGGCAGCATGGCTGCACTCAGTGCAGACCCCGAATTGCAACAATCTTTGCTGGGCTTGGCACTGTGATGATCCATCTAAAAACCAATTTAGATCTCAAGCCTTTGTTGCTAGTGCCGGTCATTGCCCTCTTGGCTTTGCCGCTCGTAGGCTCCTTTGATACTTGGCTCACCTTGAGTGTTGCTGGATTGGCCATGGGCATGATCATCTTCATCATGGCTTCGGGCTTAACCTTGGTCTTTGGCTTGATGGATGTGCTCAATTTTGGGCATGGTGTGTTCATTGCGCTAGGTGCGTTTGTGGCTACCAGCGTGTTGTCGGGCATGGTCGATTGGACGCAGTCACAAGAACTCTGGCGCAACTTGGTGGCGGTAGGTGCTGCCATGATGGTGGCCATGATCGCTGCGGCTGTCATAGGCTTGGCGTTTGAGCGTTTTATTATTCGGCCCGTGTATGGTCAGCACCTGAAGCAAATTTTGATCACCATGGGCGGCATGATCATTGGTGAAGAAATCATCAAGGTCATTTGGGGGCCTTTGCAAATCGCTTTGCCCTTACCCGAAGCCATGCGCGGTTCCTTGCTGTGGGGCGATGCGTCGCTTGAAAAATACCGACTCATGGCCGTGGTGGTAGGGCTGATTGTGTTTGCGCTTCAAGCTTGGACTTTGAGTCAAACCAAGGTGGGTTTGCTCATTCGCGCGGGTGTGCAAGACCGCGAAATGGTGGAAGCCTTGGGCTACAAAATTCGCCGGCTGTTTGTAGGTGTGTTTGTGGTGGGCAGCGGCTTGGCAGGTTTGGGCGGCGTGATGTGGGGTTTGTATCAGCAAAACGTGGTACCCCAAATTGGCGCGCAAGTGAACGTGCTTATTTTCATTGTCATCATCATGGGTGGTCTAGGTTCTACCGGTGGCGCACTCATTGGCGCTTTGATGGTGGGCCTCATGGCCAACTACACCGGCTTCTTATTACCCAAGTTAGCTTTGTTTTCCAACATCGCGCTCATGGCGGCTATTTTGTTGTGGCGGCCACAAGGGGTGTACCCCGTGGCCAACCGCTGACGCCAAAGGACAAATATGTTGAAACGCTTGTTGTCAAATGATTTGCCTCGCAGTACGTGGTTGGCTTGGATGCTGACGGCGGTGCTGTTGGGATTGGCATTCGCACCCTTTTTATTTCCGGGTGTCAAAGCCCTGTCCGTGGCGGCCAAGATCTTAGTATTCATCGTCTTGGTGGCCAGTTTTGATTTGTTGTTGGGCTACACCGGCATTGTCAGTTTTGCGCACACCATGTTTTTTGGCATTGGTGCCTATGGTGTCGCCATGTCTTCCAATCATTGGGGTGCCACTTGGGCTTCGTTGAGCTTAGGTGTCATTTTGGCGCTCTTGCTGACCTTGGTTTTGGCCTTGCTCATCGGCTTATTTTCTTTGCGTGTGCGAGCCATCTTTTTTGCCATGATCACTTTGGCGGTGGCTGCTGCTTTTCAAACCTTGGCATCACAATTGTCTGAATGGACGGGGGGTGAAGATGGCTTGAGTTTCAAGTTGCCAGCCTTGCTTTTGTCAAGCACCGAGTTCAGCGACACACCTTTTTGGGGTGTCAATTTGGATGGTCGCTTGCTTTGCTATTACTTGTTGTTTGCAGCCGCCCTTGTTCAGTTTCTGATGTTGCTGCGCATTGTGAATTCGCCGTTTGGGCGCGTGCTACAAGCCATTCGTGAAAATGAATTCAGAGCCGAAGCCATTGGCTATCGCGTGGTGGTTTATCGCACGCTGTCCAGTGTGCTGTCAGCTTTGTTCGCGTGCATGGCCGGTGTGATGTTAGCCCTTTGGCTGCGCTACAACGGCCCTGATACATCCCTCAGTTTTGAAATCATGATGGACGTTTTGCTGATCGTTGTGATCGGCGGTATGGGCACCGTTCATGGCTCAGCCATTGGCGCAGTCTTGTTCTTGTGGGCTCAGAGTTATTTGCAAGATTTGCTCAGGTGGGCCAGTGAGGCGGCGTCTGCTTGGCCCTTGTTGGCGGCGCTGCTGTCTCCCGATCGTTGGTTGCTGTGGTTGGGCTTGCTGTTTGTGTTGTCGGTTTACTACTTTCCAACAGGGATCGTAGGTCGATTGCGTGCTAAGGCCATTGTGTGATTTGGCTCAATGGCCGTTCATTCTCAGTTTAAATGAGTGCTTTCCCTCTTGTTGAAAGCATGACTTTTGAGCAAGATATTGCCATTCAAATCAAAGAGTCATTCCAATGAAATTTAAACCATTTTCTCTTCGAACCCAATTGGGTATTTTATTGACAACTGGTGGGCTAATGGCCAGCCCAATTGCGTTCGGGCAATCCACTGAAGTGAATATCATTTGCTCTGCCCAAGCGGCATGGTGCAGCATGATTGCTGTTACCTTTGAAAAGAGCCAAGGCGTCAAGGTCAACATGACCATGAAAGGGTCAGGCGAAGCCATTGCCCAAATCATGGCTGAAAAAGCCAATCCCAAAACCGATGTGTGGTTTGGCGGCACAGGCGACCCTCATTTGCAAGCAGCTGAACAAAATTTGACGCTCGAATACAAATCTCCCACCTTGCCTAGATTGCACGATTGGGCGCAACAACAAGCCAAGCAATCTGGCTATAAAACAGTGGGCATTTACTCTGGCCCCTTGGGCTTTGGTTACAACACCGAGTTGCTGGCCAAGAAAAAATTGGCCATTCCCAAAACTTGGAATGACTTGCT
>CAJCDH010000306.1 GCA_903961095.1 uncultured Burkholderiales bacterium | reverse complement strand
GGATGTGTATTTTGGGTCGCGAGAATTTGATTGATTCAAGTTGGGGGCTGGTCACAAATGTTCTTACTCAACTCAATTGCTCACATTAGCAATTCGCACACTAATGCAGTTGTCATATCAGGCTCGCATGGAGGTCGCTCTTCTGCAGAGTTTGTAATTGCGCTTAAGCGAAAACCTAGTTGTGTTTTCTTCAATGATGCGGGCGGTGGAAAAGAAGACGCTGGCAAAGTGGCACTTAGTATTTTGGAGGCTCATGGAGTGCTTTGTGCTTGCTACTCGCACATGTCTGCCAGGATTGGGGATGCGCAAGATGGGTATGAGCACGGCATCGTCACAGAACTGAATAATCTGGCACGCCTAAAAGGTGTTGGATTGGCCATGACGGTCAAAGATGCTGCAAATTTACTCAGCAAATAATGAACCGATAAACCTCAAACATGCCCTTAAAAAAACTTGATCTCAGATCAAGTATATGTTGATATACATCAAAGCGTTAGTAGAACTTAGGAAACTAAATTTCTCGAAAAACTTCCTCTGGCGCTCTCAAAATCGATTTGTCGATTTGAGTCATTCTGTAAATCAGACTAGGTCATAATTAATTTGATTGATCCAAAAATAAATTTTATAGTATTGGAGAAAATTTTATTAGACCGAAGTTTCAAGAGAATACTACTTCCGCATAAGCGTGCTTTTACCAAAAAGACTCTCAATCAATTCGACTGCAACATTTGCTGTAAGGTTTTGCGTGTCTAGCGCCGGGTTGAGCTCCATGACATCTAGACTGCCCAAACATCCGCTGTCTGCAATCATCTCCATGCACAATTGGGCCTCCCGATACGTCGGGCCGCCGCGCACTTTGGTTCCAACACCCGGTGCAATTTCTGGATCTAGAAAGTCCAAATCAAAGCTCACATGGAGGTGCGTATTGGCATCCAAATTTGATAAAGCCAATTTCATGGCAGAGCGCATTCCCATTTCATCGATATAGCGCATGTCAAAGACTTCAATATTTTGTTCATGCACGAGGAGCTTTTCACCCTCGTCCACACTGCGAATTCCGATCTGACGTATCCATTTTGGAGAAATCGAGGGAACATGACCGCCGATCTCAATGAGTTCCTGTGGACCAAGACCGCACAGACAAGCTACAGGCATGCCATGGATATTTCCACTGGGGGTTAGAGTGCTGGTATTGAAGTCGGCGTGTGCGTCGAGCCAAAGAATGCGCAGCTTTTTGCCAGTCTCACGACAGCGGCGAGCGACGGCGGATATAGAGCCAATCGCAAGACTATGATCTCCGCCCAGAGTGATAGGTAAGCGCTCCAAACAAAGTTCTGCGTAAACTGCTTCATGCAGCAAGCGACTCCATTTGACAACTTCGGCAAGGTGGCGATAGCCATCCACCGGCGGTAGCCACGGATTAGAAGGGCCACGAAGGTTGCCCCGGTCGACTACTTCAAGGCCTTGGTTGGCCAGCGCCACGGCAACATTTGCCACGCGCATTGCTTCAGGCCCCATGCATGAGCCCCGAGAGCCAGCGCCAATGTCGGTTGGGACACCAATCAAACTAACAGAGGAATACAGTGCTGTGTTCATTTTGCTAATTTCTTAACCATGAAAATTCAACCAGGTTGCTATTTTTCCAGATGTTAATTTACTTTAGTGCTATAAGAAATAAATGAACCAACAATCACCACAGGCCCTCTCATGAATCCTCCAGAAAAAGTAGCATTACCTACCGATCAAGAACTGGTGCTCAAGGTCATTCCTATGCCCGCCGACTGCAACGCCAATGGCGACATTTTTGGCGGCTGGGTCATGGCGCAGGTTGACTTGGCGGGTGCGGTGTTGCCTGCTAGGCGAGTTCGCGGTCGCATGGCCACCGTGGCGGTCAATGAATTTATTTTCAAGCAGCCCGTCAAAGTAGGTGACTTACTGTCGTTCTTTTCAAAGATCACGCGGGTGGGAAAAACGTCCATCACCGTTCAAGTTGAAGTATTTGCAGAGCGCTTTTCCAACCAAGGCGAATTCATTAAGGTGACAGAAGCGCGTTTGACTTATGTGGCCATTGACGCAAATGGCATACCCACCCCCGTGCCTCAGGCTTAAGACGTTAGGTAAGTTGCAGTGTCCGTAATGCAGCACGGGCATCAATCACAATAAAATATCGCTACTGAATTTCTGCACGGTGTATTTGTAAATATGTTTACTAAAACAAAGCGGTCACACTCAAATATCAAGGCTCAAGATTCATTAGCATTCAACAAATCGTCAATAAATGATTTGGAAGTCAAGCGTTCTATCCACCATGTCAAAGCTCGACCAGTTTCACCTGCGCGCCAGGCTAGGCTGCTTTGACTTGGTGGGCGAGGTGTTTCCACATCGAGCAAGATGATCAAACCTTTACGAACTAAGGGGGTTGCCACATGGGTTGGTAAAAAGCCACAACCCATCCCCATAAGAATAGCGTCAAGTTTGGCCGCAGAATCTGGAACCGACAATCTCAGTCTATTGTCTTGCAGGCCATAAGGCAACAAGGGCATACCGCGAGTAGTATCGCCTACTAAGATGGCTCGATGCAATGCTAATTGTTCATTGGATACGGGGCCGTGGTGCAATGCCAAAGAATGCTTGACCGAAACCGCCAGTACATAACTGGTTTCAAACATCAATGCTGACTCAAACCCCTCCCCAAAATGGACTGCGACTGGCGCTCCAACAATCAAATCCGCACGACCTGAAGCTAGGGCATCCCAAGAGCCTGCAGCCGCTTCGCGGCGGATATTTAAAATTGTTTGAGGAGCTACTTCTAAAAATTCCTTTACCTGCTTAATCAAGGGATGCATTGGCACCACCTGGTCTACGGTAATTGTTAATCGCGGCTCCCAACCCGTCGCAACGCATTGCACTTCATCGTCAAAAGCATCTGCCTTTGCCAACAAGTGACGGCCGCTTTCCAAGAGGGTGCGGCCTTTTGTTGTAAACCGGGCTCGCTGACCGGACCTGTCAAACAACGTCATACCCAAATTCTCTTCGAGATTACGTATCGCATGGGTAATAGACGATGTTACGACACACAGTTCTTGTGCTGCATTGGAAAAGGACCCCTGCCTGTCAATGGCATCGAGAAGCCGCAAACTTTCTAAAGAAATACGATGTTGACGTTTGATCATTGTTCAGTTCTATGCAAGGCAGACTCCAAAAACATTCATTAGACGTACAAGCATGGGCTCGATAAGCTCGACGACCAATGGGGAGGGAATTGACTGAAGTCAATTTATCCCTTACTCCCCTGAGCTTTAAAAGGTTTCATTGTCATGTTAACGGATACGACCCAAGGAGAAACCAAGGGAAATCAGTGTAAGACCCCGCCGTCCATTGAAGTTCCTGTTTTGATCGTTGGAGGAGGCCCAATCGGCATGTTGGGCGGGATTATGCTGGCTAAACGCGGCTTGCCATGCCTGGTGGCCGAAAAATACCCTCAACGGCTGGACGCACCTAAAGCGCATGCTTTGAATCCCCGCTCTTTAGAAATTTGCGCTGCAGCGGGTCTGTCCATGAATCGCTTGCACGCAGTCGCCACCCCGCGGCACGAAGGTGCGGATGTGCGCATTGTTACTTCCCTAGTTGGCCAACAAATTGGAAGCCTGCCATATGAGCGCCAAGACGAAGCCGTTCGCACTCTTACCCGGTGGCCACTGATTAATATATCTCAACCAGCATTTGAACAAGTACTGGAACAAACTATCACACAAACCGACCAAGTCACTTTGCGCAAGGGCCTTGAATGGGTGAGCTGTGAGCAGCAGCCGGATCAAGTCATCTCAACTCTTATAGACCGTGCAAGCGGCGAAAGATTTCAGGTCATCAGCCGTTACCTAATTGCTGCTGATGGTGCCAGTAGCACTGTGCGCGAGCATCTGGGTATACCCATGTTAGGCCCCCACGCCCTTCAGCACAACATGATGATCCATTTTGAAGCGGACCTGCGTGAACTCTTGCAAGAACGTCCCGCTATTTTGTATTTCTTGTTTGGTCCGGGGCCGAGTCGGGTTTTGATTGCTTATGACATCGGAAAAACATGGGTCCTTATGCACAGATGCGGAGAGCATGAAACCGCGGCTAACTTCGGACCAGAGGTTTGCACACGCCTAATTCGCCAAGCTATTGGCTCGGACAAGCCGCCAATTCAAATTAAGAACGTGCGTCCCTGGGTTATGTCGGCCCAAGTAGCTCAGCAATACGTCCAAGGTCGGGTCTTTCTGGCAGGCGATGCTGGTCACCGGTTTCCTCCATCTGGGGGCCTAGGCCTGAATACTGGTGTCGCGGATATGGACAACTTGACTTGGAAGTTAGCAAGTGTTGAAAAAGGCATTGCCGCCCCTGGAATTCTCGACACATACGAGTCAGAACGTCAGGGGGTAGCACAAACCAATATGCGACAAAGCTTAAGTAATGCACAGCGAATGAAAGTTCTTATGGACGTATTGGGATATAACCCTGATGCGCCTGAAACTGTCAAGCATATTGCGCAGCGGTTGGCAAATACTGAACACCACCTCGCGATTCAAGAAGCAGTGGAATATCAGCGTGAGCATTTCGACAGCCTTCGATTGCAGTTGGGGTATGCCTACGGAGGCACGCTGCAGCAAGAAGACTCTCTGCCTATCAGCGATTTCCGGCCAAAGGCGGTTGTTGGCGCCAGACTTCCGCACCATACTTTGGCTGACGGTAGATCCACACTGGACTTGATGCATTTCGCGGATATATCCTTGTTGTGTGGCCATAACTCTGGTTGGGTCGCCAATAGCCATCGACTAGGTTTCCACGTCCATTGCTTGGCGCAAGGTCGGGAATATGAAATGCAAGGCCATTGTCCAGTTTTGATGGGTCTGTCCAAAAGCGGCGCACTTTTGGTTCGCCCAGACGGTCACATTTTGGCGGTTGCAGATGCCTTTTCAGAGGACTCATTGCAATACATGCAAAACGCCTTGCGAAGCTACATGCATCCCTCTTCCGAACCAAGTACCACCACGATTTCACCCCACGAACAGCACCATTAGGAGAAACACATGATGAAAAATTTCAGACTTAAAGATCATTTACTTGGGTACGGCTTATTGATTTGCTTGACCTGGATTAGTAACCTGGCCATGGCCCAAGAATGGCCCAGCAAGCCGATCAAATTGATTGTGCCAGTGCCAGCGGGCACTGGGCCAGATGTCGACGTCCGGCAAATTGGCAAACACCTGAGCGTTATCCTGGGCCAACCCATTGTGGTTGAAAACCGCCCGGGTGCAGCAGCTCGTATCGGTGTCGAAGCAGCTATTCGCTCTGCGCCCGACGGATACACGTTTTTAGTCGGCACCCCAAGCATGACCACGATGAAAACGTTGTATCCCAAGCTCAGCTTCGACCCCCAAAAAGACTTGATTCCGGTCAGTTTAACTTCCATCACTAACTACACGCTTTCGGTGAATGCGCAAGTTCCCGCTAAAACACTTTCTGATTACGTCAAGCTTGCCAAGTCTGATCCCAAGTACGCCAGCATTGGAACATTAGGAACGGGCGCTATCAATCACCTCGCCGCTGCTTGGTTTAGTAATCTTGTCAGTCTGGACGCCAACTATATCCACTACAGCACCACCAGCCCTTTCACTGACTTAGCCTCTGGCCAGTTACCAGTGATCTTTGACGCTATGCTGCCTGTCATGGGTCAAGTTAAAGCCGGTCGGGTACGCACTCTGGCCATTTCGGGCAAATCGCGTCACCCACTATTGCCGGACGTTCCAACTTTTGCAGAAGCCGGACTTCCCACATTTGAGCCGTTGGTCTGGATTGGTATCCTAGCCCCAGCTGGCACACCGGTCGCAATCGTTAACAAAATGAGCGCAGCAGTTTCGCAAGTGGCCAAAATGCCAGAGACTGTGGCCGCTCGCAGGGATGTAGGCAGTGAATCGATCGGCTCAAGTCCTGAAGAGTTTGCCTCATTTCTGGATTC
>CAJCDH010000305.1 GCA_903961095.1 uncultured Burkholderiales bacterium | reverse complement strand
TGGTCCAAGTTGTTCAAAAACACACGAATGATTTCACCAAAACCCAGAGTGACAATGGCCAGATAATCGCCGCGCAACTTCAGAGTGGGTGCACCTAGCAACATGCCAAACAACCCCGCCAAGGCCGCGGCCAAGGGCACAATGACCCACAGTGGCATGTGCAACCCGCCAGGAAACATGGCTGCGATGGCCGGAAAAGTTTCAAACAAATGCGGCGATGCAAGAAGGCCATACATGTAGGCCCCTACTGCGAAGAAGGCCACATAACCCAAATCAAGAAGGCCCGCATACCCCACCACAATGTTCAGGCCAATGGCCAGTAAAACATAGAGCAATGCCATGTCGGCAATGCGCACCCATGCATTGCCAAACTGCTGCAGCACCAAAGGCAAGATGAGCAGTCCAACACCAATGGCCAGCGTTTTGAGATTTTTAGAATTGTTCATTGTGACTTCCAACAATTGATCAAGCTCGATCGGCCACGCGCTCGCCCATCAAGCCTGAAGGTCGCAATGTAAGCACGATGATGAGCACAATGAAAGCAAAAATATCAGCGTAGTGGCTACCCAGCACGCCGCCAGTGAGCGCACCGATATAGCCTGAGCCAATGGATTCAATAAGGCCAAGCAAAATGCCACCCACGACCGCACCCGTTAAATTGCCAATGCCGCCAAACACAGCAGCTGTAAACGCTTTCAAGCCTGGCAAAAAGCCCATGCTGTGATGCACCGTGCCGTAGTTGGATGCAAACATCACACCGGCAATGGCTGCCAATATGGCGCCAATGATGAAGGTGGCTGAAATGACCATGTCGGGCTTGACACCCATCAGGGCCGCCACACGGGGGTTTTCGGAAGTGGCCCGCATGGCGCGGCCCAACTTGGTGGTATTGACCAACCACATCAACACAGCCAAGGAGATGGCAGTCACACCCAATATCATGATTTGAGTGGTGGAAATAACAGCACCGCCCACGTGAATGGGGTCGGTGGACAACAAGGTGGGGAATGGCTTGTAGTTGGGCTTCCAGATAATCATGGCCAAGGTTTGCAGCAAGATGCTGACGCCAATAGCGGTGATCAGTGGCGCTAATTTAGGACTGTTTCGCAGAGGTCTGTAGGCAATTTTTTCAATTGCAAAATTGAGCGATGCAGCCACCACACTGGCAATGACCAAAGAAATGATAAGCATCAACCAGCCGGGCATGCCAGGTGTGGCATCTTGCATCAGTACGATCACAGACCAACTGGTCAGGGCGGCCACCATGAGCACCTCGCCATGCGCAAAGTTGATCAAATTGATGATGCCGTAAACCATGGTGTAACCCAGGGCGATCAGGGCATACATGCTGCCTTGGACCAATCCGTTGATGACCTGTTGAAGAAAGACATCCATCACTAGCTCCTATTTCTTTGACGCATTTGCTTGATTCATCGCGTTCAAGCTTGCCATTTTTTCTGCAATCTTTAACTCTAACCCACGATTGACGGGTCGGTAAAAACCTGGCGCTGGCATGCCCTCAGGCAAGTACTTTTCGCCCGCAGCAAAGCCGCCCTCCTCGTCATGGGCATAGCGATAGCCCTTGCCGTAGTCCAAGGTCTTCATAAGCTGCGTCGGTGCATTGCGCAAGTGCATGGGCACAGGACGTGTGCCATCTTTTTTGACCCATGCTTTGGCTTCATTGAAAGCCTTGTAAACGGCATTTGATTTGGCGGCTACCGCCAAATAAATGACGCATTCTGCCAAAGCCAACTCACCTTCCGGACTGCCCAAGCGCTCATACACCTCTGATGCGTCAAGCGCCAAGCGAAGTGCGCGAGGATCGGCCAAGCCAATGTCTTCGGCAGCCATGCGAATCAAGCGCCTGGCCATATAACGAGGATCGGCGCCGCCGTCTAGCATGCGTGTGAACCAGTACAAAGCTGCATCTGGGTCTGACCCTCTTACAGATTTGTGCAGTGCACTGATGGTGTCGTAGAACTGCTCACCGCCTTTGTCGTAGCGACGCATGCGCTCACCCAGCACCTTCATCAGCCATGCATCTGAAATTTCTGCGAGCTTTTCGCTTTGCGCTGCAACCGCCAAGGTTTCTAGGGTGTTGAGCAAACGCCGAGCATCGCCATCTGCATAGGCAATGAGCCGCTCCTCTGCTTCAGCTTGCAGAGCAGGTATGGCCCCAATGGCATGTGCCCGCTTCACAATTTGTTTTAAATCATCCTCGCCCAATGACTGCAATACGTAAACAGCGGCCCTGGAAAGCAAAGCGGAGTTGACCTCAAAGGACGGGTTTTCGGTGGTGGCGCCAATGAACGTGAACAAGCCACTTTCAACATGCGGCAAGAATGCATCTTGCTGGCTTTTGTTAAAACGGTGAACCTCATCGACAAACACAATGGTTCTCTGAGGCGCCATGCCATTCAAGGCGGTCTCGGCTTTTTCGACCGCCTCCCGAATGTCTTTGACACCCCCTAGTACTGCACTGATGCTGATAAATTGTGCATCAAACGCATCAGCCATGAGCCGTGCAATGGTGGTTTTACCAACCCCTGGAGGACCCCACAAAATACAACTGTGCGGTTGCCCTGATTCAAAGGCCAAACGCAGTGCCAAGCCTTCACCAATCAGATGCTGCTGCCCGATCACTTCACTCAAAATTTTGGGTCGCAAGCGCTCTGCAAGAGGCTGTTGCAAATGAACGCTGGCATTCATGGTCGAATGACCTGCGTACCTGCAGGTGGTTTGAATTGAAAAGTTTCAGGGGACAGTTTCACATTGAGTTCGAAGTTCTGAAAATTCAAACGCGATGTTTGACCTAAGCCATCGACAATTTCTAATGCCGACAAAGTAGGCCCCTTCAAACTTGCGCCAGGTGTGGGCTTAAGTCCGACTCGGATAAATTGAACCGCGCCCTCCGCCTGCTTGGGCGTCGCTTTGACCCACTGCAAACCCTCGGAGTCGGGCTCTGCATTTAAAATGAACTCAGCTTGGAGTGCCTTCAAATCTCCTGATGATGCGATCAACGCAGCAGGTGTTTGACCTAGCAATTGGCTTTGTTTGCGCACAGTGACTTGGTTCAAATCGGCGTCATAAAGCCAAAGTGACTGGCCGTCTGCCACCATGGTTTGCACAAATGGTTTTTGATATGCAAAGCGAAACTGCTGCGGCTTTTGAAACTCAAATGTGCCAGAGGAAGTTTTTCGGCGTGGCACTTGATCGGCTTTGGCAGGCGAACTCACCACTTGCGTAAAT
>CAJCDH010000304.1 GCA_903961095.1 uncultured Burkholderiales bacterium | reverse complement strand
GAGTCTGTGGCCCTGGTGATGGCCAGCGCACAACGCATGGGCTTGACCAAACTGGGCATTGTGGGGTCTGAGCAGTTTATCAATTAAGCTGTTTGAAGACTTATTCGTGACTAATACGTTTCCGCGATTATTGGGAGATGTAGGCGGAACCAACGCCCGTTTTGGATGGCAAGATGGCAGCACTGCCGACATTCAACACGTGCTGGTTCTGCCCTGTGCTGCGCATGAAACACTTGAAGCGGCCATTCACTCTTATTTGAGACTCAAAAATTTACCAGCGCCCCGCACTTGCGCTTTGGGCATTGCCAATCCCATTACTGGGGATGTCGTCCGAATGACCAACCACCATTGGTCTTTTTCAATTTCAGAAATGCAGCGCAGTTTGAACTTGGAGCAGTTCAACGTCATCAACGACTTTACTGCCTTGGCTCTGGCACTGCCGTCCATTCCTGCCTGCAATTTGGTTCAGGTTGGTGGGGTCAGCGACATCAGCAGCAGCGCAGCACCCAAAGCACTCATTGGCGCTGGGACTGGCTTAGGTGTTTCGGGTTTGCTGCCCAGCGATCAAAACGACCATTGGTTGGCCATTGCAGGGGAGGGTGGTCACACTACTTTGGCGGCTCAGACAGACGACGAATATCGGGTGATTGAGCTCATTCGCCAACGCTATGGGCATGTCTCGGCTGAACGCGTGCTGTCTGGAAAAGGCCTTGTCGACTTGTATTTGGCTCTGCGTCAATTGCAAAAGCAAGCGCCAGTGGATGTGGCGGGTGCCGCAGAAATTACAAGTTGGGCCTTGCAAGACAAAGACCCTCTTGCACTTCAGAGCCTTGTGATGTTTACTGGGTTTTTAGGTTCAGTCGCAGGCGATTTGGCGCTCACCTTGGGCGCTCGCGGTGGTGTTTATTTGGGGGGCGGTATTGTGCCGCGTTGGTTAGGCTGGTTTGAAACCTCGATCTTCAGAGAACGCTTTGAAGCCAAGGGTCGGTTCAGTTCGTATTTGAAAGACATCCCCGTTTGGGTCATCAATGCCCAGGAATCTCCTGCCTTGTTGGGTGCAGCTCGTTCATTGAATGGCTAAAGCTTCGTGCATGGGCCAAAAAAAACCGCTTTGCAGCGGTTTTTTTGTCCCTGAAAGGGGCTAGGCGTATTAGTCAGCGTACTTGCCGCTGGCATCAACTGCCACTTTGATTTTTTGAATTTCTGCGGCCACAAACTTTTTGTGTTCTGCAGGTTCAACGCGTTTGTCAGTCACCACCAGAGCGCCCAAGCCTTCTTGCTTTTTGACGAACTCGGGGTCCTTCAAGGCTTTTTTCATGGCATCGTTCAAAGCCGTGGTGATGGCGGCAGGTGTGCCCTTGGGCGCATACAGGCCGTGCCAAATGGTGAGGTCAAAACCTTTCATGCCCATTTCTTGCAAGGAAGGGTAGTACTTCAACAATTTGTGATCCGACAAGGGCTTGGCAGTGGTCACTGCAAATGCTTTGATGCGGCCAGACTCAATTTGCCCTGTGGTGTTGGTGGTTTGATCGCACATCACGTCAACTTGACCAGCGACCAACGCATTCATGGCCGGTGCTGTACCGCCAAAAGGAATGGTGGTCATGGCATCTTTGGACTGCAACTGCGCTTGCCACAACATGCCGCAGATGTGCGAAGCTGAACCCAGGCCTGCATGGGCAATGTTCAACTTGCCCGCATTGGCACGGATGTAGTTTTCAAAATCGCGGTAGGTGTTGGCAGGCAACTGAGGCTTGCCAACCAAGGTCATGGGAACATCATTGACCATGCCCAAGTATTCAAAGTCTTCTAGGGGCTTGTAGGAGAGTTTGCGGTACAGGGCTGGCGTGGCAGCCATGCCAATGTGGAACAACAACAGGGTATGACCGTCAGGGTTGGCA
This sequence comes from uncultured Burkholderiales bacterium, assembly GCA_903961095.1. Taxonomy (GTDB): domain Bacteria; phylum Pseudomonadota; class Gammaproteobacteria; order Burkholderiales; family Burkholderiaceae_C; genus Limnohabitans_A. The sequence goes on along the minus strand of CAJCDH010000304.1, from coordinate 4,535 downwards.
CGTGCCACCTTGGAAGCGCCTATGGTTCCACCAGCTCCAGCAACGTTTTCGACGACAAAGTTGGCACCTGGCAAGGTCTTGCCCATGGCCACGCCAAGGTCACGCGCGACCTTGTCTGTGGGGCCGCCCGCAGCAAAAGGAACCACAATGGAAATAGGCTTGCTGCCTGGGAAATTTTGAGCATGTGCCACCAAACTTAAAGCGGCAGCAGCAATCACTAGCAAACGTTTCATCTTCATCTCCTAATTTAGAACGCAAAGTGTATTGTGACATTGCGCTCAAAGCTATTGGCAAAATTACTGACAATACAAAAATTAAGGTCATTGAGACCACAATTTGCACTGTTTCTGTGCAAAGTCAAACTTATCATTGATAACTGCGAGCGTCTTCGATGACCTTGCCATCATTGGCCAAACTGCCAGGCGCTACCAAATGAACTTCGCTTCGCAACTTGGTAATGTCACGTATGGCTTCGGCAATTTGCAGCTTCAACTCAGCCTCTGCGCCACTCGCCGCTGTGGTCTCCACATGCAAAGCCATGCTGTCATTGGCCATCTCGCCTTGAACAACGAGGCGGGCACGCAATGCAGCAGGGAAACGCTTGACCACCTCCGCCACTTGACCCGGATGCACAAACATACCGCGTACTTTGGTGGTTTGATCGGCACGCCCCAGCCAGCCTTTGATGCGCTGATTGGTGCGTCCCGTTGGGCAGGTGCCCACCAAGATGGCGGACAAGTCACCCGTGCCAAAACGAATCAAAGGGTAATCGGGGTTCAAACTGGTAATGACCAGTTCGCCCACTTCACCTTCAGGAACGGGGTCGCCCGTACCAGGGCGCACAATTTCAACAATGACGGCTTCATCGACCACCAAGCCTTGACGGGCACTGGTTTCATAGGCAATCAGGCCCACATCTGCCGTGGCATAGCATTGGAAGGCATTCACACCGCGCTCTAGCATCCAGTCGCGCAAGCTTGGCGGGAAAGCTTCGCCCGAGACCAGGGCTTTTTTGACGGAAGGCAAGGCCACACCCATTTCGGCCGCTTTTTCAAGAATGATTTTCAAGAAACTGGGGGTGCCAATGTAGCCAGCCGGCTGCAACTCGGCCATGGATTGAACTTGTTGTTCGGTTTGGCCAATGCCGCCAGGAAACACCGTGCAGCCCAAGGCATGGGCTCCTGTTTCCATCATCGACCCTGCAGGTGTGAAGTGGTAACTGAAACAGTTGTGAATGAGTTCACCCGGCTCAAAGCCAGCCGCCGAAATGGCACGCGCCATGCGCCAGTAATCAGGCCGCAAACCCTCAGGCTCATAAAGAGGGCCTGGGCTTGAAAAAACGCGAGGCATTTGTTGGCCATAGCTCACGGCACTGAAGCCACCAAACACGCTGCCACCCACTGCACGTGAGGCTTTTTGTTTTTCAAGCAACTCGTATTTGCGAATCACTGGCAGTTTGGCCAATGCAGCGCGCGACGTGATGTCGGCGGCGTTCACATTTTTCAAAATATCAGCGAAGGCTGGCGCATTTTGTTGAGCATGTGCAATTTGCCCAGGCAATGCCGCGAGCAAGGCGGCTTCGCGCGCCGCAGGGTCGCGCGCTTCCAATGCATCCATGTGCGTCTTCATAAAAATCCTTTGAATGTGATTGGAAAAAATTAAGCCAACCAACGCTTGCGTCGTTTGTAGCTCTTCACATCTTTAAAGCTCTTGCGCTCGCCGCCGCCCATGCCAAGGTAGAACTCTTTCACGTCCTCGTTGGTCCGCAGGTCTTCGGCTGCACCGTCCATCACGATGCGACCCGACTCCATGATGTAACCATAGTCCGAATACTTAAGCGCCATGTTGGTGTTCTGCTCTGCAATCAAGAACGTGACTTTTTCTTTCTCGTTCAAATCTTTGACGATGTTGAACACTTCCTCCACGATCTGTGGGGCCAAGCCCATAGAAGGTTCATCCAAGAGCATGACGCTTGGGTTGGTCATCAAGGCGCGGCCAATGGCGCACATTTGTTGTTCGCCGCCGGAGGTGTAAGCGGCTTGTGAAGTGCGCCGTGTTTTGAGACGCGGGAAATAGGTGTAGACCTTTTCAAGGTTGGCTGCAATTTCACCTTTGTCCTTGCGCGTATAGCTGCCCGTCATGAGGTTTTCTTCAATGGTAAGGTGGGCAAAGCAATGCCGTCCTTCCATCACTTGCACCACACCGCGGTTAACCAAATCGGCGGGTGTCAAGTTTTCAATGCGCTCACCACGCAGCTCAATGCTGCCCTTGGTGACATCGCCGCGCTCGCCTTTCAGTAGATTGGAAATAGCCCGCAAGGTGGTGGTTTTGCCAGCGCCATTGCCTCCCAAAATAGCCACGATGCCTTCCTCAGGCACTTGCAGCGAGACACCCTTCAACACCAAGATGACGTGGTTGTAAATGACTTCGATGCCACTGACATTCAATACAATTTTTTTATCGCTCATGGACTCTGCCTTTATGACCAAATGAAAATCTCAGGCGCTGAGACTTTCATTTGGCAACTGCTTTCGCAGTTACCAAAGCACCGCACAAATGTGCGGTGTGACCCATGCTTAAGACTGGCAATCAGCCGATGTACGGCGAGTCAGTTTCTTTTCTGCAGCGTATTTGTCTGCAGCGGCTTTCACCATGGGCTTGATGATTTGCTCATCGGCCTGGTACCAGTCGCTGGTGAACTCCCACTTGCTACCGTTCCATGTGTGAATGCGGGCCCAGTTAGCACCCATGTGATCGGCACATGAAGTGGAGATCGGACGCAACACACCTTTGAAACCCAAAGCATCGAGCTTAGGCTGTGTCAGGTTCAAGTTCTCATAACCCCAACGAGCTTGCTCGCCGGTCATGACTTTGCCCTTGCCGTATTTCTCTTGCGCTTGGCGAACACCTTCAACACCAAACATGGCGCTGAACAAACCGCGCATGTAAAGCACTTCGCCCACTTCATCCTTGGGTCCTGTGCCTTGGCCTTTGGCGTGCAACTTCTCCAGCACCTCTTTCACAACAGCAGAGCCTTTTTCGGCACCGTGTTGCATGGTGATGGCGTTGTAGCCCTTAGCGCCCATGCCAATGTCTTTCACATCTGGCTCAGCACCGGCCCACCACACGCCATAAATTTGCTCGCGGGGGTAACCAGTGGCTTGCGCCTCTTTAAGCAATGTGGAGTTCATCACACCCCAACCCCAGTTCACGACGTAATCAGGACGATCACGGCGGATTTGCAACCAAGTTGATTTTTGCTCAACACCAGGGTGTGTGACGGGCAACAAGCTCAGCTTAAAGCCGTGCATGGCTGCGCGCTCTTGCAAGATTGGAATGGCTTCTTTGCCGAAGGGGCTGTCGTGATAAACCAAGGCAACATGTTTGCCTTTGAGTTTGTCAGCGCCGCCTGCTTTTTTGGCAATGTCTTGAATGATCACATCGCCTGCCACCCAGTAAGTACCGGCCAAGGGAAAGTTCCACTTGAAGACATTGCCATCAGCTGATTCGCTGCGGCCATAACCTGCTGTGATCAAAGGAATCTTGTCGCCAGGGGCTTTTTCTGTGAGCGCAAATGTAATGCCTGTTGACAATGGTTGGAACACTGTTGCGCCGCCATTTTTGCCTTTGAGGCGCTCATAGCACTCCACACCACGGTCAGTGGCATAGCCAGTTTCGCATTCTTCGAAACTGACTTTCACGCCATTGATACCGCCGCGTGCGTTGACCAATTTGAGGTAGTCGACATAGCCGTTGGCAAATGGCACGCCATTGGGTGCGTAAGCGCCGGTTCTGTAGACCAAGACTGGGAAAAATTGCTCTTTGGTTTGAGCAGTTGCGACGGTGCTAACCAGCGCGCTGGAAAGTCCTGCAACAGCCACCGTAGCGGCCAGAGCGAGTTGACGAAGCTTCATGGTTGTCTCCTGTTAAGTAAAGTGTGAAGCACTGAGGGAAAAATCAATGAGGGAATGGCCATAGACGCAGCTTTTGCTTGGCTACCGACCACAGTTTGGCCAGGCCATGGGGTTCGACAATCAAGAACCACACAATCAAGGCACCAAAAATCATGAACTCTGCGTGAGAAATGGCAGCAGTGGAAATAACCACCCCCACCAAGCTGCCGACCCAAGGCAAAAACTGATTGAGAAAAATGGGCAACACCACAATGAACGCTGCACCAAAAAAACTGCCCATGATGGAGCCCATGCCGCCAATGATCACCATGAACAGCAATTGAAACGACCGGTCGATGGAGAACGCCGCTGGCTCCCAAGAGCCCAAATGCACAAAGCCCCACAAAGCACCTGCAACGCCCACAATGAAGGAGCTGACAGCAAAAGCGCTGAGCTTGGCGTACATAGGACGAATGCCAATGACGGCCGCCGCCACATCCATGTCGCGAATGGCCATCCACTCACGACCAATGGCTGAACGCACCAAATTCTTAGCCAGTAGGCCGAAGACAATCAAGAACACCAAGCAGAACAAATACTTTTCGACAGGCGTCTCAATGGCCAGGCCCATGATGCTCAAGT
>CAJCDH010000303.1 GCA_903961095.1 uncultured Burkholderiales bacterium | reverse complement strand
GGACGCAAGACTCTGGAGAACGAGATTCTCAAGGAGGCTGTGGACTTTGCCAAAGCAAAAAAGTGGATTGTGCGCTCGCCTGTATTGCCCGGGGACGAGCAATAAGGGCGGTGTGCATGGCTCTGGGCGTATCGCGCAGCAACGTATTGACCAAGAAAACTCGAACCTCCGAATGGACTGATTTGAGAAAGTCACCACCAAGAACTGACGACGCAGACCTCAAGGATGCGATTGCCTGCGTGGTTAAAGATCGAGCCACCTATGGCTACAGAAGGGTCTGGGCCAGGCTGAAAATTGATGGCCGGCAGATTAACCATAAGCGGGTTTACCGAGTAATGCGCGATGAGGGCTGGCTGCTGTTTAGGCAAGGTCAAAAACCCCTGGACACAAGAAAGCATGAAGGCACAGTGGCCGTGAAGGAAAGCGATACTCGCTGGTGCTCAGATGGATTAGAACTGCCGTGCGACAACGGAGAACGAGTCAGAGTGGCATTTGCACTGGACTGCTGCGACAGAGAAATCATGAGCTGGGTAGCCACCACCAAAGGCATTGATGCAGGATTGGTTGGCGATTTGATGATGCAGGCTGTGGAGAAACGATTCGGATCAAACGGCAAGCCGCCTAAAACGATTGAGTGGCTGACTGATAACGGCAGTTGCTACACAGCAGCAGAGACGAGAAGCTTTGCCAAGGAACTGGGCTTAAAGCCTGTAACGACGCCTGTGACAAGCCCTCAAAGTAACGGCATGGCTGAGAGCTTTGTAAAGACTCTGAAGCGGGACTACGCCAAACTTGCTAACCGGCCAGATTCAAAAACTGTGATGGCTCAACTGAAAGATTGGTTCGATGACTACAATTCGTATCACCCGCACAGTGCACTTGGATACTTGCCACCAACACTGTTCAGGGAGAAGCGATCGGTAACTTAAACATACCGGCGGTACTGGAATACAGGGTCAAGACCACTACGAGAGACCCTCCAACTTTTTGGGCAGCTTCTTTCGCTTTTGTAAGGCCTATATTGATATCGCTTTTCCAATCATCATCAGCAGCAATAATCAATTTCAGTTCGGGGCGTGTTACCCGAATTGCTTCAGCCACAGCTAATAAATTGCCTGCGTCAAACGCTACGGCTATTGTTAATCCTGTTGCCTCAAAGATTGAAGCACCAGTTACATAACCCTCGCAAATAACAACTTTATCTTTAGGTGAATCTTGACTAGTGATTTGAAAAAAACCTTCTCTCTTAACTCCACCCGACATAAATCGCTTTTCACCACTCGGCGAAATTGTTTGAAGGCTAGTAATTTTCTTTCTAGCGAGGTTGTAAATTGACAATAGCAAGTTATCGCCTTCGACCTTTAGACCGCAGGACTTGACACTCTTGGCCAACAAATAAGGGTGGTTGTCATCTGCTGGCTTTGCATTGCTCCAAATTTCCTGCGCCTCTATTGAGGCTTTAGATGCTTTGTTTTGTGCATCTTCCTCTTTCTGCTTAGTCATTGACTCTAAAACTCTTACGTGACTAACCCACTCGTCTGAAGTCATTTCATTTCGAGATTTAGAGCACCAAGTTTTGATAATCCCAGATCGATAGCAGCCAAAAGAGCCAGCAGGGATAGCATCTAAGTGAAGTCGATACCAACCAGAGGTGTCACCTTTTTTCCCATTGGTAGAAAAGTGTTGAAACTTTGGGCCAGGAATAATCTCTTCTGGCGGTGGAAGTCCTGATGCTGCGATTGCGTTTTTAAATTGTTGGATGATGTCAGTCATGGCTTAAGCCTCCACGCTGTATCAGCCAATCGGCCAGCTTGATTGTTATAAGGCCAGAAAGCGCTAATTTAACTATTGATTTTTTAGTCAAGCGACGGACTATATAAATTATTGTCATGATTTTTCCTTAAGAAGAAAAACCGACGTGCGACAGCAATACGCAAAAGGCTTAAAATATCATTGCTTGATGATTAAATTTAGACCGAGGCTTAGCGTTGCTACCGCTACCTCGGTTTTATTTTTTGGGTTTGCTAATTAAAGAGTAAATATCGCTAGAGCGCCAAACGGCTACTCTTGGCGACAGCTTAGTTGGCGCGGGAAAAATGCCGGATTTAACGCCTGCCCACCAAGTTGTCTTGCAAACTGGAATGATGGGTTCAATGGGTGGTTTTGCTTTTCGATTGCCGATGATCTGGGGCAATCTTAAAAATACTTCATTCATCAAAATCTCCAAATTTTGGGGACTTGTCAAAAAGTTAGTCAAGACTAGTCCCAGGATTTCCTGAGACTTTGCCCACCGTCGGTATTTATGGTGGAGTCTTGCGAATCATTCAGTGCGAGACCGATTTGACCCGAGCATCACCCCATGTCGGGGTTTTCAAATCACGGCCAAGAATGGTTATCGTGATGAACTGAACATAGTTTAAGCGAGTTTTTTAGTGGGTGCAATAGCCCATCAGATAACTTTTCTTATCTGCATTACTTTGGCGTTTTCTTGCTTATTTGCGCAGTAATCTGACCAAGCCTGCATTAGAGGTATGCGTTTTTCAAAGACAGTACCTCGCTGGTAAGCCGACTCAACTTTATTTGGTAATTGGTGTGACAAGGCAAATTCAATAACCTCTCGGGTAAATGAGTGAGAAACTGATTCCGCCCCCCACATACGAAAACTTGATCTAAATCCATGCGATGTAATTCGTCTGTTATCTTGCTTGGGGTCAATCCATCCATTGCCTCCGTCTTTGATACTCTTGTTGTGCATTCGCTTCAATACTGCTGTGAGGCTCATATCGGATAAACAGCTGTCGTATTTTGCCCCTGTAAAGACAAACTTGCTGATCCTTGGTATCGCTGAAAGTAAATCAGTTGCCTGTCGAGACAATGGAATTTCGTGCTCAACTTTCTCCTTCATGCGCTCAGCAGGAATTACCCATACACCATCTTCGAGGTTTAACTCATCCCAAGACATTTCAAGAGTTTCAGTTGTTCGCGTAGCGGTAAAAATTAGTAATTCAAGGGCTCGGGCTGCAATGCCTTTTTGCTCATTCAAAGCATTCATAAAATTTGGAATTTCTTTCCAAGGTAAAGACGCGTAGTGTTTTTTAATTTGGATTTTGCTTGGTTCGGGTAATAGGTTTTCAAAGTGGCCTCTCCACCGTGCTGGGTTTTCTCCCTGACGAAATCCGCTAGTGGTTGCCCAAGCTAATATCCTCTCTATTCGCCCCCGTAGCCTTTTAGCAGTTTCAGTTTTATCTTTCCACATTGGACTCAAAACTTTCACCACTAAAGATGTGTCCACCTCAGAAACAGGAAATGACCCAAATACAGGGCTGACATATGTGGCAATCGTGGATTCCCATTGACCAGCGTGTTTAGTGTTCTTCCAACCGCTACGATGTATTTCAATGTATTCCTTGGCGCATTGGTCAAAAGTCATCATCCGCGCACTTGCAAGGGCTTTGGCTTGTTTCGCTTCTTCTCGGTTATCAATAGGGTCTATGCCTTCTTGAAGCATTAAGCGAAAGTCCCTTGACTTTATTCGTGCCTCTGAAAGGCTTACGGTGTGAACTGCGCCAAGCCCCATCTCTCGTGGCTTGCGATTGATAGTAAATCGAAATATCCAACTCTTTGAACCACTACTTGATACTTGAAGCCATAGGTTTCCGCCATC
>CAJCDH010000302.1 GCA_903961095.1 uncultured Burkholderiales bacterium | reverse complement strand
TTTGGGTCTGGTGCCGTTGCCCTGCTTTTACCTTGGATTGCTGGTCCCAAAGCTGCAAAGGAGTTACTTCTAACTGGTGACGATAAGGTTTCTGCCGACAGGGCACTTTCACTAGGAATTGTTAATTATGTGGTCGAAGATGGTGACGAAACTAACCAAGCCCTGACCATTGCTCGCGCTATTTCTCGAGCGCAGCCAAGTGCTGTTCGACTCACAAAATTAGCAATAAATCGATCCTTTGATGCGATGGGACTTAGGAATGCACTTGCCTCGGCATTAGAAATTGACATCTTTATTGAGACCTCTGGTGGACCGAGTCGATCTGAGTTTGACCGCATTCGCCGAGAGCATGGTTTAAAGGCTGCACTTGAGTGGAGAGATGGGTTGACTTAAGGCAGCTCAATTTCTACAAAAAGGCAATTCTCAAACAAGACAAACTTTGTGTGACATGGATTGAACGCTCGTCGAGTAATTCTGATCTCAACAAATTTATTTTTTGATATTTGGAATTCAATGCTGCCAAAACACCAAGTAAATGGTCGCTTTAACAGCGTCTAGTCAACGAACTGGGTCATTGAGTAACCCCTTTGCGGCTTGCTGACCCTCCCGCCGCGCAATCCATACGGTTGTTGCCAAAATCACCACTGCTCCTATCCAAGTGGACTGACTAGGGATGTCTGAGAAAATCAGCCAACCCAAACTGGAAGCCCACACCAAATCTAAAAATCGAGCTGGTTGGAGTGACGAAATATCAGCTGCATGAAATGCGCGTGTCCAACAATAATGGCCTGCGCTACCTAAGATGCCTGCCACACCAAAACCCAACCACTGCCAAAGGCTTGGGTTTTGCCAATGTATTAAAGCCAGAGGCAAACTAAAAAGCGTCACAGTGAGTGCTTGCCAGAACACAATAACGGTTGCTTTTTCATAATGGGTTAGTGCTTTGGTCATCAAAAAAGATGCAGCAAAGAGCGGTGTTGACGCCAACATGACCAAGTGAAAGACTCCGCCGTCCCATGAAATTTTAGGTGCTACAACGACTATGACGCCCACAAAACCAACCAAGGCCGCAATCCAGCGGTCACGTTGCATCCGCTCACCCAAAAACCAAGAAGCACCGATCATGACAAAAATTGGCCCTGTGAAGCCGATCGCTGTCATATCAGCCAAAGGGATTTTTGGTAAAGCTATAAACCACAGCACCAATCCCATGGTGTGTACCCCACCTCGCCAAAACTGTCCTTTTACATCGGATGGCCAAAAGTTGCCGGGCCCTACTTGTAATACCCAAGGCAACATAGCGATGAGTCCAAACAGATAGCGTAAAAACTGAACCTCGAAGGGATTCATCTGCATGGATATAGAACGCGCGATGGTGTTGAGAAAGGAAAAGCAAATCCCCCCGAGCATCATCCACAACATCCCTCTCCAAATACTGGGAAGACCTGCCACCTTGTTTCTTGCCCGTCGATTGGCTGAGAGAAGGCGTTGAATGAGGGTCTGCCGCATAGAGCGAGTTTAATCCTACAAAATGGATTGAAACTCGAAGTCCAAAGTTGATCTAATCCACTAGCGCGACAAGTAAATTGCTTGGAAACAAAACGGATAGAGTATTTTCGCAGTGTGCCCGTTAGAGTTAGCGTGTCGGGACGTCAGCCTAAGCAGCCTGCCAACTGTGGCTCCGGTCGAGGAGCCAAAATACAAAGCCTAGCGCGTGCAAGCGAGCTAGGCTTTTCTGTTGCTGCAGTTTATGTGTAGATGGAACTTTAAAGATCTATTGTTAGGGTTGTTCACGCAGCTTTACCTTTTCAGGCCACAACTTCAAATTATCTGGCGCCAAAAAGACCAATAGCGCCAGCATCATGAAATGACCTTCCACCATATCGAAACTCATGGAGTTGCTGGTGATGCTCATCAAAAACAGGGTGACTAACACCCACAGGCCGTGGCGTTGAAGTCGATCCCTCTTGTGCCATGCCATGCGGCACACTTGAACCCAGATAGCCAGGTACATAAGTAAGCCGATCAACCCTTTGGTGGCCCACATCCACAAATATTCGTTGTGGGGGTTGCCGCCAAAAAGGGCTTTGTTGGTCGCGCCCATTTGCTGGTTGATTTGCCAAAAGGCATCGCCAAAATTCAATGAGCCCAGCCCTGTCCAAAAATGGTCTTGGATCAACCGCCAGGTCGAGACGTAATATTCCAGACGAATGGCCACCGAAGTTTCCAAGGCGGCACGCTGCCTGGTATCTAGACTGAAGAACTGAACCACCTCACTCAATGCCAAGGACACGCGCATACGGAGGTGTGACGAGCTCAATGCTAGACCCAAAATAATAACCACCCCGAGTAACACGACCACCCGGTATTTCTGCAAACGTAATTTATCGCGATTGAGTACCAAGGCCATGCCGGCACCGGCTACAAGCAAGATATACCCTGTACGCCGACTGCTGGCCAGTAGCAGCGACAGCAGCAATATCACCATGGGTAGCCAAGCCCGCCAGGATCGGTCGGGCTGTTCAATCCAGCTCATCCCAAGGAGCAGCACCAGTCCCACCAAAATTTGACCGTGCATATTGGGCATGAACTTGGTCATCAAATCACCTGGCGGTATGTGTCCCAATAGGTTCAAGGTCAGGTTGGCCAAGGCCAGCAGCACGACCGAGGCCAACAGGCCCCAAGCCGCCCTTCGTGCAACATTCGGTAGGGCGAAAATTGGCCACAGCACAATGATGAAACCAAAATTTCTCAAATCTCTGAGGGCTTTGAGAGAACTGAGCCATGAATTGCCCGCCCAAAGGTTAACGCTCAGGTCCCAAACGCAAAACAGTCCAATGAGCATGAACAGTGTGGTGGCCTGTCGACGCTCTGGCTCGGTCCATTTAAAGCGCCACCAAGCCCAAGGGGCCAGCAACAACAACAGGAAAACCATTAAATTGGTACCCGCAGTCGTTGTCAGCAGACAAGCTGACAAAGCCAGTACGACTGGGGTTGCAAGTCGAATACGCCAAGCTTCACTCATTGAATGCCCCCGTTAGCTGGCCCGAGACATGGCCGGTTGGACGCCATAAAGGCGATGCTTGTTTTAATTTGGCAAGGCAATCTGATGGTCTACGCTGAACTGGTAGTCCTTGAAAATGTGCTCGGCACTCAAGGTCTGGTAGGTGCCATCGGCCAACTGGCGTGTGGTGTCTTTGAGGCGGTAGGTGTAGTGCCCACACGTCCAGCAATTGAAGTTGCGCATGTGGGTGCACAAGCAGGTTTTATCCTTGACCGAGATGTTTTTCCCGTCCGGGTGCAGTACCACCTCCCGGTTGTAGGCCGTGATGTAGGCGCATCCCCCAGAGCCGTCGAGCAAATAGCCATAAGACTCACAGTTAGGGCGTATGCCTGAGCCAATGGCTGGCGAGCTTTTAAGCATGCGCATCGGGTAGCCGGTAGGAGAAATCGTATTGACTTCAATGTCGTCTTCATTGGCCAGGAAATAGTCTTGCTTGACCTTGGCCGGCAAACCACATTCGTTGGCCACTGTGAAGCGTGTTGCTACTTGCACGGCTGCGGAGCCTGTTTCAAGGAACGAGACCGCATCACTGCCGGTGAATACACCGCCCGCAGCAATCACCGGGATATTGAGCTTTTCGACCTGAAGGTACGCAATGATTTCAGCGGTGATGGTGGCCAGGTCGTACTGCGCCCAATCGAGACCAAAACCCAAGTGGCCACCCGCCAGTGGGCCCTCCACAATCACGTAATCAGGGAAGCGCTCCAAACGGGCATTCTTGCGCAAAAATATTTGCAGCGCCCGAACCGAGGACACAATGATGCCCAGTTTGACGTCGCGAAAACGGGGGTGATCAGCAATCAGCGCGAAAGAGCCCAGGTGCAAGCCCGCACTCAGGGTGATGCCGTCAATGCCCGCATCCAGGGCAGAAGCCATGCGCACCTGCAGCGTGTCGCGTGGGGCGTTCATGGTCAACTTTTCCATGCAATTCACAAACACCAGACCCTCGCCCTTTTTGGCTTCCATGGTGGCCGCGACGTGCCGTTGTGTGGCCTCTGCCAATACCCCGAGGTCAAACTTGATGATGGATTTATCGCTGTTGTCGATGTTGTGTTTGTAAAAACGCGTCTTGTCTTTGACGAAGCTGGTGTCAAAACGGCGGTCTGAGACGTCTGGCACCATGGCATCTGAAATGTGGCCAATTCCGCCCAGTCGGGCCGCTTCCAGCGCCAGTTCGGCTGTTGAAATGTCCACGCCCATACCGCCCACCATGATCGGTACGAATTCTTTTTTACCGAACTTCAGGCGAAAATCATCAACACGTTTCATGAAAATCCTTGGGAACTCCACCCCGAGTGACTCAGCCAGGCTTGGCGCCCGTAT
>CAJCDH010000301.1 GCA_903961095.1 uncultured Burkholderiales bacterium | reverse complement strand
TCGTGATCATGTTCTTGGGTGGATGGATGTCGCCAATTGACAGTGCATTGTTCAACTTCATTCCAGGTTGGATTTGGTTGGGCATCAAGACCTTCTTCGTCGTGTCTATGTTCATTTGGATTCGCGCCACATTCCCGCGTTTCCGTTATGACCAGATCAGGCGTTTGGGTTGGAAGATTTTCATTCCAGTCACCTTGGTGTGGCTGTTGATTGTGGGCGCTTGGTTGCATTCGCCTTGGAACATTTGGAAATAACCGGGTTAAGACATGTCTACAGTGGCTGTATCCAACTTTTCGTTCAAAGATTTTCTCAAGAGCTTCATGCTGTTTGAGTTGGTCAAAGGCATGGCTTTAACAGGGCGTTACGCTTTCCGTCGCAAAGTCACTGTGCAATTTCCCGAAGAGAAGACACCCTTGTCTCCTCGCTTCAGGGGACTGCATGCTTTGCGTCGCTACGAAAACGGTGAAGAACGATGCATTGCTTGCAAGCTGTGTGAAGCAGTTTGTCCTGCAATGGCAATCACCATTGAATCGGATGTTCGTGCTGACGGCTCGCGCCGCACCACGCGCTATGACATCGATTTGACCAAGTGCATCTTTTGCGGTTTCTGCGAGGAAAGTTGCCCAGTCGATTCCATCGTTGAAACCTCCATTCTGGAATATCACGGTGAGAAACGCGGTGATTTGCACTACACCAAAGAGATGCTCTTGGCAGTAGGCGATCGTTACGAAAAAGACATAGCGGCGGCCAAAGCTGCAGATGCCAAATACCGTTGATCGGCTGATTTACAAAACTAACAAGCGACAACCCATGGACGTCAAAACTGGTTTCTTTTATCTCTTCTCGGTGGTGCTATTGTTAGCATCTTTCCGAGTGGTGACTGCGCGCAACCCGGTGCATGCCGTGTTGTTTCTGATGTTGGCTTTTTCGCAGGCTTCTGGCTTGTGGTTGTTGCTCCAAGCAGAGTTTTTGGCCATGACCTTGGTACTGGTTTACTTGGGTGCTGTGATGGTTTTGTTTTTGTTTGTGGTGATGATGTTGGACATCAACTTGGACACACTTCGCGCAGGTTTTTGGAAGCATTTTCCGCTGGCGGCCACTTTGGGTGCACTGATTGCACTCGAGATGGCAGCGGTGCTTATGAGTGGTTTTAGAACCTCTGAAGCGCCCAAATTGGCTGCTGAAATCGGTCAAGTCGGTCAGCAGTATTCCAACACCAAGGCCTTGGGTATTTTGCTTTACACCGACTACATCATGCCGATTCAAATTGCTGCGGCTATTTTGTTGGTCGCCATGATCGCTGCCATTGCGCTCACATTGCGTCAACGCAAAGACAGCAAGGCTATCAGTGCTTCTGAACAAGTCCATGTCCGTGCCAGCGATCGCTTGGTGTTGGTCAAGATGGAGGCTGTCAAAGTAGGGGAAGCGCCAAAAGCGCCAGAAGTTGCAGCGGATGAGCAAGCCCCGAAGGAGACCAAATAATGACTTTGACACTCGGACACTATCTGTCATTGGGCGCGATGTTATTTGCCCTTTCAGTCATCGGTATCTTTTTGAACCGAAAGAATTTGATTGTGTTGTTGATGGCCATTGAGTTGATGCTTTTGGCGGTCAATATGAATTTTGTGGCTTTCTCTCACTATTTAGGTGACATGCACGGACAAGTGTTCGTGTTCTTCATCTTGACTGTGGCGGCAGCCGAATCTGCCATCGGTTTGGCCATCTTGGTGCTTTTGTTCCGTAACTTGAACAGCATCAATGTGGATGAACTTGATTCGCTCAAGGGTTAAGAGGTTAAAAAACATGAGCCAAACCCTCAACGCTTCTACCTTGCTTGCTGTACCGCTGGCCCCACTGGTGGGTTCAGTCCTCGCTGGTATTTTCGGCACACAATTCGGTGGCAACTGGATTGGACGCCGCTTAACGCACACGCTCACTATTTTGGGCGTATTGATCGCTTTCATCTTGTCCGCGTCGACATTGAAGAGCGTGGCCATCGATGGTGCACGCTTTAACGAGACCCTCTACACATGGATGATCGTTGGCGATCTGAAGATGGAAATTGGTTTCATGGTCGATGGCCTCACCGCCATGATGATGTGTGTCGTTACCTTTGTATCGCTCATGGTGCACTTGTACACCATTGGTTACATGGATGAAGACGAAGGCTACAACCGTTTCTTCGCTTACATCTCTTTGTTCACCTTCTCCATGTTGATGCTGGTCATGAGCAACAACATGTTGCAACTGTTCTTCGGCTGGGAAGCAGTAGGCTTGGTGTCTTATTTGCTCATTGGCTTTTGGTACAACAAGCCCACGGCCATCTTTGCCAACATGAAAGCCTTTTTGGTCAATCGGGTGGGTGACTTTGGCTTTATCTTAGGCATTGGCCTGATTGCGGCTTATGCAGGAACCTTGAACTACAC
>CAJCDH010000300.1 GCA_903961095.1 uncultured Burkholderiales bacterium | reverse complement strand
TGTTATCTACGTCTAGGTAGGGTGCTAAATCAATTGTCTTGTTTAGCCGATCCAAGCCTTTGAGTTCTCCGATTCGAAAAATAAAATGATTCCAATGCGCGTGGGCCATGTAATCAACTTCATGATCACCAAAGTCCATGCTGCCAGATGCAATTTCATGGAGCTTGGGTTTCCAGATATGAGTACGATTTTTATCGACTAAAGTGACGCTTATATTTTGGTCTCGGCGATAAGACTTACCCAGTCGGGTTGCAAGCTCAAGTCCCCCTGCACCACCTCCAACGATGACAATTTTATGCATGTGTTTTAAGCTAATTAGCCGCCTGCGCTTATGTTAATAGTCTGATTATGACTTTCTTTGTTGTTCAAACAAGCCACTTATGAACCAAATGAGTTGAAACATCCATCGATGTGGTCAACTTTAAATACTCAATCAAACACCGCCATTGAAGGTGACTAAGCGTTTGATTGCATAGCCCTCATCCTTCATGACAACGCAAGTTCAGCAGTTGACAACCAAGCGTGATTTTTGAGCTTCACCGATATGGCCCACAATGGCAGCATCATCGAAACCGTGACGCTTAAACACAGCAAGCACCTCAGGAACAGTGTCTGGCGAACAACTGACCAGCAATCCACCACTTGTTTGAGGATCAGACAAAAGAGTTTGGCATTCAGCGGGCAAACCAGATTCAAGGCTAATTTCTGGACCATAGCCCTCCCAATTTCGACCTGATGCACCCGTGATGTTGCCATCTTGAATCAAAGCCGACACATTGGGTAACAAGGGCACATCGGCCCACTTGATATAAGCAGTTAATTGCGCGCCACGGGCCATTTCAAGAGTGTGGCCCGCCAAACCAAAACCAGTGACGTCTGTCAATGCATGGACACCAGGCAACTCCGCCAATTCGGGGCCTGCAGTGTTGAGCTTGGTAGTGTTGGCGATCATTGACTCATAACCTGCTGCATCAAGAACTTCTTTTTTGAGTGCGGCAGACAAAATGCCAACGCCAATAGGCTTGCCCAGAACCAGCACATCTCCCACTCGCGCGCCGTCATTTCTTTTAACACGCTCTGGATGGACCAAACCCAGAACAACCAAGCCATAAATGGGTTCGACCGAATCAATGGAGTGTCCGCCTGCAATGGGAATACCGGCTGTATTGCATACCGAAGCTCCGCCTGCCAGAATTTTACCAATGGTGTCTGTTGAAAGGACCTTGATGGGCATACCGACCAAAGCCAACGCCAAAATGGGTTTGCCCCCCATGGCATACACGTCGCTGATGGCGTTGGTAGCTGCAATGCGCCCAAAATCGTATGGATCGTCAACGATGGGCATGAAGAAATCTGTGGTGGCAATCAAAGCTTGGTGATCATTCAACTTGTAAACCGCTGCGTCATCGGCTGTGGCAATTCCCACCATCAGCTCTTTGGGAATAGGCATCTGCAATGTGCCTTTCAGGATTTCAGACAAAACTGCAGGGGCAATTTTGCAACCACAGCCACCGCCATGCGAAAGAGAGGTCAGGCGAGGTTCAGAGGGATTCATGGTAATTCCTTCATACAATAAAAAGAGAATGCTTGAAGCATTCAGCAATCAAGGCTAATGGGGCGCAGAAATAACGCTTTCTACGATTGTAAGCAAGCCTTTGCGGGCAGCGGCGCGGCCATGGCGGTTGAAAAAAACTTGCGGTCCATCGACGGACTAGGCTCCATCGCGTCTACTGCTAGCTTGGTAAGACCTGAAACTGCGGTACGCTCCGACTTTGCCAAGGCTGCCGATTTAGGTGTGACCAGCACCGTTCTCAGTTTGTTGGTGATACCTGTGGTTTACAACTACCTTGATGATCTAGGCCAGTGGGCAATGCGTATTTATGCTCGCTTGCAAAAAAATTAGGCACTAAGCCGACTGATTATGACTGGACAAAGGCCATCATTTTGCATTCCGCAGATTGCTTCAAAGTGGTCGCAATCAGTCAAAGTGTTTTGAAATTTCAGGATCAAACTGGCCATCGATTAGCACAAATAAAATTCTGCACATTGCGCCAGATCGATTGGCCCAAGCGTGATTGGTTCCCCGCTCTACCAAAAAGTCACCCGTCTTCATGAGGACTTCCTCATTGTCAAGTAACAGTGTAATTTCGCCTTCCAAAATTAATGCATAGTCGACCGATTGGGTGCGGTGCATAAATGGATGCTTGGCGTGACCTGTTTGGTTTGTAGAGGCTGTCTGTGTGCCCAAAGCACTCCAAGCTATTTTGGTATCTTGTGCATCTATTTTGGTAAGCCAATCACCTTCGGGGCCAAATTCAATAATTCTGACGACGGATCCATTTTTAGGTGGCTCAAGTTTTAATGGCCGGGAAGTGGGATCGGGTTCATTGCCAACGAAAGCAGGTGTCTGGTCTGTCATCCACAATTGAGTGAGGTGGTACCCTACTCTTTTTGGATTTGTATGAACAGACGGCGCAAGTTGGTCTTCGGTCACATGAGAACGACCCTGACCGTCGTGACCGGTCACAATTCTGCGAATGTATTTTCTTGGGGGTTTTTCGCTCATTGTGGTGTCACTCCTGTTTCCTTCACAATCTTGCCCCACTTGGAAAGTTCAAGTTTTAGATAGTCATTGAAATACTGTGGGCTTCCAGTCTGAGCCTCGAATCCGGCGGCATTCAATTTATCTCGGAAATCGGGTTGTCGCACGGCTTCATTGATAATGCCATTTAATCGATTTAAAAGATCACTCGGCAATTTTGTAGGGGCAAACAAACCGACCCACGTATAGTCTTCAAAGTCAGCGAAGCCGGATTCAGAAACTGTAGGTACGTTAGGTAATGTGTCTAGTCGCTTTAAGCTTGTAACTGCCAAGGCTTTCAATTTACCGCTTTTAATTAAAGGGACAGCCGGAGGCAGTGCAACACTTGCCAATTGAACTTGGTTGGCCATGGTTGCATTTAAAGCGGGTGCAGCACCCTGAAAAGGTATGTGAACTGCATCAAGTTTACCGAGAACTCGCAATACATGGTCGCCAGTCAAATGCGGTGTACTGCCAATGCCTGCAGAGCCATAAGAAACATTTTTGCCTCTGTAATTGCGAATAAATTCTTTCAAATCAGCAGAGGGTTCAGTCGGATGGCTCACAATAATATTGGGACTAATTGCAATTAAGCCAATGTGTGAAAAGTCTTTGAGAGCGTCATACCCTGGTTCTTTGTAGAGTGTTTGATTGACGGCCAACGAACTGGTTGTGACAAGCAACACATACCCATCAGGCGATTCCTTTGCGACAAATCGAGCTGCAATATTTCCACCAGCGCCAGCACGATTTTCAACAACAACTGTTTGGCCTAACTTGTCTTGCATGGTTTGCGCTAGAAGTCTGGCAATGATGTCTGCCGGACCACCAGGTGCAAATGCAACGACCAACTTAACAGGTTTGTTTGGCCATGCTTGAGTTTGCGCCCAAGACAATGGAAAAAACAAAACCAACATGACAAATAAAAAAACGCTTTTTCGACTGATTGTGTTCACATTAGATCCCATTAAAAATTCACAGTCATCTTTGATTTTTAAAGAAAGACGATTCTCTGGTTTCATGAAGTGAACATCAAATGGCAAAATATTTCAAGTCAGTTTAACCCTGTGTCGTTAAATATCTCACAGCATCAGTAAGATGTTGGTGTTTATGCATCCCTACATGGAAAATTTTTAATTCAAGCTTGAGACACAAAGGTTTTTTATGACTCATCCAACACGCCAATTAGGTCAATCAGGCATTTTTGCTACCAGCATAGGTCTGGGTCTCATGTCTTTATCGGGCATCTATGGCGAATCGAGTGACAGCAATGGCGTTGCCGTTATTCAGCATGCCATTGACCAAGGCATTAACTTTCTAGATTCAGCAGATATGTATGGTTGGGGCCATAACGAAACCCTTTTGTCGACCGCTCTAAAGGGCAGAAGAGATCAAGTGGTTTTAGCCTCTAAATTTGGACAAACCAAAGGCGAGGCTGGTGGGAACGGCGTCAACGGCAATCCGTCTTATGTCAGAGAGGCCTGTGAGGCCAGTCTTAAGCGCTTGAATTTAGATGTCATTGATTTGTACTATGTGCACCGAATTGACCCTAGCGTTCCCATTGAAGACACAGTTGGTGCAATGAAAGATTTGATTCTGGCTGGAAAAATAAGATCAATTGGTTTGTGCGAAGCCAGCCCAGAAACCATTCGGCGAGCGCACAAAATTCAGCCCCTTGCGGCCATCCAGACCGAATACTCTCTTCTTTACAGAGAGCAAGCAGAAGAGACTCTGAAGGTCACCCGCGAACTTGGAATTTCCTTTGTGGCCTATTCGCCATTGGGGAGAAGTCTCTTAACGGGTACCGTGAAAAATTCTTCAGATTTCAACAACGACAGGCGCAAGGACCATCCTCGCTTTCAACCGGGCAACTTAGAGCGCAATCAGCAATTGGTGGCCGCCATCATTGAAATGGCCAACGAAAAAAGTTGCACGCCTAGCCAGCTGGCACTCGCTTGGTTGCTTGCACAAGGTGAAGACATTTTGGCCATTCCAGGGACCAAGCAAACGGCAAGAGTTGATGAAAATCTCAGCGCGTTAAAGGTAGCACTTTCAAATCAAGATCTTGAATTGCTAGCGAAGGCATTTCCTGTGGGTATCGCTGCAGGCACGCGGTATCCTGCAGGTGGCATGAAGGGTGTTTTTATCTAAACACATTCAAGCTTGAATTTTCAAGTGTCTTGAATTACAAGACCCTTGATGCTTTAGCCTTTGCAAAAAGTAGCTCTCAATTAGTTTGTTGAAATATCTGCTTCAAGTCGCCATCGCGTGGCGAACTCAAATCGGTCAAGTGGGTAAACATTCAGAGATACAGACAACAAGCGCTCTGCGCTGCCCAAGTAATAACGCCTCACCCAAAGACCTGGAGAATTTGCCTGCACTCCCAAAATCTGGGCACTGCTTTCTGGTACCCCAACTGCACCAATAATTTGCTCAGCTTGCAAGATGCGTTGGCCACCATGTTTCTCAACCAAACCATATACCCATGCATCGCCAATCTCAAGGTCATGCTGAATCCCATCACACTCAGGTCTGACGTAGACCCGCATGTGAACAATTGGCGCGCCATCATCAACACTGTAACGAAAGGTGTTGAGCTCCAACCAGCGCTCTCCAGTTTCACAAGTTAACTGCTTGGCCAAATTTTCATCGGCATCTACCCATGCACAACCCAAATACTTCAGCCGCGTTTGTTTTGTGTACTCCATCAAGTCACGCAAGGATGACAAAGATGCTGTAAAACGTTTGGCAGCCTGCTTGGCTCTCACTCGAGTGCCTACACCTTGATGACGGGTGACTAACCCCAGATCGCACAATGCTCTAACTGCCTCACGAACTGTATGGCGTGAAACTGCAAATTGCTGACACAACTGAGGTTCTGGCGGAAGCAAAGAGCCAACCGGGTATAAGCCGGACTGAATATCGCGCTGCAAAATAGCCGTTACTTGTTGGTAACGTGGCGACGAATTGGACAATGAGGAAAAAGGCTCAGTCATGAGTGAGTTAAAAGCGCTTTCAAAATGATCTATCTGTCAATACATGTAATGACCGCCATTGACATGAAGCACCTGCCCCGAAATAAAGCCCCCGCGATCTGAACACAGCAAATCACAGGCAGCCGCCACTTCATCTGGTTTGCCATAACGCCCCAAGGGAATTTCTTTTTCAAGTTGTGCTCGCAATTGATGGGTATATTGTGACCAATCACGCACCGTATCAATCGCGCCCGGTGCAATGGTGTTAACGGTGATGCCATCAACACCGAACTCACGCGCAAGTGCCATTGCAAGACCATGCAATCCTGCTTTGGCTGTGATGTTGTGTGCTCGCTCTGTCACTTGCCCCCAAAAACCATCGAAGCCAGAGATCAGCACAATTCTTCCCCAACGCTTGGCTTGCATGTGTGGAATGACATGCCGAGCAAGATAGAAAGCTGGCGTCAAATTAGTCTGCATGACTGAGTCCCAGTCTTCAGGCGTAATGTCTAAAAAGGCCTGCTTGCGCCGAATACCCACATTGGAAACTGCGATGTCAATTGAGCCATATCGGGCTACTGTGGCTTTGACCATTTCTGCAACTTCATGGTCTTGACTCACATCTGCCATGAAGCCCATGGCCTGCCCTGAGCTGGCTTTAATTTCTTCTACCACGGCATCTACTGCTGCTCTGTCTTGGTGACCATTGATCACCACATTGGCACCTTGCGCCGCCAAAGAAAGCGCCATGGCACGACCAATATTTTGACCAGAGCCAGTGACTATGGCCGTTCGACCTGAAAAAGCTAAGGACACAGGTGGATTCATCGTGTTGCCTCGTTTGACAAGAAACAAAATATCAATATAACATACGGACGACCGTACATATTTCTATCAATGCACAAACAAAACTGGAGGAGACATGAAAAAACTCATCATTTCCATGGCGCTGGCAATGCTGCCTTGGGCCATTCCTACAATCGCGACGGCTCAGACCTACCCTGATAAACAGATTAAGCTGGTAGTGCCCTACCCGCCTGGTGCATCCACAGATTCACTAGGCAGAATGGTGGCGCAAAAAATTTCAGTGGCCATGGGGCAACCAGTGGTGGTGGACAACCGCGCTGGTGCCAGTGGCAACATCGGCAGTGAAATTGTTGCCAAGTCTGCACCTGATGGCTACACCTTTTTGTTGGGCACGGACGCAA
The DNA here is from genome assembly GCA_903961095.1 of uncultured Burkholderiales bacterium. Taxonomy (GTDB): domain Bacteria; phylum Pseudomonadota; class Gammaproteobacteria; order Burkholderiales; family Burkholderiaceae_C; genus Limnohabitans_A. The sequence continues at coordinate 8,387 of CAJCDH010000300.1, read as the reverse complement.
CACATGCCGCCAACATGCACATGGTGCCAAACCCACCATTTAATCCCGTGCGCGATTTCACACCCCTGTCGCTGGCTGCCATGAACCCTATTGTTCTGGTGGTGCACCCTTCAATTACAGCCAACAACATCCGCGAATTGGTGGCATTTGTCAAAGCGAATCCAAGCAAAGGGGCTTACGGCACTTCGGGTTCAGGTTCGCCGCATCATTTGTCCGGTGAATTGCTTAAACAGCGCTCTGGCGCTCCATTGACACACATTCCCTACCGAGGCGGTGGCCCTGCGCTCAACGATGTCATGGGCGGGCAAATTCCAATGATCTTTGCAAGTGCCATTACGGTGCTTCCGCACATCCAATCTGGAAGAGTGCGCGCGATTGCAGTCACAGGCGCTCAGCGCTATGAAGGCTTGCCCAATGTGCCAACTATTGCTGAGACTTATGAAGGCTTTGACATGCCCTCATGGCTGGCCTTTTTTGGACCCGCCAACATGCCCGAAGCAGTTAGCCGCAGATTGAGTGAAGAAATTAACAAAGCGCTGCTGGAGCCCGATACAAAGAGTAAGTTGTCAGCCAGTGGATTGATCGTTGTTGGCGGTAACTCAGCTGAGCTGAGCGCCACCGTCAGGCGCGAATACGAATTGCGCGGCAAGCTGATCCGTGAAGCCAACATCAAGGCAGATTGAATCTATGTCATCAACCGCACTGCTCCCAAGCTCACTTCCCTTGGCGGGAAAAGTTGTCATCGAATTGGGTCACAGTGTCGCTGCCCCATTTGCAGGACAAATACTTGGCGATTTGGGTGCCGAAGTGATCAAGATCGAAAAGCCTGACGGTGATGATGCGCGCAAATGGGGGCCTCCTTTTGTCGATGGCAGCGCAGCGACCTTCCAGTCCTTGAATCGAAACAAGCGCTCTTTGCGCTTGGATTTGCGGCAAAAAAAAGACCATCTTTTTTTAAAAAATCTCATCCTTGAGCGAGCTGATGTTGTGCTGCAAAACATGCGGCCAGGACAGGTTGAGGCGCTGAGCCTAGATGCCGCTACCTTGCATCTAGAAAAACCACAATTGGTGTATTGCAATCTGGGGGCATTTGGCTCCATGGGGCCCATGGCGCAACGGCCAGGCTATGACCCACTCATGCAAGCTTTTGGCGGCATCATGAGTGTGGTGGGTGAACCTGGCGGCAATCCAGTGCGAGTCGGGCCCTCGATCATCGACATGGGCACCGGCATGTGGGCCGCTTTGGGCATAGTTTGTCAACTGATGCAACGGCAAACAACAGGCATTGGCGGCGTCGTCGATGTGTCATTGTTTGAAACAGCGGCAGCTTGGATGACCATGTACTCAGCACAATTTCTCAGTTCAGGAAATGTACCGGGTAAAAATGGTTCCGGCCAAACCGGAATCGTTCCCTACCGCGCCTTCAAAACTGCAGACGGAGATTTGGTCGTTTCTGCGGGCAATGACACTCTTTTTAAGCGCTTGTGTGAGGTCTTAAAACACCCAGAGTGGATAGCTGATCCACTGTTTGCAAGCAACCCTGAGCGAGTTCGTCATGCTCACATCCTTAACCCCATGTTAGAAGTATGTTTTGTGAGCAAGTCGAGTTCTGATTGGACAAGCTTATTGGACAACGCAGGTGTACCCTGCGCACCCGTTCAAGATGTCGCTGCCATGCTTGCTCATCCTCAAACCGAGGCGATGGGCATATTGCAAAAAGTGCCAGGCAGCTCCATTCCCATGATTGGTTTACCCATGCGGCTGGACGGAACTCGACCCCAACCCAGAAGCAGTTCCCCGACGCTGGGTGAAATGAATTTGACGACTTCTGAAATGACAACGGATGTAACAACATGAAATGGCCCGAATACAGCACATTGCTTTTAAGACCTGAAAACGAGCACGTTTTGGTAGTTACCCTCAACCGACCTGAAGTTCTCAACGCAATCAATACGCAAATGGGTCGCGACCTTCTCGACCTTTGGGGTCGACTCACGGAAGATGCGCAAGGGCTTCGATGCGTGGTGCTGACCGGCTCTGGTGATCGTGCATTTTGTGCAGGTGGCGATCTCAAGGAACGCAAAGGCATGAGCAATGAAGCTTGGCGTCTGCAACACGAAATTTATGAACGCGCCTTTTTTCAACTGCTTGAAGTACCCGTCCCTGTGATTGCGGCTCTCAATGGCCATGCCTATGGCGGTGGTTTAGAAACAGCACTGGCCTGTGATTTTATTTATGCGTCTGTTCAAGCACGCATGGCTTTGACAGAAGTACGCTTGGGCATCATGCCTGGCGGTGGTGGCACGCAAACCCTTGCCCGTGCCGTCGGAGAACGCCGGGCCAAAGAACTTATTATGCGGGCTCAGGCTTTTTCTGCGCAGCAAGCTGTGCAATGGAACTTGGTCAACCATGTGTGCGAGCAAGGTGACGTCCTTCAGGAGGCCCTGAAATGCGCAAAAGACATTGCAGCCAATGGCCCTCTTTCTGTGATCCAAGCCAAAAAATCAATTCACTACGGACTCCAAAGCGATTTACTCACCGCCTGTCGTTTTGAAATTGAGGCCTACAACCGCTTGGTTGTTTCCGAAGATCGTTTAGAAGGTGTGCTTGCTTTCAACGAAAAAAGAATCCCGAATTTCAAGGGAAAATGAAACATGAAATCTGATCAAAATGTTCACGTGCGTGAAGTGGGCTTGAGAGATGGCTTGCAAATGGTCTCTACTTTTTTTCCTACTGAAGAAAAATTGAAATGGATTGTTGCTGAATGCGAGGCAGGCGTTAAAGAAATTGAAGTCACCTCTTTTGTACCACCCAAGCTCATTCCGCAATTTTCCGATGCTGAGGAGGTGGCTCTTCGCTCTCTGCAAATTCCAGGCCTCAGCGTCATGACCTTGGTGCCCAACCTCAAAGGTGCCGAACGCGCATTTGCCATCGGCGTTCATGTCGTCGACTTCGTGGTTTCTGTCAGCCGAACCCACAACTTAAAGAATGTTCGCCGTGAACGCGAAGAATCACTTGCCGATTTTGAGCGCATTGTCAGCGCGCGTGATTCAGCTGGACTCAAGGGACGAGTCAAACTGGCAGCTGGCTTGTCCACCGCCTTGGGGTGCTCTTACGAAGGCCGAATAGCAGTCGATGAAGTTCGACGTTGCGCAGCGTTTTTGGCACAGGCAGGCGCCGAAGAAATCATGGTGGCAGACACCGTGGGCTATGCCGATCCACAACAAGTTCGTGAGGTTTTTAAAGCTGTCATGACCGAGGTAGGAAACATTCCGGTTGCTGCGCATTTTCATGACACGCGGGGAACAGGTCTTGCCAATGTAGCAGCTGCACTAGATTGTGGCGTGAGAATTTTTGATGCATCTTTGGCGGGTCTTGGCGGTTGTCCATTCGCGCCAGGCGCTAGCGGCAATATTGTCATGGAAGATCTTTGCTTCATGCTCGACTCGATGGGTCTGATCACCGGTGTTGATTTGCAAAAACTTTTGCTTGTTCGTGAAATAGCGGCACAAAATTTAGCATCCAACTTAATGACTGGCGCGCTGGCTCGCGCTGGACTACCCAAGCACTACAAAACAGCTCAGGAACGCACCACCGTTTCCGCATGAACATCCTACTTTCAATTTGAATATGAAACCTGAATCCACCCTCCCATCCGTTTCAATGAATTTGGACGAAGACCACTTAGACATTCGAGAAGGAGTGCGCCGCATTTGCGCTGACTATCCAGGTAGTTATTGGCGTGAACTTGACGAGCGAGAGGGCTACCCCAGCGAATTTGTCAAAGCCATGACACAAGCCGGCTTTCTCTCTGCACTCATTCCAGAGGTTTATGGCGGCTCAGGACTTCCACTGCGCGCAGCGGGCGTCATCCTTGAAGAGATACACGCTTGCGGCGGTAACGCTTCGGCGACGCATGCGCAGATGTACACCATGGGAACAGTTTTGCGGCATGGCAGCGAAGCACAAAAAAATGAATACTTGCCACAAATTGCATCTGGTCAATTGCGCTTGCAAGCTTTTGGTGTGACCGAGCCAAGCTCTGGCACAGACACCACCAAACTCAAAACGCGTGCCGTCAAGGAGGGTGATCATTACGTCATCAATGGCCAAAAAATTTGGACGTCTCGGGCCCTGTTTTCAGATTTGATGCTGCTCCTTGCCCGAACCACGCCCATCGAACAAGTGACAAAGAAAACCGAAGGCCTGTCCGTTTTTCTCATTGACATGCGCGGCGCTGTTGGCAATGGCATGACCATCCGGCCGATCAAGGCCATGATCAACCACAATACAACTGAAGTCTTTTTTGACAACTTGCGCATCCCAGCCAACAGTCTCATTGGCGAAGAAGGCAAAGGGCTCAGGTACATCATGGACGGCATGAATGCCGAACGCATTCTGGTTTCACATGAGTCAATTGGTGATGCCAAGTGGTTCATCAAAACAGCTACCAAATATGCCAATGAGCGCGTCATCTTTGACCGCCCTATTGGCAAAAATCAAGGCATTCAATTTCCAATTGCAAAGGCCTACGCGCAAACACAAGCCGCTGAATTGATGGTGCGAAAATCTTCTGCTATTTTTGAGGAGGGACTGCCATGCGGAGAGTTTGCCAACTTGTCCAAGTTGCTCAGTGCAGAAGCTGCTTGGGAAGCCGCTGAAGCTTGCCTGCAAACGCATGGTGGCTTTGGCTATGCGCGCGAATACGACATCGAGCGCAAGTGGCGAGAGGCTAGAGTTCAAAGAACCGCGCCTATTTCCACCAATCTCATTTTGTCCTATTTGGCGGAACACGTTTTGGGGCTTCCACGTTCGTATTAAAGTGAATTAATTGATGCCTCACTTAACCCAAGAACTGGCGCAATTCATCCATCAACTGCGCCACCATGAGATTCCAACATCGGGCACTATCGCGGTTCGTCGAGGCATAAGCGACTACCTTGGTGTGATGTTTGCTGGGCGCAATGAGGCCGTGGTCCAGCACGCACTGAGCATGGTGACACTGACTCACAACTCTGGTAGCGCCAATGTTCTGGGTGACCGAGGTAAGGCATCTACTTCAGATGCTGCATTTGTCAATGCTGTTGCTGGCCACGCATTGGACTACGATGACACAGGGCTTGATGGACACCCCAGTGTCGTCTTAGGACCTGTGGTGCTGGCTGAAGCTGAATCCTTGGGCTGCAACTGGCAGTCTGCCGTGACAGCTTATATCGCGGGCTACGAAACTTGGGCCGATTTAATAGCGCGTGACGCCGACAAACACCACGGCAAAGGCTGGCACCCTACAGCAGTTTTTGGAGTTGTTGCTTGTGCAGCAGCCAGCGCGCATTTACGCCAACTCAATGTGGCACAAACTGCCAATGCCCTAGGCATTGCTGCCTCCTTGGCCAGTGGCTTGGTCGTCAATTTCGGCTCAATGACCAAGCCATTGCAAGTTGGCTTGGCAGCACGCAACGGCATCATTGCTTGTCAACTGGCTCAACGCGGTTTGACCGCAACACACGATGCACTGGAAAATCCTCACGGCTTTCTGGCAGCGCTATCGCCTATGGGGCAAGTCGACCTTGTGCGCCCGTGTGCTGCGGGTCAAGCATGGCAAATTCAATTGCAAGGACTCAACATCAAACGCTATCCAGTTTGCTATGCAGTCCACAGAGTCATCGATGCCTGCTTGTCACTGCTAGCAGATGTTCAAGGTCAAGTTGAGCAAATAGAACACATCCATGTTCATATGGGTCACCTGCAAGCGGCCATGTTGCGATCGTCTCATCCACAAAATGCATTGGATGCCAAATTCAGTGCCCAATTTGCAGTGGCATGCGCACTTTCGAATGGCCATGTCAACCTAGACGACTTGGAGAATGCCAACATCACGCAGCCACATGTACAAGCTTTGATGCAGCTTGTCCAAATTCATGCGGATAAAACACAAGATCCAGACGATCTCTTGTTTTCACCCTATGACGAATTGGCGATTCACTTTCGAAATGGTGTTGTACTGAATTCTCAGCCAGTCAGAAAACCGCTGGGACATGCCAAACACCCAATTGGAAACTCTGAGTTGCAAGAGAAATTTTTTGACTGCGCAAAGAGAACAATGCCGCTAGCCGAAGTAGCCCCTTGGTGGTTCATGTGCAACGCTCATGAAACTGAATTGATTGAATGGCCCGTGCTCAAGCCTGTTTAAGTCACTGACCTGATTGAAGATTGACATTCAATCATCGTCAGTAACTGGAAATCAACCGACTTTGATCTCATTTTTTGCCGTATATACTGATTTACATATCCATCCAAAGACAGACTATGAGCCTCTTGAAAACAGACAAAATGATCGCCCGCAAAGACAAGCATGTAGGGTGGCTCACATTTAACAATCCGGCGCGTCACAATGCGGTTTCGCTCGAGATGTGGGAGGGTCTGGCTTGTATCGCTCAAGAATTTGCTGAAGATACTGACATTCGTGTAGTCATTGTCCAAGGCGCTGGCGGCAAAGCATTTGTTTCTGGCGCCGATATTTCGGAATTTGAAAATCAGCGCAACTCATCTGATGCTGCAGCGCTTTATGACGCAATTTCTGCCAAGGGCATGCAAGCACTTCAAAATATCAACAAACCAACCATCGCCATGATCAATGGGTATTGCATTGGTGGGGGTGTTGCCGTGGCTTTGAACTGCGACATTCGAATTGCCAGCGAAAACTCAAAATTTGCAGTGCCTGCAGCCAAGTTAGGCTTGGGTTATGAATATGAAGGTGTTCGAAAATTGGTCGATGTGGTGGGCCCCTCATTTGCGCAAGAAATTTTCTTTACGGCTAGGCAGTTTTCTGCGCAAGAAGCGCTCAGCATGGGCCTGATCAATCGCATGGTTTCTGCCGACGCCCTAGAAACATATATTCAACAGTATTCCGAAACCATCTCGGCCAATGCGCCCATGACAGTGGCCTCTATCAAAACCATCGTCGGCGAGATTGTCAAAGACGAAAGCATTCGAGACATTGCCTTGTGCGAAAAAGTAGTTGCTGCATGCTTTAACAGCGCAGACTTCAAGGAAGGTCGAACGGCCTTCATGGCCAAGCGCAAGCCTGTTTTTAAAGGCCGTTGATTTGGTTTCTCAATTTCAAATTTGAAAAGAGTTTCACATGGCACTCCCCTTGTCTGGCATTCGCGTACTAGATTTGACCAACGTATTGGCGGGCCCCTATTGCAGCATGGTCTTGGGAGATATGGGTGCAGACGTCATCAAAATTGAGAACGCAGACACCGGTGATACTTCACGCAATTTTGAACCGCAGGTCAATGGCGAGTCTTATTGCTTTGCGGTGCTCAATAGAAACAAAAGAAGTGTTGCATTGAATTTGAAAGACCCTTCGGGCTTGCAAGTCGCCTTGGCTTTGGCTTCCAAAGCAGACATCATTTTGGAGAACTTCAGGCCGGGTGTGGTGCAGCGAATGGGCTTGGGCTACGAGTCTGTCAAGGCCCTCAACCCTAGCGTCATTTACGCTTCATTGTCAGGCTTTGGTCAAACAGGACCCTATGGTAAAAAGGGCGGCTTTGACATCATTGCACAAGGCATGTCAGGCATCATGCTCATGACCGGCGAACCAGGGGGTCGCCCTGCCAAAGTTGGTATCGCCATGAACGACATTGCCAGCGGCGTTACGGCACTGTCAGGTATTTTGGGCGCCTTAATTGGCAAATTTCGTTTTGGCCAAGGTCAATACCTCGAAACCTCATTGCTAGAGGCTGGCCTGGCCTGGACGGCTTGGGAGTTCGGAGCCTTTTTTGGTTCAGGAGAAATTCCTACAGCAACGGGCACAAGGCACCGCCGTGCTGCGCCTTATCAAGCCTATCGAAGCGCAGATGGCTATGTCACGGTGGGGGCAGGTTCTCAAAAATTATGGATTGTCTTTTGTGAAAAAGTCATTTCCCAACCCGATTGGCCGGCCAACCCCATTTACCTCACGCAAACTTTGCGCGTTAAAAATGCAGATGTTTTAGAGCGCGAAATTGAAGCCATTTTGATGCACGAATCAACGGCTTATTGGGTTGAAAAAATGGATGCTGCTGGCATTCCGGGAGGTCCTGTTTTAGGCTATGAACAGATCATGAATGATCCGCATATTCACGCACGCAAGATGGTGCATGACATTGATCATCCCATTATTGGCCCCATGAAAACCTTGGGCTTGCCCATCAAGTCTAGTGGTGAACTGAGCACCATTCGTTTGCCTGCGCCTTGGCTTGGACAGCACTCCAAAGAAGTTTTGGAGCAATTAGCTTATTCCAGCGATCAGATCGAAGCGCTCTTTGCACAAGGCGCAGTGTATGACCAACACCCTCACAAGCCCAGAACACCGACAGGTAAAAATACACAGGTCTAAAGCT
>CAJCDH010000299.1 GCA_903961095.1 uncultured Burkholderiales bacterium | reverse complement strand
AGGCATGGGGTTGACGCGCCTGTACGCTGTCAATGAGTCCACTGCCTTTGTGCCTTCCGTGCGTGCCGATTACACGCACATTCGCGACGCTGGCTACACCGAAACTGGTGCCGAGGAACTCAATTTGATCGTCAAGCGCCGTGCTACTGAGCAGTTGCTTGTGGCTTTCGATGCCAAGGTGGACCACGACTTGAACTCAGGCGTCAAGCTCACGTTCAATGCAGGATTTGGCTACGACGCCTTAGCCAAGCAGTCTGCAATCATTGCGGCCTTTGCAGGGGCGCCTGGTGCGTCCTTTACAACAACCGGCTTAAAAGCAGACCCATGGATTCGCCGTTTGGGCGTTGGGCTGTCGAGCAAAGCGGGCAACGGGCCAGATTTTTCTGCTCGCTTGGACGCAGAGCACCGCAAGGGCTTTTCTAACCAAACCGCATCGGTCAACGTGCGTTGGGATTTTTGAGCCCTTTGAGCACATCTTGGTTGGCGGTCCTTGCGGTCGCCACTATGGGGTGTGCGCAAATACCTGATCCGGTCAAAAGGAAAGATCTGGCAGATGGCTTTGCCACCCAAAACAATTGGGTGGCAAAGCTTGTGCACACGGACAGTTTTGCGATCCAAACTTACGTGCCCAAAGAGACTGAACACAACCGGCGTTTGGTCATTTACTTTGAAGGCGATGGGCTGGCTTGGCTGAGCAGCACCCGCCCTTCCAGTGACCCTACGCCCCTCGATCCGGTAGGGCTACAGATGGCCTTGGCGCACACGGGTCAACAGGCAAGGGCCTATGTGGCACGACCTTGTCAGTATGTGCTGGACCCACTTTGTCGGCAGAGGCATTGGACTGGCCATCGCTTTTCTAAAGAGGTCATCGACTCAACCGCTCAGGTGGTGGACGAGCGCAAGCGCCGCACAGGTGCATCTCGTTTGGTACTGGTGGGGTATTCGGGTGGCGCGGCTATTGCTGCACTGCTTGCAGCGCAGCGACAGGACGTGGATGCGCTGGTCACCGTGGCGGGCAACTTGGACACCGACGCATGGGTGCGCCATCATGGTTTGTCACCTCTTGCTGGTTCCATGAACCCCACGGAACACGCAAGTCAGCTTAAAGGCGTTGTGCAGTTTCATTTTGTGGGTGGCCAAGACAAAGTTGTTCCTGCAAGTTTGGTCAAAAACTTTGCCAGTGCAGGGTCTGACAGCCGCCTTGTCCATGTATCAAACCAGACCGACTTTGACCACGTTTGCTGTTGGGCCCAAAATTGGCCTAAGCTTTGGAGCCAAGTCGAGTTCACTTTGACGAAAAAAACTGACCAGTAGCTAAGGCTTGTTCACTGTGTCTTCGCTGAACAAGTCAGGGTAGTTGCTTTTGACGAGTTCCTTTTTTTAAATTCCTTTAAGTATTGACCTTGGTTTTTATGATCAAACCGGTAGACCCCATCCGCCAGCGCCAGGCCATGACGCACAAGCTTGAGGGACGTATGGCGTGCGAGGGTAAATTGACGTTGCCTGCAGTTCCTGCTTTGGCTGGAGAATACGCCACACGCTGCGAGCAGTTGTTTTGTGCTTTGGGCAGAAAGTTGAATGCAACAGAGCGGGATAACTTGCATAAAATTTTATTGAGTCAATTAGAAATAGCCTTCGCAGCTTCCCCTCGTTCGAGGATCATCGTGTCTTATGAGGCAAGTGTGGGAGGATTGCTTAACTATTTTGTGAATCCCGTGCACAGCAGTCTTTCCAACACTTATGAGAGCTGGGTTTTGACCCGGCAGCCGCCTTATTTTGGTATGGAGCCCGATGCCAAGGTGATGGCCGTGGTCAACGAGGTCGTGGAGCCCTCCAAATCAACAGTGCTGGATATTGGCTCTGGCACTGGTCGCAACGCTTTGCCATTGGCGCGGCGAGGGCATCCGGTGGATGCGGTGGAGCTAACGCCAAAGTTTGCTGAAATTTTGAGTGAATCTGCCCGTAAAGAGTCATTGCCAATAACCGTCATTTGTCAGGATGTTTTTCAAGCCAAAAATGTCTTACGCCGTGACTATGAATTGATGGTTGTGTCTGAAGTGGTTTCGGATTTTAGATCCACTGACGAATTGCGCGCACTGCTGGATTTGGCCTCGCAGCGCCTGGCCAAGGCTGGTAAATTGGTGATGAATGTCTTCATCGCACAAGCCCATTACTCTCAAGATGATGCTGTAAAACAATTTGCGCAGCAGGTCTATTCTAATTTTTTCTCAGACTCAGAAATGCAGGCGTTGCTGAAGGGCTTGCCTTTGTCATTGATCTCTGACGAAAGTGTTTACGACTTCGAAATGACCAATTTGCCTGAAGGCAGTTGGCCCCCAACCCCGTGGTACCCCGATTGGGTATCGGGCTTGGATCTCTTCAACACATCAAGAGATGACTCGCCAGTGAACTTGCGTTGGTTGGTATTCCAAAAGAATGCTGATTCAGTTTGACCTTGGATATCAGAAAATTAACGACTTGATTTGATTACATCAGACAATTGAATAGCATTATTCAGGTCCATTTTTGTAGTCGCTTGATCATGATGCCGGGTTTTATTTGATTTTTCCCTGAACATAAGGTGTCGGTTCACCCGACACTTTGCGACATACCCCGTTGAATGAAGTGTCGTTTATTGCGGTCAGGATTTGACCATCACATCTGCT
>CAJCDH010000298.1 GCA_903961095.1 uncultured Burkholderiales bacterium | reverse complement strand
GCTGGCAGTGACGGCCTTGTCACGCACCAGTTTGACGGGCTGGTGGTTTGCGCCGGCGTCGAGAGCCGCAGCTTTGCCGCGCAGCTGGGCGACAGGGTCAACATCTACCCGGTGAAGGGATACTCCATCACGGTCAACCTGCCCGACGCACTAAGCCAGTCGTCAGCACCCATCGTGAGTCTGCTAGACGACGAGACCAAGCTGGTGACAAGCCGTTTGGGAGTGGATCGTTTCCGCGTTGCCGGTACCGCCGAATTCAACGGCTATAACAAAGACATTCGCGCCGACCGCATCCGGCCCCTCATCGCTTGGGTGAATCAGTGCTTCCCCGGCATCAACACTCGCCAGGTTGTGCCCTGGGCTGGGCTGCGTCCCATGATGCCCAACATGATGCCGCGAGTAGGCCGGGGTAAATTGGCCAACGTGTTCTACAACACCGGCCATGGCCATTTGGGCTGGACGCTATCGGCGGTGACAGCGGACATGGTGGGGGGGGTGGTTCATGGCGCCATGAGCAAAGGATAAAGAGTTGCGGAAACAAATGATGGTCAGCATTTGGTAGAGCTAAGCACCTTAACTGCCTTTGAGTGCTTCGTGAAAGGTGACGATTTGTTTTTTGAGTCCAGCAATCATGGATGTGAGATCAGAGGTGATCATCACCATATCAAAGCCACGCTTAACCGACGCTGCTGCAAACTCAGCACTCGCGCAATGCATGCACACCTTTTTGCCATGGCGATGGGCCACTTCTTTAATGCGGTCGCAGGTGGACATGTGAAGCGGGTCTGGGTTATCAGAGCGTGGCGCCATGCCCAAAGCGTAAGAAAGATCAGCGGGGCCAATGTAGATGACATCGACTCCAGGTGTTGCGCAAATCTCTTCCAAATTATTCAAGCCTTCTTTCGTCTCGATCATGGCCATCAAAAGGATTTCATCATTGGCTTTAGAAAAATAATCTGGTCCGTGAATTTGCAAAGCACGGACAGGCCCTGACGAACGGTCACCTAATGGTGGATAGCGGCAAGCCGAAACTGCCTTACGGGCTTCCTCGGCGTTATTGATAAGGGGGACAATGATGGCTGAGGCGCCGAAGTCCAAAGCTTTCATGATGGCGGCGGGTTCATTCCAACCTACACGCACGACTGGGGCTGCATCGGTTGCTGAAACTGCTTGCAGCATTTCCATCAAATTACTCAAGCCCGTAACGCCATGCTGCATATCTATACACACCGCATCAAAACCTTGTCTGGCCGTTATTTCAGCTGTAAAAGTATTGGCGATGGAGATCCATCCCAAGGTAACAGGCTTGCCTTGCGCCCACAGTTGCTTAATTTTGTTGGGTTTCATTTTGATTACTTTTTGTGACCTGCGTTAAGTCTATTACCTTGTGAAGAGTGTCTACAAAATTTGGAGAATGCAAAATTTCAATTAAGTTCCTGTGTGGTGGCTTACACAGACGTCTGATCATTCAACTGTAATTTTTTCATCTTTGACGATTTTGGCCATAGCGGGAATTTCAGCTTTCAGCCAGCTGCTGAATTGATCAGCCGACATATTGTTTGGCTCAGCCCCCAAAACGACTAACCGCTCCTTGATATCTGGCAGTGCCACAATTCTTGCCACTTCAGCATTGAGCTTATCCACAATGGCCTTGGGCGTTCCAGCAGGAGCCAACAAACCTTGCCAGCTACCAGTCAGGAAGCCGGGCAGAGTTTCACCAACCGTGGGGGTGTCGCCCAACTGCGAGTTGCGCTTAGCACTGGATACCGCCAGTAACTTTATCTTGCCTGATTTGACATGCGGGTAGCTGGCCACCATGCCATTGAAGGTTACATCAACTTGCCCGCCAATCAAGTCGGTCAAGGCTTGCGCCCCGCCTTTGTAAGGTACATAACCCCATTGAATCCCGCTGCGCTGAGCAAAAATAACACCTGCAAGGTGAGGTGCACTCCCCATGCCAGAGGACGCAGCAAAATTGACTTTGCCATTTTGAGCTTTGGCATAAGCCACCAATTCACTGATATTGTTTGCAGGAATTTTAGTGCTGACCAGCAACAGGTGAGGGGAGTAGCCAACCATAGCCACCGGAGCAAAATCGGTCAATACATTAAAGGGAAGTTTGTAAAGTGCAGGACTGATAACCAGGTTGCCTACATCCATCAACACCAATGTATAGCCATCTGGAGCAGACTTTGCACCTGCATCAGCACCCAGATTACCGTTAGCGCCGGGACGGTTCTCAACCACCACTGACTGACCCCATGCTTCGGTCATTTTTTGACCTAACAACCGAGCAAGTACGTCCGAGGTTCCACCAGCAGGAAAAGGAATAATGATTTTTATAGGCTTGCTGGGGTAGGCGCCCGCGCCGCTTTGGGCCATAGCAGGCATTGCCATAACGAGCCAAAGTGCGGTCATGCCGCATGTGACAAATTTGAACATAAGACGTCCTAGTTAAGTGTTAAGTGGCTTGGCGAAGTAGATGGCAAATTTTGAATCAGCAGTCAATCAATGACAAAGGGGCAAACCCTCGGACAAGAACTAGTAGAAGGCTGGGCTGATAGCTGGATTTAGCAGCAATCATGCAACGCTAACAATTTTTTTGAATATTGCTCAAACAATCTTTTCTATCAACTATGCCAAGGGGAACTTAATCCTGCGGACCAAGCCGCTCAATTAGGGTTGCCAGTTCGGCATACTCGAATGGCGTTACGTCAGACAGCGGCGGGCGAACACGGCCGGCGCTGCGTCCGACGATGTCCGCCCCAGCCTTAATCATGCTAACAGCGTAGCCAGGCTGACGCGAGCGCAGCAGTCCGTAAGGTACTAGGAAGTCGCGAGTGAACTGTTGCACTGCTGCGTGATCATCGGCCAAGATCGCCCGGTTGAAGGCAATTGCACTTCGGGGGATGAAATTGAAGATCGCTGACGAATAAACTGAAATGCCCATTCCACCGTAGGCACCGGCGAAGATCTCGGCGGTTGGCATCCCGTTTATATATGCCAACCTGTCGCCAAGCAGGGCCTTTATTTTGAGAATCTCTTCGATGTCTCCGACACCGTCCTTAAATCCGATTAGGTTTGGGCAATCGTCGGCGATCTGCTGCAGCGTTTCCGCTTTGAGGCGCATATTTGCACGGTTATAGACGACCACGCCAAGTCGAGTCGAGCGGCAAACCGCAGTGATGTGATCCTTCAGACCTTGCTGGGACGACTCCGTTAGGTAAGGCGGAAGCAGCAGAAGACCGTCTGCACCAAGTTGCTGCGCCTCACTGGCGAGGGCAATGGCCATCTTTGTGCCATACCCGGTGGCGGCAATGATTGGCACAGTGTTGCGGGAGCTAGCCACGGCCTGAGCCACCACAGCGCAGTATTCGGGGGCTGTGAGCGAGAAGAACTCACCCGCGCCGCCAGCGGCGAAAAGAGCCTGCGCGCCATAGCCGCTGAGCCACTCGATGCGATGGGCAAATGAAGTAGCGTCGAATTCGCCGGCGGCGTCGAAATCGGTTAGAGGAAACGAGAGCAGCCCTGAGGCCAAGCAGCTCTTAAGTGCTTCTGGGTTACGAGTGGTTTCCATTTGGACTTATTTGTGTTTGATATTCAGTTCTGTTATCGCCTTGGGGTTTGTCTCATGCAATGCCTTGTGTGGCAGTTACAAAGCGGAAAAACATCTAAGAAGGGATAGGCATTCCAATCACACCAAGGCCAGTATGCACTTTTGATAAATCGACAGCCCGCGTAAAAACCCTCGTAAAAAAATTAGCATTTTTTTCCAGTGGACCACTCCATCTGATCTGTCACTTACTGCCGTCCAAGTTAGTTCAACACAGGCCAAAGCGTCCAGACGCTGCAACCCCCCACCTGTCCTGAGTCAGCCTTTATCAAAAGCACCTCTGCCTCAAAGAGTTGTAGTGAATTTAAATTGCCTTATGAGGAGTGTCTACAAAATTGGGGGAATGCCAAATAGATGTCCAGTTTTCACGAAAATAGTGCAACCTTCTTGGCTGAAAGGTTTGTGCAGACTCATGTGCGGACTTCTGATCCAAGTACCTGCTGGATAGCGTCCATGCTCATCTTCAAAAACACCATCCACCACAAAGATTTCCTCACCGCCATAATGTCTGTGTGGATTGAAATAAGTTTGTGGCGCCCATCTAACCAAAGTTGACCCGCTACCTTGTTGCATCAATGGCATAACTGTGAGGCCAGGCACCATCCCTTGGAGCCAAGCAGCTTTTTTTGTGTCGATGACCTCTCGCTCAACTTGGTCTAGTCCCAGGTGCCTCAACTTCACAAAGAGCGTGCAGCCAGATTCACTGAAGGGCGAATGCGAGGAGCCCGGCGGATTCATGACGTAGGTCCCTGCAGAATAATGACCTGTCTCGTCACTGAATATGCCATCCAAGACAAATATTTCTTCACCCAATTCATGGGTGTGCATTTGAAACTTGGACCCGGGTTGATAACGAACAATAGAAGTTGCTTTTGCCACTTCATCGCCTTGTCTTTCAAGCATGCGCCTTTCCACCCCAACCTCAGGGCTAGCACGCCACGGTAAGTCATGATGATTGATCACGATCCTCTGGCTGAAGTCAGCATTGATTTCCATCTGGAGTATTTCCGATTGTTTGAAAAGCTTAGAAGCATAACAAGCAAATTAAATGCAGGCTCGAAAGACAAAACCCCTGCTATTTCTAACAGGGGTTGTCTATTTGGTGGGCCCACCTGGACTTGAACCTGGGACCAAAGGATTATGAGCAGCTTCAAGAAATAAAACTCTTTATAAATCAATAGGTTAAGAGCGTCCCACAGAGGTGTGGAAGCAAATGTGGAAGCAACGTTTATGCACTACCACTAAGCTGAGGTCTGTCAATTGGAGAGCACTAAATGTAGGGCAATTCAGTATCTTCAAAATGCATGATTTTTAGCAAACTCCAAATCACGAAAAAAATGGTCAGAGTCAAAGCTCCATTTTTTTCGCAATGATGTTTCTCTGAATTTCACTGGTTCCGCCACCAATAGGCCCGACACGTGAGTCACGGAAGAACATTTGCATGTCGTATTCATTCGAGTAGCCTGCGCCACCCATGATTTGCATGCCCATGTCCGCACATTTGAAGTTGTTCTCAGTCGCCACCACTTTTGCAATTGAGGCTTCGGTCACGACAGGCGCTCTCGCATCCAGCAGATCTGCAACACGGTATGTTATGTGACGGGCCGTTTCACTCATGATCAGCATATCGGCCAATTTGTGTTGAATCACCTGAAACTGAGATATCGGTTGCCCAAACTGGATTCGTTGACGAGCGTAATCACGCGCGTACTCGGTAATTTTGTAACAGTGACCAACAGAAATAGCAGCCAAGGCTAGTCGCTCCAAACCCAGGCAATTCATGATGTTTTTCCAAGCCTGCCCCTCACCGCCGAAAAGATTGCGTGAAGGGACTCTGACGTTGTCGAAAAACACTTCATTTGCATGCGATGTACGCCGGCCCAACATGGACAACGGGCGAATGGTGACACCAGGTGCTTTAGTCGGAACCAGGATGGTGCTGATACCACTATGGCGTGCCTGAGTGTCTGTCTTAACGATCGCCACAATGTAGTCTGCCACGTGAGCACATGTGATCCACACCTTGCTGCCATTGATGACGTAATCATTGCCGTCGCGTTTGGCAGAAGTTTTGATTCCAGCGACATCAGATCCAGTTCCTGGTTCGGACATCCCCAGCGCTAGCTTGATTTTCCCTTGGACGATTTGGGGAACAATTTCCTGCTGGAGTTCAGGTGAGCCAAACTTGGCAATGTGCATGCCTGCGTAGACGCCTGAAGTGGTGATAGCTTGTGCGATGCCAGTGTAGTAGTAGCCCAGTGTTTCCAAGAAGACAGCGATATCTTTGTAGGAACCGCCCATGCCACCGAGTTCTTCTGGATAAAACAAGCCAATGTAGCCAGCTTCAGCCAGCGCGTTATAGGCCTCATGCGGAAACCCACGTGTCTCGTCGAGTTGACGAATTTTGTCCCATGGCAAGTGGCGGCTGAGCAAGTCCAGCACACCTTCACGCATCATGATTTGATCTTCTGTCAGGCCAGTTGTATTTATCAGGGATTGGGTCATGTTCATCTCCTAGATGTAATGTTTTGAATAATCAGTTTGCTTGTGGATCGAGAACTGGACGTGCAGCGAACAACGGGCCGTCTTCGTACTGAAGAACAACCATTTCCACTGGTATTCCAGGCGACAGCGCAATGTCCTCGTCAGCGACCAAACGACACGCAAGCCGAACCCCCTCCGTCAGATCGACAATGCCCACGGCATAAGGAGATTCGCTTGCGAATACGGCTGGCGCTGCGTGAATGCGCGTCCATGAGTACAAGATGCCTTTTGCACCTAAGGGTTTCCAGCCAACCTTAGAAGACCAGCAATGAGGGCATACCGGCTTTGGCGGAAAAGTCACCTTTTTACAGTCTTCACAGCAAGTCGTTTGCCACTGTCCCAGGCGAAGACCGTTCCAGAAAGTCTGTGTAAAGTCCGAAAGCCGTGGGGGGTATGAAAGTTTGTCTGCTACTGAAACAATTGGAAGTGGGTTGTGGTTCATGCCATTGCCTCCAAAATGTGAATCAGTGCTGCGTTGTAGTTACCCAGCTCTCCCGAGACCAAACCAAGCTGCGCATTCTTGACCTGACGATCTCCAGCACGACCTCTTAGTTGGTCCGCCATCTCAACGTAGTTGTAAAGCGATGTCACATAGGCTGGGTGGCCACGAGAAGTCAGGCCACCTGAAGTAGAAATTGGGATTCGACCACCTAAGCGGGTTTCACCATCAGAAGCCGCTCGCGCGCCTTGCCCTTTTTCAAACAATCCAATGGCCTCACTGACCAGTACTTCCACGATGGTGCAGGGTGCATACGGTTCAACAACATCTAAATCAGCGGCAGTGATACCTGCCTGCTTGTATGCGTCCAGAGCAGCCTGCTTGGCGGATGCAAAAGCGATCATGTCGTTGGGCACATCGCTGATCTGATGTGTACCATCATGGCAAAAACCTCTTCCACGTACCAAGGCATACGGACGACCTAGCGAGCGAGCAACTTCTTCGCTGGCCAGCACAAGGCAAGCTGCACCATCCCCTCTAGGCGGAACGTCGAACAGTCCCAAAGGTTCGACGATTGGCCTTTGCGAAACGACTTCTTCCAGGGTGATGGGCTTGCGGTACTGAGCCAGGGGATTGAGTGAAGCGTGGTAGCGATTTTTCACTGCCACAGCCCCTAGTTGTTCACGTGTTGCACCGTGCTCGTGCATGTAGCGCATTGCATCCATGGCATACCATGCAATGGGCGTGAATCCAGCGGAAGTATGGAAATCCACATCGCCCGTCGTCCGCATGCTGCTCATCATATGCTCGGCAGCCGAGACCGCGCTTTCCATGTTGATGCCCAGAGCCAAAGCAACCTCTGCTCGACCCAACATGATTTCATCGCAGGCTTTGTCAAAAGCCAGCGCAGCAGTCATGCCATTGCCCATGACCTCCATGACGGTACCACGGCAAGCCAATCGCAGTTGCCCCATCAAGAACGTGTGAAAGTATTTCTGCCTTGTGTATGGCCTTGGCAGCGTAAAGATCAGGCTCTGCACATCCTCTTTACTGACGCCGGCATCACGCACCGCCTCAGTGACGAGGCGAGTCATGATTTCATGCTCCAGTACCTGCAACGACGCGTCGTCTGCGGTCTGGTGCCGGCCAACTGGAATAGCACTGGTGCCAATCAATGCGACACGTCGGCTCATGCTGTTACCTTACCGGCTGGCGTCTCGAGTGTCGTCGAACTGTCAACGCCAAACGCACCCGCTTCGCGCAGTTCCTTGAGGCGGTGTTTGCTGACGTGCAAGTCGTTGAGCAAAATGGATTCGTTGTCTGCGCCTACAGCAGGGGGTGCGACAGGCGGTACGGCCGGGGTCCGAGAAAGACGGATCGGATTTGAAATGTTGGGAATCCAGCCTTTCACTGGGTGTGGAATACGCGTCACAAGACCACGAGAGCGCGCCTCATCAGAGGCCAAAGCTTCACCCAAGGTTTTGACGTGTCCGCTGGGAACATTCGCTGCCCTCAATAATGGAGCCCAATGACTCCAAGGCTGCTTAGAGAAAGCCTCATTCATGACCTCAAATAGAAAGTCTCGATTTTTCAACCGATTCTCCCGTTGAGAAAGAACTGGATCGTTGGCCAGGTCTGGTCGATCCAACACCTGCTCAAACAAACGCTGGTAGATTTTGTCGTTGCCACAGTTGATATAAAGCGGCTTATCCTGGCTCATGAATACGCCTGACGGACATGTATCAGGGCTGGTGTTTCCATTGCGCTGCGGTTCATAGCCAGTTGTCAAATGCTGCATTGCGCCAAAACCTGTCATCACGATTGCTGTGTCGAACAGTGCTACTTCGATTCGCTGGCCCTTGCCATCACGCTGTCGAGCAATCAAGGCCAGCAAAATCGCATTGGTCGCTGTCATTGCCGTCGCTACATCCATGATCGCAGCCCCACTGCGTACGCCCTGACGATCAGAATAGCCATTCATGGAAATGAAACCGCTCTCAGCTTGTGCGATGGGATCAAACCCTAACCGATCCGCATATGGCCCGTCTCGACCGTAGGCCGAGACAGAGCAATAAATCAGCTTTGGATTCAACTTCGCACAGGTCTCATAGTCAAGACCAAAGCGCTTCATGACACCGGTCGAAAAATTTTCAACCAACACGTCCGCTTTCGAAATCAGTTCCTTTGCGATCGCCAGACCTGCTTCCGACTTCATGTCTAACGCAAGGCTTTTTTTATTCCGATTACCCCAGAGGAAAGCACTGCCTTGTGCCGGCATTTCAGGATCAACCGTGGGGTAGTGGCGAAAGTCGTCTCCCCTCTCTGGCGCCTCGATCTTGATGACTTCAGCGCCGAAATCGGCTAGGTTCATGGTGGCCAGTGGCCCAGCGATAAAGTGCGTGAAATCCGCTACACGCAATCCCTGTAATGGCGCGGGCGCACTTGCCGGCGCTGATTCGTGCACTGGTAGGGCATTGATACGGCTCTGATCGAACACGGGCGTCTCCTTTCAATGGTTGAACCATTATACAAAGAAATTTCCGGTTGACAATGTCTCCATCAACACAAATTGTTCGGAATCCTTTGGAAGGCCGCCACACTCGATTCCAAAGCAAGCCCTGCACCTGCTCAGTTCGATAAGCTCAAAAGATAGGCTCAGTGGGATTTGGTTGCGTGAGAGAGATAGCTTTGTTGCAGCCGCTTGAGGCTTGACTCCATTTCCGATACTGCTCCCTGGATGTCGCGTGCCTCCATGCACTTCAGGAAGCGCTTGCGAGATGGCAAAACAAAGGCATTGTCGTAGTTGCCTATCGAAAAAACATAGTGCCTTAGGACAGCAAGAACACCGTCCATGACGGTGACCATGATAGGGTTTCCAGTCATCCGAGCCAAGATTCGATGAAATTCTAGATGTGTGTCTACACGCCTCTCGAAATCGCCAGACTCTTTGGCTTTTTCGGCTTGCTGAATGTTGGCGCGCAGAAGCGCTAAATCATCAGGTGTTGCGCGCGGACATGCCTCCCGTATCACGATCGATTCCAGCCAAATTCGCGCCTCTGTGAGCTTTTCTGGCGTTATCGCACCCACATGGAACATGTCCAGCATGCTGGTGGTGATGGTGTCGCCACTGACCTCGGTGATAAAAGCCCCGCCAGTGGCGCCTTTCTGCAGTCGCACAAGACCTGCATGCTCCAATGAGCGCAACGCTTCCCGGAGGGTATTGCGTGAAACACCGAAGCGCTCAGACAACGCCCGTTCAGAAGGCAGGCGATTGCCTACGCGCAGACGGCCCTCTGACAGTTCCATGCGAATTTGTGCGGCAATCTCTTCAAATGCTCGAGTAGAACGGATTGGCTGAAAATTCAGCTGACTGACTGAATTAGCCTCTGAAACGGGTGTAACGGGTGTAACGGTGATTTTTGCCATGTGGATTGCTTTATTTTTGCAGTGTCAATGATAGAACCAAACAACTCTAAAGCCTATAAGTTATTTGCTCCAGTCAGCCAGCACCTGCGCAACTGTGCTGGCTGCGGACGGCGCAGCACTCTTGATTGCCGATGGCGTGCGACTGAAGCGTGGGGCAGGTGCTGTCTGCATGACGCCTTCAACGTTTACAAACCCTCTTCTAGCTTGAATGTGTGGGTGTGTAGCAGACTCTTGCAGCGTTAGAACTGGTGCGAAGCAAACGTCAGTGCCCTCAAGGAACTGACACCATTCCTCCCGAGTGCGTCGAGCAACAGCTGACGCAATTGCGCGTCGAAGCGAAGGCCAGCGCGCGCGGTCGTTTTGTGCATCCCAAAGTTGCTCTGGCAACTCCAGCTTTTGGCACATCAAACCAAAAAATTTGGGTTCAATTGGCCCCAGAGAGACGCAGAGTCCATCGGCAGTGGCATAGGCGCAATAATAGGGTGCCCCACCGTCCAGCATGTTGCTCGATCTTTGCTCTTGATACAGACCGCGCAAGGTATGAGCGTGATTGTTAGTCATGAGGGACAGAACCCCGTCACAGATGGCGGCATCCACAACTTGTCCTTGACCGGAGGTTCTTGCTTCCAGCAGCGCGGCCAGCATGCCCATAACCAGGTAGAGACTTCCACCGCCATAATCGCCCACCAAATTGAGTGGTGGTGTTGGCAGTTCATCCTTTTTACCAATCGCGGCTAAAGCACCTGATAGCGCGATGTAGTTGATATCGTGACCCGCGGCCTTGGCAAGCGGCCCCTCCTGACCCCAGCCAGTCATGCGGCCATAAACCAAAGCCGAATTACGAGCAAACACAGCAGAGGGCCCCAATCCAAGCCGCTCCATCACCCCCGGTCGAAAGCCTTCAACCAGCGCATTTGCGTGGGATAGTAAATCAAGCACCTGGTGTACAGCCTTAGGACATTTCAAATCGAGCAAAATGGTCTTGCGACCTCGGCCCACAATGTCCAAGGAATTGCCCAAACGTGCATCGGGCCGATCAATCCGTACCACGTCAGCCCCCATGTCAGACAGCAGCATGCAGGCAAACGGGCCAGGCCCTATACCGGCAAACTCAATCACCCGAAGTCCCTGCAGTGGGCCAGACCTTTTGAGACTGGCGTTATTCAAAGATTGTTGATCAGAGTTCATGTTTATCCCGCTAAGGTCCATCCCAGAATCATCGATGCACCGCCCAGACAAATAATCACAAAGATCAAATTAGCGTGTAGGCTGATCTTTAAAACGGGTATGCCGCTGAACCTCGAAGCCATTATGCTGAGCACCGAGAACGGGGTGACGATAATGGCCAGCCCCCAACCCACCAAAACAGCACACAGGTGCGCTAGAGGTGTTAGGTTGAGTAGCGATGGCGTAAGACTGGAGCCCACCAGAACGGCACAGAGCATCGGGTGCACAGAGGAACCCGACAACACGATGATCGCCACCATCACAACCATACAGGACACCACGGGTGAGTTTGCTGTCAATTGAGCAAGTGGTTCAATCAAACTCATCGGTATAGCTTTTGAAATCACAGTGCCCGCGCATCCCGAAACAAGGAAGAGCAGACCCTCGCCTGCTATGGCGCCTTGTGAAAGTAAATCCTGACGCAACTGCCGGCTGCCTGAGCGCCACCGTTGAGTGCTATCGGAGGGTTTCCAAACATTCAGGAGCCAAGCAATGATGGGCATGCTGACGATGATGATCGCTGAAATCGATGCATGGAGTAAGTTGCTCAACGAGACCATGAAACCCAGGAAACAAAGCATCAGGCCAATGATTGGCAAACTATCCCAAAGCACGACCTTAACGGAAGCTGAATTCATGGGTTTTGACGTAGCATGTCCTGGAGAAAACCTTTCTAGCAACGCGCCCAAACCAATGAAAGTTGCAGAGATCGTCAAGGCGTAAGGCAATACATCAGCCCAAGCTATGCCCTCATACAGGGTCAACACAATGCTCATGTTGCTGTACATGGGACTCCACAGTGCCAAGGCTGCATAACCCCGAGAGATGGCGCTGAAGTCAGCAATCTTTTCCCTTAAAGATAGATGCTCGCGTTGAGCTGCCCCGTCCATCATCATGGTTAGCCCTGCCAGTCCCAGAAAACCACCCAGGAATTGAGCAGCAATGCCTAAGGTCAGAGGTCTTTGTACGCGTGGTACAGCATAGAGGTCTGACATCACCTTGCGCATGTGAGGCACTCGCAAAGAAGCCTTTGACATCAAACTCACTGAAATGAGCAAGGAAGCTATCAATGCCCCTATGCGCAGACCTTTCTCGAGTGCAGTCATCGGGTCATCAATCATCACAAGCGCCAACCCAGTCACCAGTGCCAATGTGAATGATGTGCGCCTTATGCCTTTGGCAATATATCGATGCTGAATGACCAGGAAAATCAGACAACACAGAGCTAGAACGCCAGCGCTAAAAGGCTGAACCAAGACCATGTCTGCCACAGTAGCAATTGGTACTGCCAATGTGGGCAGAATGAGTGCGGGGCTAGGGTTTTTACCCATGCCGCACCGTTAATAAACTATTTAACGAACGCATTTGGTTACTATACAATGAATGGATCAACCATTGACTCATTCAATTTTAACCACCCCAGGAGACATCAAACCATGACACGTAAAGCTCAAGCAACGCTCGCGGCTTTGGCCTTTTTCGCCGTGGCAACTGTTGCAGCGCAAGATTTCCCCAATCGTCCCATCACCATCGTCATCCCTTACCCCGCAGGCGGTACCAGCGACGGCCAGGTTCGCATGTTTCAAGAAAAGCTTGGCAAATTGTTGGGCCAACCCGTAGTTGTGGAAAACAAACCCGGTGCATCAGGAGCGATTGGCGCACAGTACGTCGCACGTTCTAAGCCCGACGGACACACTCTCATGTATCCGAATACGGGATTCCTGATTACGCCACTGCTCACAGACAAGGCCGGTTACGATCCTTTCAAAGACTTCAAGCCAGTGACGCAAACGACATCTGTACCGATGGTGTTGGTGGCAAGCAAAACGGTGCCGGCCAACAACATTTCGGAATTCATTCAATACGCACGTAAGCAGCCTGGTGGAATTTCATACGCTTCGGCTGGTACAACTTCTTTCGGTCACATTGAATCTGCGCGATTCCTTCAGATGGCTGGTGTTAAGGCGGAAGCCATTCCCTACAAAGGGGAAGCCAACACAACAATGGCTTTGAGGGCGGGTGATGTGCAGATGCTACTTACGTCGCCATCTTCCACGATGCTGGGACAAGTTCAGCAAGGCAACATCAAACTGCTCGGAGTGAGTACAGCGAAGCCAACTACTTTGATTCCAGGTGCGCCGACCATTGCCAGTTCAGTAGCAGGATTTACATCCAACATTTGGTTTGGTCTAGTGGCGCCCACTGCAACTCCGGATGACGTAGTGAACAAGATCCAAGTGGCAATGAAAAAAATCATGGATGAGGATGAAGTTCGTACCAAACTTCAGCCGACAGGCGCGTTGCCCCAGACTTCCACACCTGCTGAATTTGCCAAGATGATGAGGGAAGAGTCTGCGCAGCTTAAAGATGTGATCACAAAGTTTAATATCAAGGCCGAGTGACCACCATGTCTGAAGCTCAATCGGAATACGACGTCATCGTAGTTGGTTCTGGCGCTGCAGGTTTGTCAGCAGCAATCACAGCATGCAAGCGTGGCCTTAAAGTGGCAGTGCTTGAAAAAGAGCCTGTGTTTGGAGGCACCACAGCACTCTCGGGAGGTGTGTTGTGGATTCCGCTTAATCATCATGGTCGAAAACAAAACACATTGGACACGGTCGAGAAGGTGAAGACCTTCATGCAGGCTGAGACTGGTGCTTTCTACGACGAAGCTTCGGTTGAGTGTTTCATCGAAAATGGCCCAAAAATGGTCGACTTCTTTGAGCGTGAAACCTCCATGAAGTTCCTGCCAACGCTCTACCCAGACTATCACCCCAATGTAGCTGGAGGCGTTGACATTGGACGCTCGATTTTGGCCGAGCCCTATGACATTAGGGGGCTGGGAAAGGACATTTCACGACTCAAGCCACCGCTAAAGACCATCACTTTCATTGGCATGATGTTCAATTCGTCTAATGCGGATTTGAAACATTTCTTTCGTGCGACCAAGTCGCTGACATCTTTCCTGTATGTTGCTAGGCGCTTGGTTAGTCATTTTAAAGAACTGATGCTTTATCGCCGAGCAGTGCAAGTTACCAGTGGTAACGCACTTGCTGCTAGATTGGCCAAATCAGCCTTAGACCTGAACATTCCAATTTTGACAAGCACGCCCGTCACCAAACTGCTACAGCACGAAGATCGCGTGATTGGCGTACAAATCAGTGGACCCGACGGTGAACAACAATTGACTGCACGTCATGGTGTTGTTCTGGCTTGCGGAGGATTTCCTCACGATCTGAAGCGCATCGCTCAAGCCTACCCGCATTTGCGTCGTGGTCACCAACACCTCTCACCAACACCCAAGAGCAATACAGGGGACGGCTGCAACATGGCCGAAAAGCTCGGTGGTGTGGTGGACATCCGTTTCCAAGAGCCTGCTGCGTGGATGCCAGTCACCAAGGTCGACTTAGGTGGAGGTGAATTCGGTGTCTTTCCCCATCTGCTAGATCGCTACAAGCCCGGCATCATCGGCGTGTTGGCGAATGGTCAACGCTTCACCAACGAATCTAATTCATACCACGATGTTGGTGCTGCTTTGCACCGTGCCTGCGCGGGCATGGCGGAAACCGCCATGTGGTTGGTTTGTGACAAGCTTGCGCTGGGCAAGTACGGACTGGGTTATGTGAAGCCTGCGCCCATGCCCATTGGACGATTCATACGTAACGGTTACCTGATCCAGGGTCGAACTTTAGAAGAGCTGGCTCAAAATGCTGGCATTGACTCTACAGGTTTAAAACAGGCCGTGCAGGCTTATAACCAGCATGCCGTGCGCGGCGAAGATCCAGCCTTTGGCCGTGGCAGTACTAGCTTCAATCGTTACCTGGCTGACCCTGAAAACCGTCCTAATCCCTGCGTTGCACCGATTGAACAAGGCCCGTTTTATGCCGTGAAAGTACTCATGGGTGATCTAGGTACATTTGATGGGTTGAGAACGAGTGTGGTCGGGGAAGTTCTCCGTAACGATGGCACGTCCATCAGGGGCTTGTTTGCGGCAGGAAATGATCGCGCAAGCGTGATGGGTGGAAATTACCCCGGAGCAGGTATCACGCATGGACCGAACATGACGTTTGGCTACGTAACTGCCAATTTCATTGCAGATCAGGCCATGGCCGTTGATAGAGTTCAGGAATTAGTAGCAGCATGAGTGCCATTGTGAATTTGACGCCACACAAACCACTGGTCGATCACCGGATCTACACCATCGCCTTGCGTAAGATGCCCGAGTTTCTCGAAGTCTTCAATCGACTGGCGATGCCAGTGCTTCTTGAAACCTTGGGCAATCCGTTGGGTTTTTGGACAAGCATGGTGGGGCCTCAAAATCAGTTCGTACATCTTTGGGGCTACGACGATCTGGCCGATTACGAACGCCGCAGTCAAGCGCGTGACGCACACCCTGATTTCCCAACTTACCTACAGGCGTCTGGCCATCTCATCACGGCGCAGGAAACTCGTTTGATCCGAGCAGTTCAGTTATCGGCGATACCCAGATAGAAGACGACCCAACACAAGCCCAACCAATGGATCTCTTCAATTGGTTGCTCAGAGCGCATCAACAATATCAACATGAGTGCACTTCAAACACTAGCCCAGCAAGCCATTGGCATGACAGGGGACCGCATTCCACCAACTGTTCTGAACCAGGCGCGGCTGTGCATCCTTGATACATTGGGCTGTATCTTGGCAGGGACAAAAACCGAAGAGTGCAGACTGATTCTTGAGTGTGAGCCGGAACAGCCATCGGAGGCAATCAAAGTTTTTGGAACCCACCATCGTCGAGGACTGCGCGAGGCGATAAGAATCAATGCCTATCTGGGCGATGTGTTGGAACTCAACGATCTGATTGGCGGACACGCCAGCATAGGTTCGGTCACAGCTGCAATGGGCTTGGCTGAGGCTGTTAACGCATCTGGCCTTGAACTTCTGGAGGCGGTGGTTCGCGGGATTGAGGTCACCAGCCGCGTCTACGAGGCAATTTACCCCTCAATGCGTCGCTATACAGAAATGGGCCTGGTCCCTGTGGGAATACCTTCGACCATTGGTGCTGCTGCTGCTGCTGCCCACTTGTTGAAACTAGATGCTCAACAAACTCTAAATGCACTCGCCATTGCGGGGAGTTTGGCAGGTTGGTGCCCGGCAGAGGTCATCTTCGGGCAAGGGGGTACTGTCAAGCCTATGTTATTCGGTGCACAGCCTGCAGATACAGGTGTGACGGCAGCCTACTATGCTCGCGCTGGTATGACTGGTCCTATTGATTTACTGGACAGCAAGATCGGTTACTTTACAACCACTTCCACGAATGGATACTTTGACGAAGAATCCTGGAAAGATCGTTGGGCTCTTGAGCAACCTCGTCGAAAATTACATGCCTGTTGTGGTTACCTCCATTCTCCGGTGGATGCGCTGGGCCGCTTGCGACAGAAAATTCCAATGGATGCCTTGCAAAAAAGCCAAATTTCTGTCCGTGTATCGCCCTATGTTGCCGATGTGGTGAGCAAGAAACGAATGCCAAATTCCCCAAACGATGCGCGCTTCCATCTCCAATATTGCCTTGCCTTGGTGGCCTGTGGTTCAGATGTGATCCTGCCCGAGCACAGCATTAAACTGGATCAGCAAATGCTGCGCCCAGATATTCGAGAGGCCATGCAACGCATCACTGTCATCCAAGACACTTCACTAAGCCATTACCATCACTGCGGTGTTCAGGTTGCTGAGTCCAATGGAAACACATTTGAACAAAATTTGTCGGCTCCGCGTGGATCACCTAATGAGCCGATGACTGATGATCAGGTCATCGACAAGTTCCGAATGCTTGCAGAGCCCGTAATTGGCACAGACCATACCGAGAGAGCCATTGATGATGTAACGGCGATAGAAAAAATGACGGATGTCAGTGCTCTTGTGAAATCTCTAACCACACCAGAAATCAAGGAAACTTCATGAGCCATCATTCTGGCTACCGCCCGCGCGGCATGTACTACGAAGACTTTGAAGTTGGTCAAAATATTGTGACATCACGCCGAACTGTGACGCAAACCGATATTGTAAATTTTGCATGCTTGTCAGGCGATCACAATGCGCCCCACATTGATCACGAGTTTTGCAAGACACAACCGTATGGCGAGCCTATCGCACATGGTCCTCTTATTCTGGCTATGGTGGGCGGACTTCAGTGCTTGAGTGGCATCAATGATGGAACGATTATTGCCATGATGGGACTTGACCAGTGGCGCATGCACCTACCGGTAAAAGCTGGCGACACAATTTATGCCGTGATTACGCCAACAGAAAAAAAACTTACCAGCAGTGGAACGAAAGGCATCGTTACCTGTGATCGGATCGTCTACAACCAGCGGAATGAAATCGTACACACGATGCTGATTTCAAACATGTACAAATGTCGACCAATTGAAGCGACTTGATTCACCTTAGAGCACAAAAAAACTGCTTTTAAATGCTGGCATTTGCAGCTAAAAGAAAAGAAAAAAGCGACTCAAATGAGTCGCTTTTAAAGTGGTGGGCCCACCAGGACTTGAACCTGGGACCAAAGGATTATGAGCAGCCGCAATAAATAAAAATCATCTTAAATCATGAGGTTAAAAGCGGATTTCAGTTGTGT
>CAJCDH010000297.1 GCA_903961095.1 uncultured Burkholderiales bacterium | reverse complement strand
TCGGCGCCAATGCCTTGAACCAGACGGCGTATTTCGGCCAAATCACTGGGGGAATTGAAAGTTCCGTAGCTCGGGCCAATGATGTTGACGCGTGGCTTTTCACCCTCTTTGCGTTCGCGTTGAGGCACATGACGCAAGCCATACTGCTGCCACAGCCAATACATGGCGCGGTTGGCGCATTGCCACTGGTCTTCATCAATGGTGCGAGGCAAAAAGCGTTGCAGGTTGGTGCCTTCAGGCGTCACGCCGCCACCGATCATTTCCGCAATCGAGCCGGTCACCACCACAGAAGGAAGGTCCGGATTGAGCGTGGCATGCGCGCGGCGCATAGAGCCTTCAGTGCCCTCACGGCCCAATTGCTCCTCCGCCAAACCTGTCACGACGATGGGTAATTCATGGGGCGGGAGTGCATCTGTGTAATGCAACACCGATGTAACAGGCAAGTTTTCACAGCCCACCGGGCCGTCAATGACAACTTGCAAGCCTTTGATGGCGGTGAACACATACACCGCTCCCCAATAGCCCCCAGCGCGATCGTGGTCAAGAACTAGCATCAGATCATGGCCTCCGCTTTGCGTTTTTTGGCTTGCTTCTCGAGCTGTCTGCGTGTTTCGGCTTCAAACTCAGGTCGGTTTTGTGGCACACCGTGTGAGGTCTCCCAAACACCTGCCGAATGACCGCTGCCTGTGTCGCCAAAGAAGGCTTTCATTTCGTCAAAGCGCGTTTTGTTGGCAATGGCGCCATTGATCACTTGTGCCAATGAACCTGCACCTGCAGGGCCCATCAAGGGGCGAGCAGAAATGAGGTTGGTGAAATACAAGCTAGGAATGCTGAGCTCTTTGGCCGCTTGCACCACGGGTGTGGTGCCAATGGTCAAGTCAGGCTTCCATTCGTGCATGGCTGCCAAATCTTGTTCAAGCGATGCGCGGTATTGCACGTGCACACCGTGTGCTTCAAGCCATTCACAATCGGGCGCGCTCCAAGGTGTGCGAGGGCAGGCTGTACCGACATAACGCAAATCGGCACCACTCTCTACCAGCAAGCGCGCCACCAACAACTCAGAGCCTTCATAGCCACTGAGCGTAATGCGACCTTTGATAGGGGACTTGGCCAAGGCGCCTTTGATGGCGCCCAGCATGATGTTTTTCACCATGTCGATTTTGGCTTGCGGCACATTGGCCGCAGTGCCGATGGCTTGCAACCAAGCGTCGGTGCCATCGTGCCCCACTGGTGCAGAGCCCACAATGGGACGACCTGCCGCTTCAAATTCGCGAACGCTGGCGGTGTAAAACGGGTGGATGGCGGCCACTGCTGCGCAATCGAGTGCTGCATAAAGTTCGCGCCATTCCCGCGTAGGCACCACAGGTCCTGCAGCGAGACCCATGGGCTCGAGCATGCGGCCAATGATGATGGGATCGGCAGGGAACATTTCACCAATCATGGTGATGGTGGGCTTGTCAGAGCGACCAGTGCGCGGTGCTTGAACAGGGCCTGCCACAATTTCTTCGCGCGCATACTTCAGCATGGCGCCGGCCAAAACATCTTTGGCTTCTGCGTGGGTTGGCACGCCAAAACCTGGCACGTCAACACCAATGATGCGAACGCCATTGATCTCTTTGGGCAACAACTGAAGTGGCACACCACTGGCTGTAGGCACGCACAAATTGATGATCACAATGCAGTCGTATTTTTCGGGATCTGCTTGGTCGTAAACTGTCTCGCGAATGTCTTCAAACAACTTGCCTGTGACCAATGACTCGGAGTTGAAAGGCACGTAGCCCACACTGCGACGAGCACCATAAAAATGCGAGGTGAATGTGAGGCCATACACGCAACATGCTGAGCCCGACAATATGGTGGCGGTGCGGCGCATGCGAAGACCCACACGCAATGAACCAAACGCAGGGCACATGCTTTGTGGTTGATCGTGCGGACCTGCTTTGGGGTCGACAGGATAGTCTTTGGCATATTGCGCCAATACTTCTGACTTGCCTGAGGCCTTGGCGGCAGCCAGCATTTTTTCGCCGCCCGAGTGGCAACCCATACCATCACCCTCGATGGTGGTACTCATGCCCGCTGGGGCTTCTGAGGCTGGGACGATGGGAATCGTTTTGCTCATGATGTCAGACTTCGTCGTACACAACTTCAAGCGTGGGCTTGCTGGTGTCAGTCTTGCCGCACATGTCAAATTGGGTGGCTGGCTCGAGCACCACATCGCGTCCTACAGCAGAAGCTGCAAACAAGCCCAGCAATTGGTCTTGTGTCATGGGGTTGGGACGAATGGGCACTGAAGTGGCTACGTTGGCAGCCAGTTCAGCAAACATAGGACCCCACACAGACTCAGGGCGGCCAATGATTTCGTAGCTGGCGCTCTTTCTGCGAATGTCTTCATTGGCAGGGATGGTGGACAAGACGGGAATACCGACCTTTTCGGCAAAGTTGGCAGCTTCACCGGTGCCATCGTCACGGTTGATCACCATGCCAGCCACACCCACATTGCCACCCAGTTTGCGGAAATATTCAACTGCAGAGCACACGTTGTTGGCCACATACAGTGACTGCAAATCGTTGCTGGCCACCACAATCACTTTTTGGCACATGTCGCGAGCGATTGGTAATCCAAAGCCGCCGCAAACCACGTCGCCTAAGAAGTCGAGCAGCACGTAGTCAAAACCCCACTCGTGAAAGCCGAGTTTTTCGAGCAATTCAAAACCGTGAATGATGCCGCGACCACCGCAGCCGCGTCCCACTTCAGGGCCGCCC
>CAJCDH010000296.1 GCA_903961095.1 uncultured Burkholderiales bacterium | reverse complement strand
GCCCCGGCGCTGGCGCGGGTTAAAACCGATCTGGAAAAAATGAAGGCCCGTCAGGCCGAGGCCGAAGCCAACGCCGCCACCGAAGAAGAAGACAAGGCTTGCATGAACAAATTGCTTTTGATGCGCAGATTTCTGCCGGTCATGATGTTGTCGATCACGCTCATGCCTTTGAACAAAGCCAAGTTTTGGAAGGTTCGGGCAATGCCCATTTCTGCAACTTGACGGCTGTTCATATGGCTGAAGGTTTGGCCCCGAAAAGAGATGCTGCCCTCTTGAGGTTCATAGACACCATTGATACAGTTCAACATGGAACTTTTGCCAGCGCCGTTGGGCCCGATGATGGCCCGAACTTCATGCTCCCGAACATTGAAGGAGATGTCGGTCAGCGCTTTTACACCGCCGAATCTGAGACTGATGTTGTTCACATCCAGAATCACGTCACCAATTTTTTTTGTCATAGTGTGTTCTCTGCTTCAGCCTATTGAGACTTCAAGCTGCAGCCTTTACGGGTACAAATGTTTGGGCATCTGAAATGTTGAGCGTAGCACTGACACTGCCTGCGCGGCCATCTTCAAACTTCACAACCGTTTCAATGAACTGGGTGGTCAAACCGCCATAAAGCGCATCGACCAAGGGCAAGTATTTCTCGGCAATGAAACCGCGGCGAACTTTGTTGGTGCGTGTGAGTTCGCCGTCATCGGCATCCAACTCTTTGTGCAGCACCAAGAAGCGGCTAACTTGGCTACCTGCCAACAATTCGTCTTCTGCCAAGTCGGCGTTGACTTCCTCAACACACTCTCTGATGAGTTGATAGACTTCGGGCTTTTGCGCCAAGTCGGTATAGCCAGCATATGGCAAGTTGCGACGCTCGGCCCAGTTGCCCACGGCATCAAAGTCGATGTTGATCATGACGCACACTTGATCGCGCTGATCACCATAGGCCACCACTTCTTTGATGTGCGGGAAGAACTTGAGTTTGTTCTCGACGTATTTGGGCGCAAACATGGCGCCGTCGTTGCTGCCGCCTTTGATGCGGCCCACGTCTTTCACGCGGTCAATGATTTTCAAGTGGCCATGGCTGTCTAAGAAACCCGCATCGCTGGTGTGGTACCAGCCATCTGCTGTCAGTACTTCGGCTGTGGCTTCTGGGTTTTTGTAATAGCCTTTGAGCAAGCCAGGCGACCTCACCAAAATTTCGCCGTTCTCGGCCACTTTAATTTCAACACCACGGCAAGGCACGCCCACGGTGTCGGCGCGTGCTTGGTTGTCGGGTTGCAAACAAACAAATACGGCTGTTTCTGTAGAGCCATACAGCTGCTTCAAGTTGACGCCAATCGAGCGGTAGAACGTGAACAAGTCGGGGCCAATAGCTTCACCCGCGGTGTAGGCCACACGCACACGGCTAAAGCCAAGGCTGTTGCGAAGTGGGCCATAAACCATCAGATTGCCCAAGCCATACATCAGACTGTTGAGCATGCCAATCGATTTGCCCTCCATGCGCTCAGGGCCAACTTTCATGGCCAAGTCCATGAAATATTTGTAAATGTTGCGCTTGATGGCGCTGGCATCTTCCATGCGAATGCTCACACTGGTGAGCATGCCTTCAAAGACCCGAGGGGGTGCAAAGTAATAGGTAGGACCAATCTCTTTCAGGTCGATCA
Organism: uncultured Burkholderiales bacterium; assembly: GCA_903961095.1. Classification (GTDB taxonomy): domain Bacteria; phylum Pseudomonadota; class Gammaproteobacteria; order Burkholderiales; family Burkholderiaceae_C; genus Limnohabitans_A. The sequence goes on along the minus strand of CAJCDH010000296.1, from coordinate 10,655 downwards.
TGACTGTGGCCGCAGACTCAGGACAGTTGACCACGTAGCCGGCCACCAACCACTGTGCGTAGCTGAAAATATTTTGACCAATCCAGGCGGGTGGCAAATAAGCCAACACATCTTCGTTGGACGTGAGGTGATCAAATTCGGCGCCCGCTTGTGCGCGGTCGATCAAGGTGCCGTGGGTGTGTACCACGCCCTTTGGATTGCCTGTGGTGCCGGAAGTGAAGAACATGGCAGCCACGTCGTCTTTGGTGCCCACGTCAACTTGTTCTTTGTAAAAGTGGGGGTGCTGCTTGGCAAAAACTTCACCTGCTGCCATCAATTCATCCACCGACCCAAGTCCGGGTTCATCGTACTTGCGCAGGCCTCTGGGGTCGTCGAAATAAATGCGTTCGAGTGCGGTGTAGGTTTCGCGCACTTCCAACATTTTGTCTACTTGCTCTTGATCTTCCACCACGCACAAACGCACTTCAGCATTGGTCATGGGAAAGACACACTCAGACGCCGCTGCGTCTTGGTACAAAGGAATGGGAATGGCACCCAGCGATTGCGCAGCCAACATGGTGGCATACAGGCGGGGACGGTTAGAGCCCACCACAACCATGTGCTCACCGCGCTTTAAGCCAGCCTGATGAAGGCCGCAAGCCATCTGCGCCACCATGGTGGCCATGTCTTGCCAACTGATGGTTTGCCAAATGCCATATTCTTTCTCACGCATGGCCGGCGCGGCGGGTCGTTGCGTAGCATGCGTCAATAGCAATTTAGGAAAGGTCGTCTGCATACGGGTCCTGGTTAATCTCGGTCTTGTTCTAGAGGAATAGACTTGTTGAATTCTGAGAATGGATGCTAGACTCTGATTTGACGCCAAGTTGTCGTTTCGACGACAATCTAATGTATCTCCCACTAGGATTTTCCCTAGGGTTTTCAAGGTCTCACAGCAAATTGACATGAAATCTGATCTGCATCAAAGAAGACGTCCGCCTACAGACGAGGAGTTGGGCAATATTCCTTGGCTGACTTTGCTCATGCCCAAGGAGCACGACCGTGCCGTCAATGCCTTGCGGGTCGGTGATGCGGAGAAAGGTGACTATGTTTGCCGAGTGGGCCGCCCCGTCACTTACTGGTTTGGCAATGTGTCGGGGCTGCTCAAAATGAGCACCGACAACATCGACGGCCAAACCATGACCTTCACGGGGGTGCCGCCAGGCGGTTGGTTTGGCGAAGGCACAGCTTTAAAGCGCGAGGCCTACCGCTACAACATTCAAGCCCTCAGGGCCAGCGTGGTGGCGGGCTTGCCGCTTGAGACCTTTCATTGGCTGATTGACAACTCGCTGGGCTTCAACCGCTTCGTCATGAACCAGTTGAATGAGCGGCTGGCGCAGTTCATTGCGGCCAGGGAGTTTGACCGATTGAACAATCCTGATTTGCGCGTGGCCCGCAATTTGGCGGCACTCTTCAATCCCGTGCTGTTTTCGGGGGTGGGCGATTTGCTGCGCATTACCCAACAAGAACTTGCTTATTTGGTGGGACTTTCGAGACAGCGGGTGAATGAAGCCATGATTCACCTGCAGGAGGAGGAGCTCATTCGGGTTGAATATGGTGGCGTTCGAATTTTGAATTTGCACGGCCTTCGAACCCGCATGATTGACCGCAGAAACAGGGACAATCAGCCCAAAGAAAACGTTTTATGAATCAGCCTCCCCCAAAGCCCACTTTTGCTCGCACACCACGACCTGCCAACGCGGTCTCAAGCGCACACCCCAGTGCTTCAGGCGCAACCACTGTGCGCTTGAACAAACGCATGGCCGAATTGGGACTTTGCTCACGCCGTGAGGCAGATGCTTGGATTGAGCAGGGGTGGGTGATGGTCAATGGCCAAGTGGCCGAGATGGGCATGCAAGTGGGCTCCACCGATCGCATCACGGTAGAACGTGAAGCTCAAGCCCAACAAGAACAGCAAGTGACGGTGCTGCTTCACAAACCCATGGGCTACGTGAGTGGTCAGGCCGAAGATGGTCACGAACCCGCCATGGTGCTGTTTCAAGCACGCAATCAATGGACTGGCGACACCACTCGCATTCGCTTCAGTCCTGCGCAGTTCAAAGGCCTGGCGCCTGCAGGCCGCTTGGACATTGACTCTGTGGGCATGCTCGTGATGACACAAGACGGCCGCGTGGCGCGCCAGCTCATCGGCGAAGACGCCGACATGGAGAAAGAATATTTGGTGCGGGTCACTTGCGCAGGGCCCCAAGGCGATGTTGCAGTCAATGTGCAAGCGCATTTTCCAGCTGCACAAATGCAACGCTTAAGGCATGGACTGAGTTTGGATGGCAAGCCCTTGAAGCCGGCCCAAGTGGAATGGCAAAACCCAGAGCAACTTCGCTTTGTACTCAAAGAAGGCAAGAAACGCCAAATCAGGCGCATGTGCGAGCAAGTGGGTCTGAAAGTGGTTGGGCTTAAGCGAATTCGCATGGGCCGTATCAGCTTGGGTGCTTTGCCCGTGGGGCAGTGGCGTTATTTGGGTCCTCAAGAGTCTTTTTAATTTCAAGGTTTAAAACCTGCCTAAGTTTGAAGCGAACACAACATGAACTCAATATTGAAGAAAACTTGGAAAACCGCATTCGGCCTGTGTGTCTTGACCAGCGCACTGAGTGTTGGCGCGCAAACTGCCACCGTCAATGCCATTTGCAGTACCGATCAAAGTTGGTGCGAAATGGCGGCCCAAGCATTTACCAAAGCCACTGGCATCACGGTGTTGCAAACTCGCAAAGCCACTGGCGAAGCCTTGGCACAAATTCGAGCCGAAGCTGCCAACCCCAAAACCGACATTTGGTGGGGCGGCACAGGCGATCCTTTTTTACAAGCGGCTGAAATTGGCCTGCTTGCTCCCTACCGTCCCGCCTACATCAATGATCTCTACGGCTGGAGTGTTCGCCAATACGCCATGTCAGAAAACAAAGTGGGCGGCTTCTACACCAGTGCCATCGGCTTTGGTTGGAACACAGATTTGCTGAAAAAGAAAAACCTGCCAGTGCCCAAGTGCTGGTCAGACTTGATCAAACCCATTTACAAAGGCGAAGTTGAAATTTCACACCCCGCTTCCAGTGGCACGGCCTACACCATCTTGGCAGGCCTGGTGCAACTGATGGGCGAGGAAGCCGCTTTTGAATACATGAAAAAGCTCAACACCAACATCACCCAATACACCCGCAGTGGCACGGCCCAAGCGCCCAATGTAGCCAAGGGCGAAGTGGCTGTAGGGATCAGTTTTATGTTTGGTTTTGACCTTTGGAAACACAACAAGTACCCTGTGCAATCTGGCGCACCCTGCGAAGGCACCAGCTATGAAATTGGTGGCATCGCGCTGATCAAAGGCGCACGCAACGCGGCTGCGGCCAAACAATATTACGACTGGCTGATGAGTGCTGATGGCCAAAAAATTGGCGGTTTGGCGGGTAGCCTGCAATTTCCGGCCAACAAAACTTTTAAACCTGACGCTCGAATTCCCACACTCGACGATGTGAGGTTGATCAAGTACGACTTTGAAAAGTATGGCAAAGCCGCAGAGCGAAAGCGTCTGCTCGACCGCTGGAACAAAGAAGTGGGCGCTCAGGCCCGCTGAATGACCCCACATTCAGCCCTCTTGAAATTTTCAAGCCCACCCCCAAATCAGGGGATGGCGGGTTATTTGACCCCTTCGTTTCTGCGACCTTCCCCCTGAAAAACCTGTTTTAACTGTAATTTGTAAATTCGAAGATGACTAAAAAGACACATGCTTTCCAAGCCGAAGTGGCCCAACTTTTGCACTTGGTCACCCACTCCCTTTATTCCAACCCCGAAATTTTTGTGCGCGAATTGGTGTCCAACGCTTCAGACGCCTGCGACAAACTGCGCTTTGAAGCTTTGAACAACGATGCCCTGTATGAGAGTCAGCCCAATTTGGAAGTTCGTTTGTCATTTGACACCGAGGCCAAGACCCTGACCATTACCGACAACGGCATTGGCATGACGGCTCAAGAAGCCATCGATAATTTGGGCACCATTGCCAAGAGCGGTACCAAGGCCTTTGTGAGCAAGCTCTCGGGTGATCAAAAGGCCGATGCACAGCTCATTGGTCAGTTTGGCGTGGGCTTCTATTCTGGGTTCATTGTGGCCGACAAGATCACAGTGGAAACGCGCCGCGCCGGCGCGCCTGCATCCGAAGGTGTGCGCTGGATCAGTGGTGGCACGGGCGATTTTGAAGTTGAAAACATCGAGTTGGCAGATCGCGGCTCCAGCATCATTTTGCATTTGCGCGAAGACGCGCTGCAATACGCCAACACGTGGAAGCTCAAAGAAATCGTTGGCAAATACTCCGACCACATCAGCTTGCCCATCTTGATGGAAAAAGAAGAGTGGAAAGATGGCGAACTGATTGGCAAAGACGAAAGCGAAGGCCGCCAACCTGGCAGCATGGTCAAGACCGGTGAATGGGAAGCCATCAACAAAGCCACGGCCCTTTGGACACGTCCAAAGAAAGACGTGACGGAAGAGCAATACAAAGATTTCTACAAACAAATTAGCAAAGACTTTGCCGAACCACTCACTTGGACGCACAACCGCGTTGAAGGCAGCACCGAGTACACGCAACTTTTGTACATTCCTTCGCAAGCACCTCAAGACTTGTGGAACCGTGACAAGAAAGCCGGCATCAAGTTGTATGTGAAACGCGTCTTCATCATGGACGATGCAGAAGCTTTGATGCCCAGCTATTTGCGCTTTGTGAAAGGCGTGGTGGACTCTGCCGATTTGCCTTTGAACGTCAGCCGCGAGTTGCTACAAGAAAGCCGCGACGTCAAAGCCATTCGTGAGGGTTGTACCAAGCGCGTGTTGTCCATGCTGGAAGACTTGGCAAAGCACAACGACGCACCTGTTGCTTCTGCCGATGGTGTGACCGATGTCGTGAGTGATGAAGACAAAGCCAAATTAGGCCAGTACACAAATTTCTACAAAGAATTTGGTGCAGTGCTCAAAGAAGGTTTGGGCGAAGACTTTGGCAACCGTGATCGCTTGGCCAAATTGCTGCGCTTTGCATCCACTTCTTCCGACGAAGTGAGCGTGTCATTGGCCAATTACAAAGCACGCATGAAGGAAGGCCAAGAAGCCATCTACTACATCACCGCTGATACATTGGCAGCGGCCAAACACAGCCCGCACCTCGAAGTGTTCAAGAAGAAAGGCATTGAAGTCTTGCTCATGACAGATCGCGTTGACGAGTGGGCCTTGAATTTCTTGCACGACTTTGATGGCACCCCCATGCAAAGTGTGGCCAAAGGCGCTGTCGATTTGGGCACCCTGCAAGACGAAGAAGAAAAGAAAGCCACTGAAGAAGCTGCCGAAGCCTTCAAGCCTTTGCTCGCCAAATTGAAAGAAGCTTTGAAAGACAAAGCCGAAGATGTGCGCGTCACCAGCCGCTTGGTCGACTCTCCTGCTTGCTTGGTCGTGACTGACAACGGCATGAGCATGCAACTGGCACGCATGCTCAAACAAGCAGGTCAACAAGCCCCTGAATCAAAGCCAGTGTTAGAAGTCAATCCAGAGCACGCTTTGGTGAAAAAGCTCGAAGGCTCTGTGCACTTCCACGACTTGGCCAACATTTTGTTTGACCAAGCTTTGTTGGCCGAAGGGGGCATGCCAGAAGACCCTGCAGCTTATGTGCGCCGCGTGAACGCTTTGTTGGTCTAAATCACAAAGCTTAAACCATCAAGAGCGGCTCTTGCATTTGCTCGATCTGCTCTTCAAGCATTTGAACTTGGCCGCGCCAGTAATCTGGCGTGCCAAACCAAGGGAAGTTGATAGGAAAAATGGGGTCGCCCCAACGACGCGCTAACCATGCACTGTAGTGCACCAAGCGCAAAGTGCGCAGCGGTTCAATTAAAGCAAGTTCGCGTCGGTCAAAATCGCGCACTTGCTCATAACCCTCTAGCAACATGCTCAACTGGCCAGAGCGCTGTTTGCGATCGCCTGACAAAAGCATCCACAAATCTTGCACGGCGGGGCCCATGCGCGCATCGTCTAAATCAACGAAGTGTGGGCCACCACCTGGCAAGTCGGCAGGCGTCCACAGAATATTGCCCGGATGACAATCGCCGTGCAAGCGCAGAGTTTGAAAATGAGGCCAGTCACTGCCATGCGCAGAGCCTAGGCCACTGGCATGCATCACGTCCATAGCCTGCTGCCAAGCGACTTGCCATGCGCGCTCAACTTCCATCGGAATGGCTTTGTTGTGAATTAACCATTCCTTGGGCTCATGCATGAAGGTGTCAATGCTCAGCGCAGGCCGATTGTGAAATGCTTTAGTCGATCCCACTGTGTGAATGCGCGCCAGAAAACGGCCAATCCATTCCAGCACTTCGTCATCATCAAGCTCTGGCCGCCGACCACCGCGACGTTCACTGACAGAAAATGAAAAGCCTTGTGGCTTTTTGTGATGCAAAGTGCGCGCTTGTAAATTCAAAGGCGGCACCACCGGAACTTCTGCGGCCACCAACTCTGCCGCGAAGTCATGCTCCTCTTGAATTTGCGCATCGGTCCACCGGCCTGGCCTGTAAAACTTGGCCACCACGCTGTCTGGCACAGGTGTGCCATCGGTTTGCGTGGGTGCGCGTTCTGTTTCCAGTTGGATTTGATAGACCCGATTTTCGTAGGAACTGAGTGCCGTCAGGCGACCATCGCCCATGAGACCGATGTCTGCCAAAGCATCAAGCACGGCATCGGGTGTGAGTGATGCGTATGGATGCAAAGGGTCCCACTCGGCCGGCCTTGGTGGGAGCTCATTGTTCATGGAGGGTTCCTAAAAATTCAAAAGGGACATCTTGCTTCACCAAAATCACGGTGCAAGGCGCATCCATGGCAACCTTGATGGGCACAGTGGCCACAAGGCGCTGCAACTGCAAGCCATGCGTGGCAGCACCCATGATGATCATGCTGACTTCGTTGCATTCTGCGTATTTGACCAGCGCATCGGCCACATCGCCGGCTTCAAACACGTGAAAAGAAATTTGATGGTTGTGCAAATCAAGGCCTTGAGACCATTGCTGCATGCGCGCCAAATGCATGCGGTGTACGCTGCTTTCGCTCCTGTGAGATTCGGTACTGCTGGTGTCGCTCGAAGAAATGATGGTGACACATGCCAAGCGTGCACCGGGTCGAATGCCCAAAGATCTGTCCACCGCTTCGCGCAAAGAATACCAAGTGGCATCGCTCACATCTGCATGCGGCAAAGCCACCATCACGATGGGTACCTCTTTGATCTGCTTGGAAGGCAAGGGGCTCGCCTGATAATGCATTCCCGCAGCTTTGATCCAGCGCTTTAAGTGCTCTTTAAAACCTGCGCCCTTGAGCTGCCTGCCGCGCTCCGTAATGCGAATTTGTTCGGGGTTGCTCAAATCCATGGCCAAGTGCGCAGCAGATGGATATCGCTTAGCAGCTTCTGGGTGCAGGCATTTCAAAATGGTTTCTTGCAACCACTCTGGCACCTGGGGGTTTCGTTTGCGCGGAGGGATGGGGTCCATCCACAAACGCTGACGCATACCGCCTGATGTGGCAGGTTCACCAAAAGGCAATTCAGCAGTCGCCAATTGATAGAGCATGACGCCAATGGCAAAAATGTCAGAGCGCGGATCACCGCGCACACCCACCACTTGCTCTGGTGCGATCCAAGCGGGTGAGCCGACGGCTTTGCGCATCTCCTCTGCTAACAAATCGGGGTAGAGTGCGTGACACGACAAACCAAAATCGAGCAGCACCACTTTGCCATTGGGGCGAATTAACACATTGGCAGGCTTCAAGTCCAAGTGGCAAACATTTTGTTTGTGCAAACTGTGGACAGCGTGTGCCAACTCGGCACCCAATCGGGCGATGGCTCTGTCATGCACATCTGTTTGAAAGCTTTGCTTGTGGAAATTTTCTGCCCAGGTCTCAAGCGTCGGGGCGTTGACATACTCCATCACCAAATAGGGTGTGCGCGATAAGTCGCCCGTCGCTACAAACCGCGGTACATGCGTGCCTGCGAGTGCTGGCAAGATTTGTTGCTCAACTTCAAAGCTCACAATGTTTTCAGCGCCATCACCCGCAGTCATGCGAGGAATTTTCATCGCCATGGGAAACTCAGACTCGCGGCGACTACCGTCTGAGCTCACCGCATACTGAACGGTGTAAATGTGCGCCATGCCGCCTGCATGCAAACAAGCTTCTATTTCAAAACCGTCAATCACATGACCAGGGTTCAAGAGTTTCATCGGCCTTGCGCCAATCGCTGTGCAAAAAAATCTGGCAGTCCAGCATCCCGAATGGCATGAGCGGCAGTCTCATGGTCATAGGCCACACGGTAAAAGGTCATGCGCCCAAGCGCATCGTCATAGATGGCGTACATGGCTTGTGGATGGTGGTCGCGCGGTTGGCCCACCGACCCCACTGTGGCCACCCATCGACGGTGCGATGGCATAGGCACTTGTACACCAGCGATGGGGTCAAAGCGCATCATGCTGTGGCCTGTGCCCCTGTAGTACACCGTTTGTTGATGCACATGACCCACCACCACATGGCGTGCATCGTAGGTTTGAAGTGCATGGTCTGCACACAAATCAGCTGCGCGTTCAGTGTCGACATAGTGCCAACGTTCTGGCGCATAAGCACTTGCATGCACCAGCAACAAGGAACCAGACAATGCGGTGAGCGGCAAAGCGTTTAAAAATTGGCGCTGAGCGGCGCTGAGTTGTTGATGGGTCCATAAAGCAGAAATGCTGCCCATGGTATCTTCGCCCTGAGCAGGTTTGACAGCCATCTCATCGTGATTGCCTTGTATCACCCAAGCACCCTCATGGGCCAACTGCATGGCCACATTCACCACCTCTTGGGGATTGCCGCCATAGCCCACCAAGTCACCCAGCAAAGCCCACCGATCGACACCCTGAAGCTTGGCATGTGCCATGCACGCATGAAGCGCCTGCAGGTTGGCATGAATGTCAGACAGCAGCGCAATTTTCACAAGGCTATTTTCCGATGAATCTTGCGGCGCGTTTTTCAATGAAGGACTGCACGCCTTCTTTGGCGTCTTCGCTGTTAGACAATGTTTTTTGTACCGCGATGAATTCATGCATGGCCACCAAGGGGCCTTGCTCAACCGCTTTCAAAACACTTTGGCGTGTGGCGGCCACCGCCAAGGGTGCTTGGGCGGCAATGGCCTGCGCAAGCTTCAGTGCTTCTTGCAGTTGTTCACCCGCAGGCACGACACGTTGGACAAAATTCAAACGCAAAGCTTCTGCGCTGTTGAACTCATCACCGGTTAGCAAATGCAGCAAGGCATTGCCCATGCCCGCACGCTCGGCCATGCGCAAGGTGGCACCGCCTGTGGCCATGATGCCGCGTTTAACTTCCAATTGTGAAAAACGACAGTTGTCTGCAGCCACCACAATGTCTGCTGCCAGCATCAGTTCAATGCCCAAGGTGTAGGTGATGCCTTGTACTGCCACGACCATGGGCTTGGTGCGGCGGCGATAGCCTTCCATGCCCAAGTTAAGGGGGTCAACCAAGCCCAGTGGCACGGCTTTTTCGCCACGCTGCATGAGTGGCGCGATGGTGGGTAAATCTAGGCCCGCCGTGAAGTGTTCGCCCATGGCGTGCAACACACCGACGCGAAGCGCAGGCTCATCGTCTAGGCGCGTGTATGCCTCGCCCAATTCACGGTACATCTTGGGTGTGAATCCGTTTCGCTTGTTGGGCCGGTTGATGCCAATCAAGAGCACACCGTCTTGGACCTCCAAGTCGATGCTGCCTTCAGGGTGAATCGTCGTCATAGCTATCCTTGTATTCAGGGTAAAGACAAGTTCGCGCAGCACACTTGCGCAAGATCAATATAGGTACACACCGTGGCCTGTTTTGCGGCCCAGTCGGCCCGCTGCCACCAACTCTTTCAAGAGCGGGCAAGGGCGGTATTTGCTGTCACCAAATTCTTTGAGATAAACCTCCATGACGGCCAAGCACACATCCAAGCCAATCATGTCGGCCAAGGCCAAGGGGCCAATCGGTTGGTTGCAGCCCAACTTCATGCCGGCGTCGATGTCATCGGGCGTCGCCAAACCTTCAGACAACACAAACAAAGCTTCGTTGATCATGGGCACCAAGATGCGGTTGACCACAAAGCCTGGTGCATTCTTCACTGTGATGGGGGTTTTACCAAGGGCCGTGGCCAAGGCGTGCACGGCATCGTGGGTGGCGTCGCTGGTTTGCAAACCACGGATGATTTCGACCAAGGCCATCATGGGCACTGGGTTGAAAAAGTGCATGCCAATGAAACGATCGGCACGCGCAGTCACGGCGGCCAACTGTGTGATGGAAATAGACGATGTGTTGGAAGCAATGATCACTTCGGGCGCGAGCATGGCATCGAGCTGCTTCAAAATTTTGACTTTGAGGTCTTGATTTTCAGTTGCGGCTTCAATCACCAGATCAGCATCTTGCAAGTCTGCGTATTGGGTGCTGCCTTGAATTTTGGACAGTGCAGATGCTTTGTCAGCTTCCGTGATCTTTTCTTTTTTGAGCAAGCGATCTAAGCTGCCCGAAACCGTGGCAATGCCCTTCGCCACGGCCGCTTCAGAAATGTCCACCATCACCACTGGGAT
>CAJCDH010000295.1 GCA_903961095.1 uncultured Burkholderiales bacterium | reverse complement strand
TACCGATTGGCCTTGTTCATTGGTGGCAATGAACAATATGTCGTAGCTGCCCGCTTCGCGCTCGGCTTTGGAAGGGCCTTCGCCGGGTTTGAGTTTGTCTTCGCTCATGCTCTTGTCTTGGGCAATGGCGTTGGCAATGGCCTCGCCTTTTTCGCCAGGACCGGTAACGATCATTTCGTCATAAGCAAAATCGGAGCCCCACACATGGTTCAGTAAAAAGTTAGACCGGTGCACATTGCGCGTGTTGATGGTGGCCATGATGAAGGGTGCAACCCATAAGCCCATCACTTCGTCCAACATAGGTTTGTGGCCTGTGGGCTGGCGCGGGCCTTCAAAGCCAGGTGTGAGAGAGAAGGGGTTTTTGAGCAAGTCAATGACGCCAGCTTGTGTGGCAGCTGCAGCCATGGTGGCTTTGAAGCTGGCTGCTGTGCCGCCAGAAAATGTGCCCTTCATTTTGCGAACGCGGCCGCGCACACGCTGTGCGGGCTTGCCAAAACGCTTCGTCATTTCTTCTTGTGCCATGAGCACGCCCAAGTCGAATGGGCTGGAATCAAAGCCGCAAGAGAAGACCAAGCGAGCGCCACTTTTTTCTGCCTTGGCTTGGTGCTGGTCAATCATGTGGCGCATCCATGCGGGTTCGCCGCACAAGTCGACATAATCAACCCCTGATTCGGCGCAAGCCTTGATCAATTCGTTGCCGTACAACTGGTAGGGTCCAACGGCTGAAATGACCAAACGGGTTTTGGACATGAGAGATTTCAAAGAAGCTTCGTCGCTGCTTTCAATGACCACCAAGGGGGTGGAAGCTGGCGCGCCAATTTCGTCTCTGACGGCTTGTAGTTTGTCTAGGCTGCGGCCACCCATGGCCCATGTGAGGCCGGTGTCTGAGCGGGTGAGTAAATACTCTGCAATGAGGCGGCCCGTAAAGCCAGTGGCGCCGTGCACCACGATGTCGAATTCTTTGGTCATTGTTTTGTTTGATTAAATGGAGACCTCTCGGGTTAAGCTTTTATCTCTTTCAAAAGAGACATCTTCGGCTTCTGCGAGCGGTGAGTAAATTAGAAAGTCGTAAAGTATCTTTGATTTTTTTGTCAATGATTCATCACAATCATTTGACAATAAAACCGCAGTCATTTTAGCTTGTTCCACGAGAAATTGAGGCCCTTGAGTTTGAGCAGCTTTGTCAATCTTGCGCAACTGATTTTCAGTAGTTTTTACTTGCCAAGTAGTCATTAGGACTCCATTTGATGAAGCGCAAGTTTGTTCCTAAATTGAGCGACACAAAAAATTATTTTGTATTTTTCAATGATTTACTTCACCGCGTATAGCAAGCCAATGCCAATCAACCCACAAACCCCAATGACATGAATCACATTGCGCTTGAATTTGAGCAGTGCAACGGCAGCTCCCAAGGCAATGATGGCAGAAGGTATATCAAAGGACCCACCAAAGCCTTGCGGCCAAAGCGTGTGATAGCCAAAGAACAAAGCCAAATTCACAATCACCCCCACCACTGCCGCAGTGATGGCTGTCAAAGGTGCCGTGAATTTCAAATTATTTTGTGTGCTTTCCACAAACGGCCCGCCAGCCAAGATAAAAATAAACGATGGTAAAAAAGTGAACCATGTCACCAGCATGGCCGCCAACGCGCCCGCTAAAAACACATAGTCTGGCCCTAGCAAGGCTTGTGAATAAGCACCCACAAAACCCACAAAGGCCACCACCATGATGAGTGGCCCCGGTGTGGTTTCGCCTAAAGCCAAGCCATCCATCATTTGAGCAGCCGTGACCCAGCCAAACTGTTCGACTGCGCCTTGGTACACATAAGGCAACACGGCATAAGCACCGCCAAATGTTAAGAGTGCTGCCTTGGTAAAAAACCAACTCATTTGTGTGTAGGTGTGATCCCACCCGTTTTGCATGACCAACAAACCCATAGGCAAGAGCCACAATACGGCACCTGCCAACAAGACTTGCAACAAGCGCTTCCAAGTCAACATGGCATGAGGCGGCGTTGGCGTGTCATCGTCGATCAAGAAAGTACCTGAAGAGATAGCAGTAGCAGAGTGACTGCCACCCATCTGAAATGAATCAGGTGAAAGTCTGCCGACTACAAAACCAATGGTGGCAGCAGCCAGGACGATGATAGGAAAGGGCATATTCAAAGCAAAGATGGCCAAGAAACTGGCCGCCGCTATGGCCCAAAGCAAATTGTTTTTCAGAGCTCGAGAGCCAATTCTGTGAGCCGCTTGTAGGACGATGGCAGCTATGGCGGGCTTGATGCCATAGAACAAACCGGCCACCCAAGTGACCTGACCGTAAGCGATGTAAAGCCATGACAAGCCAATCAACAAGAACAGCGACGGTAATACAAACAAGACACCTGCGGTGATGCCACCTCGCGTTTTGTGCATCAACCAACCGATGTACGTGGCCAGTTGTTGCGCTTCAGGACCGGGCAGCACCATGCAGTAATTGAGTGCGTGTAAAAAACGTTTTTCCGAAAGCCACTTCCTGCGCACCACCAGTTCTTCATGCATGAGGGCAATCTGACCTGCAGGGCCACCAAAGCTGATGAAGCCTAACTT
>CAJCDH010000294.1 GCA_903961095.1 uncultured Burkholderiales bacterium | reverse complement strand
CCCAAGGCCAGTTTCAGCAATCGCTGAACAAAGTTTTCATTTTCTACGGCGTCGGCTTCGCAGCCTTCGTGATTGTGCTTGGCGTGCTTGAGCAAATGGGCATGCCCAAAGAGTACATTGGCTATGCTTTCTTGGCAGCCACGGTGCTTTTGTATGGCGGCATTGGTGTGATGAGTCGCACCAACGATGCGGCTGAATACTATGTGGCTGGACGCCGTGTGCCAGCCATCTACAACGGCATGGCCACAGGCTCCGACTGGATGTCAGCGGCATCCTTCATTGGTATGGCCGGTACGCTTTACCTGACAGGTTATGGTGGTTTGGCCTTCATTTTGGGCTGGACCGGTGGCTACTGTTTGGTGGCCTTGTTCTTGGCCCCTTACCTGCGTAAATTTGGCCAGTTCACCATTCCCGACTTCTTGGGCGCTCGCTACGGCGGCAACATGGCTCGCTTGATTGGCGTCTTCGCTGCCATCTTGGTGTCCTTCGTTTATGTGGTTGCCCAAATTTTTGGCGTTGGCTTGATCACTGCTCGCCTCACAGGTTTGTCCTTTGATGTGGGGGTGTATGTGGGCTTGGCCGGTATTTTGGTCTGCTCATTTTTGGGCGGTATGCGCGCAGTAACCTGGACTCAGGTGGCTCAATACCTGATCTTGATCGTGGCCTACATGATCCCAGTGGTCTGGCTGTCGGTGAAGCACACCAACAATCCAGTGCCTCAAATCGCCTATGGCTACCTGCTTGAAAAAGTGACTGCCAAAGAAGAGCAGTTGCTGAAAGATCCCAAAGAACTTGAAGTTCGCGGTATCTTCAAATCACGCGCTGATGCAGCCGCTGAAAAACTGAAAGATGTTCCTGCCGCTTTGGCTGCTGACAGAGAAGCTGCCACCAAAAAGCTGGAAGAACTGAAAGCTGCTAACGCACCTGAAGCTGAAATCAAGGCGGCTACAGCTGCTGTTGCTGCTTTGCCAAAAGATGAAGCTGCTGCCAAGGCCGCTTACACCGCTGCCCGCACGACCAACACGGCCCGTGCAGCGCCACCCTTGCGACATGCTGAACCATTCCCTGGCAAAGATGACGCTGCCAGAGACGTTTCACGGAAGAACTTCTTGGCATTGGTTTTCTGCTTGATGATTGGTACGGCCGCTTTGCCGCACATTCTGATGCGCTTCTACACCGTGCCTTCGGTGCGTGAAGCTCGTGAGTCAGTGGCATGGTCTTTGTTCTTCATTTCATTGCTGTACTTCACTGCGCCTGCCTTGGCGGTGTTGGTGAAGTTCGACATCTACACGCTACTGGTCGGTACGCCGATGGATCAGTTGCCGGGGTGGATTGCGCGCTGGAATGTGGTGGACCCCACACTGATGGCCGTGTCTGACATCAACAAAGATGGTATTTTGCAGTTGGCAGAAATTCGCTTAGGCGGTGACATTGTGGTGTTGGCCACGCCTGAAATTGGCGGCTTGCCTTTCGTGATTTCTGGTTTGGTTGCGGCAGGTGGTTTGGCTGCGGCTTTGTCCACTGCTGACGGCTTGTTGTTGACCATTGCCAATGCTTTGTCGCACGACTTGTACTACAAAGTGATTGATCCCAATGCATCGGCTAGCCGCCGTGTGGCGCTCTCCAAAGTTATTTTGGTGTTCGTTGCGCTGGCTGCTGCTTATGTTGCATCCTTACGGATGGCCGACATTCTGTTCCTGGTGTCTGCGGCATTCTCGTTTGCAGCAGCAGCTTTCTTCCCAGCGTTGACCCTTGGCATCTTCTGGAAGCGTGCCAACAAGTGGGGCGCTTCGTTGGGCATGCTGGCTGGTTTGGGCATTTCGTTCTACTACATGGTCAAGACACATCCTTGGATGTACGGCTTGTTCCACAATGGTTCACTCACACCTGAAATCTTGAAGGCCAACACATGGTGGGACATCGCGCCTATCTCTGCTGGTATCTTCGGTGTGCCGCTCGGTTTTGCCGTGATCATCATTGTTTCGCTACTGACCAAAGCGCCTGACCAAGAAGTTCAGGAATTGGTAGAGAACGTCCGCTTCCCAAGCTTTGACGGTTCTACCTCACAAGGTACTGCAATGCACTAAGGGTACAAAGTTTGCAATCTTGAAAAATTGCAAACTTGAATCCTCCTAACAAAAAACCCGATCGCATTTTGCGGTCGGGTTTTTTTACTGTGCGGCGCTTAAAGCTGATGGAGCAGTGATCAGTTCACTTCAAAGAATCTCATGACCACTCGATCAGGGTGTCTGGCGCCGGTGCCAATGAACATGCGTTCGCTGATCCAACCAAGCGCTGAAGATGAAGTTTCAAATCGCGGCATGCAGCGAAAGTAAACCGATTCGGGGTTGACCACTTCGCCTTTCAAAAGCTTGGCCATGACATCAGGGGAGGCAGTGCGGATAGCGCTGTTTTGCACATAAATCAAGTCGCCTGCATCGGTTTCTAAAGCATAGCGTGCATCCAGTTCAGCCATTTGCTCGTTCACAATGAGCTGAAAATCTGCGCCGCCAGGCAACACGCGTGCAGTCCACCCATTGCCTGTTGCAGAACCGCCCAAAATAGGAATGACTCGCCGTTTGCCGTGAAGTGTTTGGCCAACTTCGATGGGTTTGTCGACTTCCACCGATAGATCGGCAAAGAATTTGAGTTCTGGAGTGGGGAGGTGTGGCATATAACTGAGGGTCATCCTAAATAGCAAGTAAAAATTGATTCGCCAAAAAACCACCCGCATTGATTGGTGAGGCCTTTCTATGCAGCCCTTCAAGGTGGCTGTCGAGCGTGCTTACCATCATAATAATGCACGACCTGCCAGTGCGCCGTTCTGAAGTACACCGAATACGGGGGCTACTATGTAGACCATCGCGTTAGATGGGTAGATGCTGAGAAGGTGCTTGATCTCAGGTAGAAGCGCAACGAAGCTTTGCTTGAGACCGCAAAAAGGTATGATGCGCTTGAAATTTTAATTGACTGAAAAGTGAGCACTATCTTGAACTTCACCAAACGTTTTTTAATGGCACTGGGTCTTTTCGCCTACACCTTGTCGCCTGTTTGGGCGCAAAACGAATTTGCTCAAGCCGCAGCGAAGGAGCCTGGTGCCAAAGTCACGGCTTCGGGCTTGGTGTTTAGGTCCTTGCAAGATGGACAGGGCAGCAGCCCCATGGCCTCAGACAAAGTCAAAGTGCACTACCGCGGTATTTTTCCAGATGGTAAGGAATTCGACAGTTCTTACAAGCGCAATCAAGCCATTGAATTTCCTTTGAATGGTGTCATTCCGTGCTGGACTGAAGGGGTGCAATTGATGAAGGTAGGTGGCAAGGCCAAGTTAACTTGTCCACCAGCCATTGCCTATGGGTCACGTGGCGCAGGGGGCGTTATACCGCCCAATGCCACACTTCAATTCGAAGTTGAACTCGTCGCTATTGCGGGCAAATAAAATTGAGGCCTTCGAAAATTTCAGGTTACAACTCACGTCAGATCAGAAGCCTTAAGCTCTGAGCAGTTTGCTGCAGCAAGGGCAGCCATTCATTCACCAATTTAGGTGAATCTGAAATCCTACTCATCGTGCAGGGGTGTCAATCTCTGCTTGCACTAAATTCTGCAGGACGTAAGCTAGCCACAATGCCAAAATTAGGGAGATCAGAGATGCGGACGCAAGTAGTCATTGTGGGTGCAGGCCCTTCGGGCTTGTTGTTAGGACAGCTTCTTTACAAAGCTGGCGTTGATACCGTCATTGTGGAACGGCAAAGCGCTGACTATGTACTGAGTCGAATTCGTGCCGGTGTTTTAGAGCAAGTTACCTTAGATGTTTTGGCGCAAGCCGGCGTCGACCAACGCTTGAATCAAGAAGGATTGGTCCACACGGGCTTTGATCTGCTGTTCAAGGGTGAGCGGCATCGCATCGACTTGGCGGGTCTGACTGGAGGCCAAAAGGTGATGGTTTATGGGCAGACAGAGGTGACCAAAGATTTGATGGAAGCGCGTCAAGCGACAGGGCTTACAACCATTTATGAAGCCAATGACGTGAGCATCCACGATTTCGACACAGACCATCCAAGTGTCTCTTACGAAAAAGACGGTCAGCGCATTAGCTTGTCATGCGACTTCATTGCGGGTTGCGACGGCTTTCATGGCGTTTGCCGAGCCAGCGTGCCAAGCAAGTCAATCCAAGAATTTGAAAAGGTGTACCCCTTCGGTTGGCTCGGCGTGCTGTCTGATACACCGCCGGTGCACGAAGAACTCATTTATGCCAATAGCCACCGTGGCTTTGCACTGTGCTCACAACGCAGCACCACGCGCAGCCGATACTATTTGCAAGTGCCTTTAACCGATAAGGTAGAGCAGTGGTCTGACGATGCCTTTTGGCAGGAGTTGCGCCTTCGACTCGACCCTGAAGCCGGCGAGCATTTGGTCACTGGCCCCAGCATTGAAAAAAGCATAGCGCCGTTGCGCAGTTTTGTGACCGAGCCAATGCGTTTTGGCACTTTGTTCTTGGCAGGCGATGCTGCGCACATTGTGCCGCCCACTGGCGCAAAGGGTTTGAACTTGGCGGCAACCGATGTGAAGTATTTGTCGGACGCCCTCATTGAAGCATGCGTCGAAAAATCGCACTCGGGTATTGATCACTATTCCACTCGTTGTTTGGCTCGAATCTGGCGCGCAGAGCGATTCTCTTGGTGGTTCACCAGCTTGATGCACCGTTTTCCAGACCAAGGCGAAATTGGCCAGCGTTTTCAAGAGGCAGAGCTCAACTACCTCATTCACAGCGAAGCAGGCTCGCGCACGATGGCCGAAAACTACGTGGGCTTGCCGCTAAATTTTGGTGAGTGAGGGTCTTGAGCTCAGTCGGCTTTGGCGCCAGAGCTTTTCACCACGGCAGCCCACTTGGGTACTTCAGCTTTTAAGAAATTACTGAACTCAAGCGTGTTGTTGGGGCTGCTAGACATGCCTAACTGCCCAAAACGCTCGACCACTTCAGCCGCAGCCATGGCGCGGTTAATGGCTGCATTGAGTTTGGTCACCACATCGGCTGGCGTGCCAGCTGGTGCAAAAAAACCAAACCATGTGTAGTCGTCAAATTCTTTGTAACCAAACTCTGTGATGGAAGGCACCTCGGGCAACAAGGGTGAGCGAGTGGCACTGGTCACTGCAATCGCTCTGAGCTTGCCCGACTTGATCATGGGCACGGCAGGGGGCATGGAGGTCGATGCAATTTGCGTATGGCCTGCAACAACCGCATTGACGGCAGCAGCTGGTTGATAGGGCACATGAACGATATCTACTTTGGCCGCCATTTTGAGGCGCTCCATGGACAGGTGGGTGGTAGTTCCAATACCTGATGATGCGTAATTGAAGGGGCTTTTCTTGGCGGCCTCCACCAGCTCTGGCAGTGTTTTGGCAGCCACACTGGGATTGACAGTAAAGATATTGGGCGTTTTGGGACCCAAGGCTACTGGCACAAAGTCTTTGAGGGCATCGTACCCAGCATCTGCATACAGCGATGGATTGACAGCAAAGGCCACGCTGTGAACCAAAATGGTATAGCCATCGGGTGCTGATCGTTTAACTTGATTGGAGGCGATGTTGCCACCTGCACCCCCTTTGTTTTCAACAATGAAATTACCGCCTGTGAGCTCATTTAATTTTTGCGTCAAGGACCGAGCAACAATGTCTGATGATGCGCCAGGTGCAAAGGCCACCACAAGCGTCACAGGCTTGGCTTTTGGCCACTCAGTTTGAGCCCAGCTCGAAAGGTGGAGGCCGCCGAGTAGCGCCAAGCTCAAAAATACTTTGAAAGAATGAAGCACGGATAGATCTCCTTAAAATTTAATTTAACTAGCACTTGTTTGTTGGACCAATGAAAAATCAAATGCCACTTCTTTGAATGGCGCTGTCAAACCAAATCGTTTTGCAACATCTTGATCGTTGCAATCTTTGATGTCCACAATCAGGCCAGGCCTCACTCCAAAGACGGTGTCGTTGTGGAGGTAGTCTGAGCCAGATGGAAATAGTTCGGTGACCAAACCAACATACCCAGGTGCACTCACGATGATGTGGAAATGGGCCGGACGCCAAATGCCTCTGTTGCTAGCGGCCAATAAAGCACCCACTGGCCCATCTGTGGGAACCGTGTAAGGATGTGGGCGGATGGTGAGTAAATTGAAACGACCTAAAGCATCACAGTTGATTTTGCAGCGCAAATTTTGTGGGTCTTGAGCCGAATCTTGTGCGGGATACAAGCCGTTGTCTGCGTTTTGCCAAAAATCGATTTGAGCATTGGGAATGGGGTTTTGATGAACATCCAAAACTTGGCCATGCAACCAAACTCGCTCGCCTGCTTGCGCCTTTGTAAGGTCACTGCCATTGGCTTGAATCAGTGAATCATGGTTGTGAAATGGACCTAGCACGCTGCTGGGTGTGCCGCCAGGCGGTTGGGACACCACATCGACCATGGAGGAGATGCCCATGATGTCTGAGAACAAGCTAAATTCATTGCGTTCGTGGTCGGTGATTTGGGCCGCAGCCGTTAGAAATGCCAAGCCTTGGAGCCATTCGGCTTTGCTTAATTTGGACTCATCGACAAACGCATGTAAATGCTTCACCAAAAGTCCCATGACTTCGGCCAAGCGAGGGTCGGATGCCTTGGAAAAACTGGCCACGGCGTCCTGTGTGACAGGGTTGTTAAGCGGTTGGCTGAAAGTAGGTTTGTTCATGAATGCACAGAAGTTAATGTCACGACTGTACCGCTTTCATTGCACCCTGAGCAATGAGTTTGTGAGCGACCAACACACCTAAGTGACTGGCCTGGTCAAGGGCATGACTTGAGTGCATATCGATTTGGCACTGATCTTCTGCGTGAACCAGAGGAGCCTTTGGATTTTGCGGATCGCCCCAAGCGGCGCGAATCGACAATGTATTGCCATCAAGCCTAGCATGAGCTGCCAATGGCATTGAGCAGCTGCCCCCCATGGTTCTGCTAACGCCTCTTTCTGCGTAGACCCGAACGGCCGTAGAGAGGTCGTTGAGTTTGGACAAAATTTGCGCCAGCTCTGGCCGATTGGCGCAAATCTCAATGCCAATTGCGCCTTGCCCTGCAGCTGGAATCATGGTGTCGAGAGAAAAGGATTGACGAATTCGATCATGCAAGCCGAGTCGTTTCAAGCCAGCTGTGGCCAAAACGATGCCAGCATATTGGCCCTCGTCTAGTTTTCGAAGTCGTGTGTCTAAGTTGCCTCGCAGTGCTGCAATTTGAAGGTCAGGGCGAAGAGCTTGCAGTAAGACGGTGCGGCGCAAACTAGATGTGCCTACAACTGCGCCAGGTGGCAAAGATTCTAGGCTTTCAAAATGTGGAGAGACCCATGCATCACGGGGGTCTTCGCGTTCAAGAATACAAGCCAGGTCAAATTCTTCTGGCATATCCATGGGAACATCTTTCAAAGAGTGAACGGCAATGTGTGCAGCACCTTCCAACAGTGCAACTTCCAACTCTTTGATGAACAAACCCTTTCCACCCACCTTGCTAAGAGGTTGATCCAGAATTTGATCGCCCATGGTGGTCATTCCCAAGAGGGAGACTTCATGCCCTTGTGCCTCTAGCAATTGCTTGACATGATTGGCTTGCCACAAAGCCAGTCGACTCTCACGGGTCGCTATGATAATTTTGGAAGTCATAAAAAATTTAGATTTAATTGTTCTGTGCCAATTTTTTAGCAGCATCTATGGCGAAGTAGGTCAGGATGCCATCAGCGCCTGCGCGTTTGAAGGCCAGCAAACTTTCCATCATCACCGCATCGTGATCGAGCCAACCATTTTGGGCAGCCGCTTTGAGCATGGCATATTCACCCGACACCTGGTATGCAAAGGTCGGAACTTTGAATTCGTCTTTGACACGGCGCACGATGTCCAAGTAGGGCATACCTGGTTTGACCATGACCATGTCGGCACCTTCTGCAATGTCCAAAGCCACTTCTCGCAAAGCCTCGTCTGAGTTGCCGGGGTCCATTTGGTATGTTTTTTTATCGCTCTTGCCCAGGTTGGCTGCTGAACCCACTGCATCTCGAAACGGGCCGTAAAAAGCACTGGCGTACTTGGCGCTGTAAGCCATGATGCGGGTGTGAATATGGCCATGATCTTCTAGGCTCTGACGGATTGCGCCAATTCGGCCATCCATCATGTCGCTAGGTGCAACGATGTCAACGCCTGCTGCGGCATGGGTCAGTGCCTGCTGTTTCAAAACCTCAACGGTGAGGTCGTTCATGATGTAACCAGATTCATCCAGCAGTCCATCTTGACCGTGACTTGTGTAGGGGTCGAGTGCAATGTCGGTCATGATGCCCAGAGTGGGGAAATTCTTTTTAAGGCTGGCAACCACCTGCGGAATGAGGCCTCGCGGGTTGGTGGCTTCCTTGCCGTCAGGCGTTTTTAAGTGGCTGCTGATAACAGGAAAGAGAGCCATCACAGGAATGCCTAAGCTCACACACTCTTTGGCCACATTCAGCAACAAGTCAAGGCTCACGCGTTCAACGCCAGGCATGGAAGCCACAGGTTCGCGTCTGTTTTCACCTTCTAAAACAAAAACCGGATAAATCAAGTCGTTCACGCTCAAAGCGTTTTCACGAACCAACCTGCGGCTGAAATCATCACGGCGTAAACGACGGGGGCGACTGAGTGGAAAAGGTGTTGTCATCAAAATGTTCTTTGAAAAATAGGGTGTGGACTAATTGTTTTTTGAAGCAATTTCAACAGCAGCCGACTCAGCAAAAAATGTCGCCATACAAACGGATGTATTTTTTAGATCCCACAAAGTGTCAATTTAACTTGACGATTTGTCAAATGCCGTTAAATTAAGACCCTTCGTGAAACCATGACACATTCTAAGAAAACAGCTGATGGCCATGAAAGACAGAAAGGTTTCAGTCGTGGAAGTTATCACATGTTAAAAACACTCGGATTCAGTCTTGGCCTTGCTTTGCTAGCGCTTCTTTTGTATGGCCTTTGGACGCCCGACATCAAGCTCACCGAACTGGAAAAGCGTTATGGGACTGCCAAACTGCAAAGGATTGAAGTTGATGGTTTGACGGTCCATTACAAAGATTCTGGCCCCAAAGAAGCACCAGCTTTGTTGTTGTTGCATGGTTTCGGTTCAAGCTTGCAAACCTGGGATGAATGGGCTATGAAGTTAGACCCAACATATCGGGTGATCAGGCTTGATTTGCCAGGCTTTGGCCTGACAGGTGCTAGTCCATTGCGTGACTATTCTGAGGAAAAAGATGTCGCCATCCTCACCCATTTTGCCGATCAGCTAGGTTTAAACAAGTTCTCCGTCATAGGCCACTCGATGGGCGGAAAAATGGCGTGGTCTTTGGCAGCATCGCAAGCTGACCGCGTGCAAGCATTGGTGCTCATGGCACCAGATGGTTTTCCTGAAGCCAAGGACATTGGCAGCAAACCTTATGAGGTTCCTGCTGTCATGGGTCTCATCAAATATTGTTTGCCCAAGTACTTCGTTCAAAAGTCGATTGAACCGGCGTTTGCCAATACTAAAGCCTTGAATGAAGTTTTGCTCAATCGTTATTACGACATGCTCAGAGCACCCGGAGTGCGGGGTGCCATCTTAGACAGATCCAATCAAACCGTTTACACAGATCCTGTGCCCCGACTAAGGAAAATTAAGGCAAAAACGCTGCTTTTGTGGGGTGAGTTAGACCAGATGATTCCAAATAGCAACGCTCAGAGCTATGCGGGTGTTTTATTGAATTCCACCACTGTCATCGTTCCCAAATTAGGGCATCTGTTGCAGGAAGAACAACCAGAAAAAGGCCTGGCAGCTTTGTTGCAATTTTTGGACGCCCAGCAGCTATCGATCAAGCCTTGAATCAGGGACTGTCAAAAAACGGCGTGATCGCCGCGTTCTAAGGACGTTTTACCGCTAACCAAAGCTTGATAGCAATCCCACAGGGTTTCTTGGCCTGTGGAAGGCGTTGCGTCGGCATCGTAGCGGCCGTCGGCTTCATTCCAGACCAACATCGATTCGGTGGCGTAGTAGCGTCCAATGCGTGCCAATTCGGCTTTGTTGGCCAAAGGTGGAATGAGGTAACCCAACAAAGACAGGGTGCCGATCATGACATCCATCATCTTGACTGGCACATGGCTGTACTTGGGCGTTTGTCCTAACAATGAAAACAAATATTCGCCTTGCTGCAGGGGGGTGATGGCGGGGCCGGGTCCCCCAATAGGCAAAATTCGGTTGTGCAGTGCAGGGTCGGTCACACATTGCGCCAAGTAGTTGCCCAGATCTTGATCGCTGATGGGTTTGCAGGCAGTCAATTGGCCATTGCCAAACAACAAAAAAGCTTTGCCCTTTCGAACTCGTTCAATTTGGCCGCACAGCGATTTGAAAAATGCAGTGGGCCTGACGATGGCATAGCGCATACCCGATTTCACCAAAGCGTCCTCAAAGGCAAGTTTGGCATTCTGAAAGGCGAGCAAAGGTTTTTGCACGCAAATAGCCGACAGCAACACAAAGTGCTTCACACCTGATGCTTGCGCCACTTGCAGGGCCAACATGTGTGCTGCGTGGTCAATGGCCCAAGCATCTTTGGGATTGCCGGTACGAGAGGCCAAACAAGACAGGAGTGTGTCAAAGTGCTCACCTGCAAAACCATCTTGGGTCAGAGAATTTAAATCGGTTACATCGCCTGTGCGAAAAATAGCGCCGGGCAGTTTGGCCTCCCAATCTTGCAATGAGAGTTTGCCATTCACGCCTGCCTTAGCGCGAATGAAGCAAACCACCTCGTGGCCTTCGCGCAGCAAAGATTTGACGGCGGCTTGACCAATGGTGCCTGTGGCGCCCAATACCAAGACACGATGCCTGGCAGGCGCATTCAATAGCGCGTCAGTAGTCATCTCTTTTGGCTTTAGCGCGTGCGCGCAAATCAGCCCCGTGGGCTAAGCCCGCCGTGATTAAAAATAAAGCCATGCCAGGCCAGAATCCAGGTGTGAGTGCACAGCGCAAAGCGAGCATGAGCGACAAGCCCGAAAGGATGGTCAACAAAACATCTTGAACCACCAAACCGCGCCCTGTGATTTGGTGAAAGACCCACAAAACTAAAGTTTCTATCACGATGAAGCCAATCGCAATGTCAACCACCAAGGTCGATTGGTAAATATCTTCGAGGTTCACACTTTCGCCAAGCCCAACAAGTGCGCCATGTCTTTGAAGAAAATCTTCACGTGCGCCATGGGTTTTTTGCGCACCAGCTTTTTGTTCATGTAAGACTCAAACGTGAGTTGCTGCACATCGCGGTCTTCACAAATTTTGACAAAGCGTTCGCGCCGCTTTTCGCTGCTGTACCAAAACCATTGCATGATGCCCAGCACTGTGAACACCGTGCCATGCTCTTTCATGAATTGCTTGCGTGCCATTTGCAAATTCTTGGCGTCGCCTGTGTGCAATACCTTTTCTACTGCGTAGGCCGCCAATTCACCGCTGTACATGGCGTAGTAAATGCCCTCGCCTGATGCGGGGGCCACCACACCGGCTGCATCACCTGCCAAGACCACGTCGCGGTTGTTGTCCCATTTCTTCAAAGGCTTCATGGGCAAAGGCGCGCCTTCTCGCCTTAGCACTTCGCTGTCGCCCAGACCAGAAGCTTGGCGCAATTCGCCAACGGCATTGCGCAGAGAGAAACCTTTATCGGCACTGCCTGTGCCAATGCTCAAGGTATCGCCGTGGGGAAACACCCAGCCGTAAAAGTCGGGTGATAACTTGCCTTGGTAATACACATCGCAGCGCGTGCCGTCATAGCCCGCGGGCTTGATGGCTGGCGCTTTTACAATCTCATGGTACGCAAACACATATTGCGTTTCGGCAGCACCTGTGACACCTGCATGCCTTGCCACTTGTGATTTGGCGCCATCAGCACCAATGATGGTGCGCGCCTTCACCATGGCCGGTTTGCCCCCGCCACGTTGTTGGTGCTCACGGGCTTCAAAATGCAAAACGCTCACACCGTCTTCGTCGCGTGTTAATTTTTCAAAGGTGCCAATGCGCCTCACGGCGCCTGCGTTGGCGGCGCGTACGCGCAACCACTCGTCAAATTCGGCGCGGTCAACCATGCCCACAAAGCCGTTGTCGATCGGGATGTCAACGCCGTGGTTGCTGGGCGCAATCATGCGCGCAGACTGGGCTTTGGCCACCAGCAAATGATCTGGAATGTCATAGTCTTTAATGAGACGCGGCGGTATGGCGCCGCCACAAGGTTTGATGCGGCCTGCTCGGTCAAGCAACAAGACCGAATGCCCTCTTTTAGCCAAGGTGTGCGCTGCAGTAGCACCTGCAGGACCACCGCCCACCACCACTACATCGAATGTTTCTATTGAGCTCATGTCATCACCTTAAGAAATTAAACCGCGCAGGGCAAAGGCACTGACCATCATGCCTGCGACAAAAAACGGCACACCAAAACCGCTGTACCAAAGGGCGCGTTGAACCACACGCGTCAAAAAATAATCCATCATCAAAAGCTGAATGCCCAGCAGGGCAGCCACAGCCAAAGCTTGCGAGGGGCAGCCCCATGCAAATAGCAAAATGATCACCACCACTTGAGGCAGGCCCATGAACCAACAGGCCACGCCCGCCGCCGATTGAACGCCCAGTTGCACTGGCAGCGAGCGCACGCCCATTTGGCGATCGCCTTGCACTGCTTTGAAGTCATTCAAAGTCATGATGCCGTGAGTGCCGATGCTGTACAGAAGTGCCAGCAACAAAGAACGTTTGTCCGGCATTTGGCCGCCTGCCATGACGGCGGCGCCGGTGGTCCATGCAATGCCTTCGTAGCTGATGCCGCAAGCGGCATTGCCCCACCAGCCGTTTTCTTTCAATCGAAAAGGGGGTGCGCTGTAGGCCCACGCCAACATCAATCCGACCACCGCAGCACCAAAGCCCCAGGGGCCTAAGAGGCTGGCCACACCCAAAGAGACCAAGGTCCACAGAATGGCGATGTACAGGCCCCATCGGCCTGGCATGCGACCTGAAGGAATAGGACGTTGGGGTTCGTTGATGGCATCGACATGTCGGTCAAACCAATCATTCACTGCCTGACTGGTGGCGCAAACAAAGGGGCCAGCCAAGGCAACGCCGATGATGGCCAACAACCATTTGCCATCCATGGCAACGCCGGAGGCGATCACACCGCAAGCAAACGCCCACATTGGCGGGAACCAAGTGATGGGTTTGAATAACTCAGTGACTGCGGAGAGTTGCGGGAGGGCCATAAAAAGTGTTTTTACGCATGACACATGCAAGTGTCAAGTTAAATTTACACATTCTATGGTTTCCACTTAGAGCGCTGTAGGAAAAGCGCATCAGAAAAATGGAAGCGATTAAGCTTCTGTATCGTTTTCTGGAACGTTGATGCCAAAGCGTCGCAACTTGACGTACAAGCTTTGACGTGAAAGACCCAGCATTTCTGCGGCAGAAGAGCGATTGTCGCCAGTCAGTTCAAGCGCCGCTTCGATGCACATTTGCTCAATCAGATCGGTGGTTTCGCTCACAATGTCTTTGAGCGGAACACGGCCTACCAGTTCGGTCATTTGGCCTTTTGAGCGAAACACGTCATTGCTGGATTTGGCCTCTACGCCCAAGCGCAAGCTGATGTCTCGGATGGTGAATCCCAAACAGGGTTGCTCACCGCTTATGACTGACACAGCAGAAATTTCAACCTCAGTGGCAGAGCCAAGATCACCCCGCATGCGGGTTGCAAACAACCTGACAACATCGCGCTGCTTCAAATTAGACATCAGGACTTTCATGTCCACGCCAGCCCGACCCAGCCAACGGTCAAGCGGTTCGCCTTGAACCAGTGCTTCGTTGCTGACTTGGGCCAATTGCAAAAAGGAGCGATTGGCTGAAAGGACAACGCCATTCAGGTCGGTGACAACCAATGCGTCGGGTGCACTCTCCATGACCTCTGACAACAATTGCCTTGTTTGATTGGTTGCAGACAATGCGGCGCGCGTCTGGTTTGGAATAAGGCGGATCAGGAAGTGAGCCGACTTTTCTTGACGGAAAAGTGAAACATGCGCCAGTGCTTTGATGCCCCCTTGCGGCAGGGTTAAAGCGACAGGGCTTGATTGGCCGCTGGCGAGCAGTTCTGCAAACGCTTTGCTCAAGGCATTCGAACTGGCTTTGTCCAGACTGGAAGCAATGGACCAGCCCGATTTATGCAGGTCGCCGCCTAGCAACTCAAAAGCAGCAGGGTTGCTGTCTTCTAACTTTTCAGTGTCTGCATTGAGAATGAGCATGGCCTCAGAGGAAACCTGAAACAACAAGCGGTAACGTGTCTCAACGTTTTTAAGGTGCCAGTAGTCTCGCTCCATGGCGCGTTGCGCATTGAGCACTTTTTGTTGAAGTGCAGCTTGGGGACGCAGATCACGGCCAAAGGCCAATGCACGAACACGGCCATCTGTTTTGCCCGAGGGTACGGTGATGACCGAATAGGACAAAGGCAGGTCGGTGCCATTATCAGCCGATTGGTTGAGCTGACGCCATTTGGTACTCTTGTCGCTGCCCATGTCTCTAAGCAAGGCGTTGACCTTGGTCCGACTTTCCTCGGTGACTGTTTGCCCCCAAGGCTTGCCAACCCAATGCGCTCGACCAATGCTGAGCAGTTCTTGGTTGGCAAATGCGGCGTCTTCAATGAAACCATTCTCGTCCATCACGAGCACCACGTCAGCGGTGGTAGTGATTAAATTAGAAATGACATTGGCATCCAAGTGCCCCAAGAGACTGTGAGCATTTCCAAATCGCCCGGGCGATTGCTCCGATGCT
>CAJCDH010000293.1 GCA_903961095.1 uncultured Burkholderiales bacterium | reverse complement strand
TTTCGCCCGCGTACCAATCAAACTGGTCAGCGGCATCATTGAGCTCACCGCGAGACTGTGCAAGAGGCTTGCCAGTCTCTGATGACATCAGGTGTGCACTTTGCTCGACGCGTTCACGGATAATAGCTGCAGTGCGGTGTAAAAGTGCTGATCGTTCCCAAGGCGATGTATGACGCCATGTGCGAAACGCCGTATGGGCAGCGTTGACAGCCGCGTCAATATCGGAGCGTGTTGCAACTGGAATAAAACCGATGACCTCTTCATTGGTTGGATCAATGACTTCTCTTGTCTCGCCTCCGGTGGCACTGCACCATTGACCGTTGATGAAAAGGCCATAGCCGCTGTATAAGCCCAGATTGTCGCGCTTCATAGTCATGCCTTTTAATTTAATGTGCTACACAAGGGAGGACAGGTAGCGCTGTTGAACGTCATCGCACCAGTTACCTACATTCCAAGAACCATAAGCACCTAGCCCACCTTCTGGGCGCTCGCCTGCATACACTGGCACATGAACCACTGATAAGCCAGTATGGGTATGGGCGCGCTTCAATGCTTCGCGAAGTGATGTGACGTCTTCACCACCCCAAAGTGCCTGGACGCCCTTGACGCTAGCAGCCAATTGGACGTAATCAACGGCAACAGCATCGTTGGTACAGAAGTCTTGTCCGTACTGTGCGTGCTGCAAACTCGATATGGCGGCCATTCGCCGATTGTCAAAGATCACGATGGTGCCGCGCGCGCCATGCTCAACGGCACTGATCAGTGCTTGCGGGTTCATCATGAAAGAGCCGTCGCCCGTGAAGGCGATGGGATACTGTTCAGTACTCGCCATGCCTGCGGCAGTCACAGCACAGGTGGCGAATCCCATGTAGGAAGCCCCCGATTCTGTGTAGGTTTGCCCAGGTGAGTCGTCTTCGACGGTTTGAAACCCATTGGCCTGTACATCGCCTGCATCAAAAAATTTGATCGCATGGACCGCATTGGCGAAATCACACACCACTTTGATGGCGACAGGCTGTGTCAGCACAGGACGCTGCCAGACATCATCAAAAAGCGGAGGCGTGGACTGACGCTCATGCAAGAAGTTTTTCCACGCTGCCTTGCTGGCAGTACATGCTTCCAACCAAGCGGCACGTGGCTGAGCGTGTTCATCTGGCACGCCTACAAGAGCCGACATCAGTTGGGCAACCACGGCACCGATGTCTCCCTGAAGCGCAATCGTGCGGTTGTAATGCGTCAAGTCGGACAGGTCGGCATTGATGTTGATGACCTGTTCTACCAAAGGATAGCCAACGCCAGAGCAGTCACTTTGACACACGGCGCGCGTTCCAATGGCCACAAGCAGCGTCGCATTTGACATCGCATGGTTGCCACTGATGGAGCCCTTGCTGCCACCTACGTGCATGTATTGAGGGTGTGCATCAGGCAATACACCGGTCGAACCAGGAGAAGAGACTACCGATGCACCACAACGCTCAGCCAGTTCACGCAGAGGCCCTGCAAATGGACGTCCACCACCACCGACCTTGAAGACAATGCGCGCGTGATATCTTAATGCCTGTACAGCTTGTTTGAGCATTAACATGTCGGCTACAGCAGTACGCGAGCCGTGCAGCGCTTCAGGTAGCGCTTCCAAATTCAAATCATTGATGACCTGAGGCTGGGTATTGATGGGCAACAACAAATAAAATGGTCCAGGCTTCACCGGATGGTTGACGCATTGCGTGCCTCGACGCAAGGCATCTCGAAGCGCTTCCGGTGTGTGAAGAACATAGGATTGACCCATCAGAGCCGTCATTTGTCCGTACAAATGCTGCTGCTGCTTGGGAATCTGTTGCATGTTATAGCCTTCACCCCAGGTTGTTTCGTCGCCATAGATGTGGTAAAGGCCGACACCATTGCACGCTGCAGCCAGCGAACCGGCCATGGCCTGAAGCGCTCCGGGGCCGATGGAGGTCACTACAGCACAAGGCTCCTCCCATGCCCAGGCCAGAGCCGTGCCAGCATGCGCCATTTCGACTTCATTGCGGAAGTTGAAAACCTTCGTCACGCCAGCTAGTGTGTAGACCCGAAGAACCTCGCCGAGATCGGTTGAACCATGACCAAAAATAGCCAGATATTTGCTCACACCCTGCTTCAGCAGACCCAACACCAGCGCTTCAGAAAGCGTGATACTGATTTGCTTCGGCAGGGCACCAGCGGCCAGCGCCTGATTCAAGCCACCGAAACGTGCGATGACTTTTGCCCGAGCTTCTTGCCCCTGAGGCCCTACCAACATGACGTCGGGTATTTCGGCAGATTTGTTCATTGACTTGATTTCTTTATTTGATGTTTAGCCCAGCTCGCTCTATCAGTCGACCTAACATGAGGTCGTCCTTGGCAATGAGCGAGCCGAATTCACTGGCCGGCATGAATGCAGGAACAAAGCCCATCTTCAAACCCTGAGCTTTGAATTCAGAGCTATTAACGGCCTCTTGCACGGCCTTCTCAAGACGCGAAACGATGACGGGTGGCGTGCCCTTAGGAGAAGCAATACCACGCCACATTTCGCCGTTGTAAGCCATGCCTACTTCTGCAGTCGTTGGGACTGAGGGGAATGCTGGCTCGCGTGCCGATGAAAGCGATCCCACAATACGCAATGTTCCCGCACTCACATGTGCCGTCAGCGCTGATGGCACCGACACCACAGCATCAATCTGACCACCTAGCAAGCTTGTTACGACTTGCGATGCACCAAAGGGAACGTGCATGACATCGGCATCGATTTCTTTGAAAAAGGCCACCGAAGAAATATGTGTGTGACTACCGATACCCGAGTTGCCAATCGAGACTGCACCAGGCCGTTTTTTCACATCTTCCACCATTGACTTTAGATCTTTCCAAGGCGCATTGGCCCTGATTGCGATGACCGGATTTTCTACAGTCACACGTGCAATCGCGTCGAAAGCGCGGTAGTCAAACGGTATCAAGCCAGAGTAAAAAACAGTGCTAATGGATGTTGAATTGAAGACCAGCGTGTGCCCATCAGCGGGCTTCTGCTGCGCATACCTGTAGCCAATTGAGCCGCCGCCGCCAGGTTTGTTGACAACGACGATAGTCTGTCCGAGCTTTTTGGTCAATTGCTCCGCCAAAACGCGTGCGGTGACGTCGGCAGCTGAACCTGCGGGAAATAGGACGACCAACTCAACGGGTTTTGTCGGGAAGGTTTGCGCAACACCAGAGGTAGTCGTCACAATGGCCGCTGCGACGAGCATGCTCATTAAGAGAGTTCGCCGTAAAGTGCTTTGTTTTTCATTTGTCATTTTTGTCTCCGTTTATAAAGAACGTGTGGCTTGTATTGCCACTCAGAATTTCAGGGAAAGATTTAAAAACTAATTCAAATTGAATATTTAGTTGATGGTTTCCTCAATGGGAGATTTGGCAAGCTGAACCTCTGAGCGCTTGGCAATCAGTGCCTCCATCACGCGCTCTGGTGTTGCAGGAAGTCGGGTCATCCGCACACCCACGGCATCGAAGATGGCATTGATAATCGCGGCGGCCGTCGGCGTGATGGCTGGCTCGCCGATACCCTTCACGCCCAATGGCGTTTTTGGGTCAGGTTCAGTAAGCAACACGGAAGTCACATGTGGAATGTCCAGCGCCGTGGGCAAGATGTACTTGGCGAAACCGGGCGTGGTAGTGACGCCATGGACCTGGACATACTCCTCCATCAAGGCATGCCCTAAGCCCATAATGACTGAGCCTTCAATTTGACCCTCGACTTGCTGGGGGTTGATCACACGACCAACATCATGGGCAGCCCAAACACCAAGAACCTGCACCTCGCCTGTGTCGTCATCAACTTCGACCTCGGCCACTTGCGCACCAAAGACGTAGCTCTGCCAGGGCGTTGCTTCACCCGTTTCAGGGTGCAGTGCGGTGTGAGCTGAGGTGAAAAGGCCACTGCCGACAATCACAATACCACGCTCTTTTTTCAAAACGTGAACAGCATGCGCCATGCTCATTCGCTTGCTGGCAGAGCCCTCAACCCAGACTTGACCAGAAAATGCTTTCACGCTTTCGGCGCTGACACCCCAATAAGCACCCATGGCGTCCCGAAAGCGGCCAAAGGCTTCACGGCATCCAACTGCAACCGCATTACCAATCATATAGGTCATTCGTGTGGCACCCGCATGTGCTGCTTCTGGCACTCGCGCTGTGTCGTTGTCTCCCAGCACGATGTCTTCAGGGCGAACACCCATTTCTTGTGCCGCAATTTGACACAAACCGGTGAGAACACCTTCACCGATCTCGGTCACGCCAGTTGCGATCTTGACAGTGCCGCCATCGTCGAGTTCAACCCAGACTGCAGCGCGGTCCATGGCGGCAGTGCGGGCAATACCGTACCAACCGCAGGCAACACCTCTTCCTCTTTGCTTCATGACATGTCTCCTTGAGTTTGATGCGCCGCAACGTTCAGCGGAACACTGGGCTTGGTTTTGCCGCCAATTAAATAAAACTCGCGCGAGCCTTCGAAATTGAAATCGCCGCGCTTTAGCTGACCATGACCTTGGCGATAGGGCACGCCGGGTTCCCAGCCAGCGGCCTTGATGGCTGCTTCAAGGCATTCGACAGCGAGCACTCGGTCCAGTTGCTGTCGGGTATGGGTCGTAGCGCCATCACGCATCAAATTGATACGGCGCAGCTCGACAGGGTCCATACCGAGTTTTTGTGCGCAAAGGTCCAAGTGACATTCGGTTGCAAACTCAGATTGGAAAGCACCGAAAGCACGGAACGCACCGCTGGGCGTGTTGTTGGTGTAGACACCTATTGAATCGACCCATACATTGGGAACTGCGTAGGGGCCAGGACCCAGTATCGCTGACTTGTTCATCACGCCAGGCGTCGACAATGCATAGGCACCGCCATCGCTGACCATGACCATTTTTGTAGCAACAATGCGGCCGTCGCGCTGAAGACCCATCGTGTAACGAATATTGAAGGGGTGCCGCTTGGCACTGACCTTGATGCTCTCCTCGCGCGTGAACACGTAACGAACTGGGCGCCGAGTTTTGATCGCAGCCAGTGCCAACATGCCTTGATAAATCATGTCTTCCTTGCCGCCGAAGCCCCCACCCACGGTACTCATGATCATGCGCACCTTATTAATGGGGCGCCCTAGAATGCGCGCCAACATATGACGATGATGGGTGATGTTTTGGCTAGGCGACTGAACTGTCACGCAACCATCAGCTTCTAAATAGGCCAACCCAGCTTCGGGCTCAAGATAGGCATGTTCGATCGATTGTGTGTTATAGGTTTGCTCAACAATGATGTCAGCTTGTGCCAGCGCAGCATCGACATCGCCCTTACGAATGCGTGTGTGTTTGCAAATATTGTTTTGTGCGAAATCGTGAAGTTGTATGGCGCCATCTTTCATGGCCTCATGCGGGTCGAACAAGCTGGGGAGTTCCTCGTACTCAACATGGATTACAGCCAGAGCGGCGCGGGCAATGTCTAAAGTTTCAGCCGCTACGGCGACGACAGCCTCGCCAACGTAACGCACGACGCCTCTCGCCAATGTGGGCTGGTCTTCGATGAAGACCCCGAAGTTATCAACCCCAGGTACATCGTCACAAGTCAGCACACACTCGACGCCTGGCATCAAACGAGCGGCCTCGGCATCAATACGGAGGATACGTGCGTGCGAATGAGGACTGCGTACAACCTGCATGTGCAGCATGTTAGGCATGAACATGTCGGCTGCATATTTAATGGCGCCAGTGACTTTGGCAGGAGAGTCCAAGCGGCGCGTACGCTGACCAATGAAACTGTCAACTGCCGTATCTTCATCCAGTGCACTGTGCGGTTTGAAGCCGCTTTGCACATCCCTTGCAAGCTCGACCGCATCGATAATTTTTTGATAGCCAGTACACCTGCAAATGTTGCCACCCAAGCCTTCTTTTATCTCGTCTCGGCTTGCACTTGGATTTTGGCGCAAGGTCGAAGTGGCCGCCATCACCATGCCTGGGATGCAATAACCGCACTGACTTGCACCACATTTATTGAACGCCTGTTGCAGCAGCGACATGCCTGAATCGCGGTCCATGTCGTCAATGGTCTCAACAGAGCAGCCATTGATTTTTTGCACTGGTGAGAGGCAACTCTTGATGAGTTTGCCGTCGACAAACATGGAGCAAGTGCCACACTCACCAGCGCCGCAACCCTCTTTGTTGCCAGTTAGCTTCAGTTCTTCGCGTACAAAGTCGATGACACGGTAGTGGTTGGGCACCGTACGCTTCACCTTGCGGCCGTTAACGGTTGCGTTAATTTCAGTAGTGGGGTGGCAGCCTTGGGCCACAGACCCGTCCGATAAAAGCGTATCAGACATATTCTGACTCCTTAGGTAGGCGAGGCACGTCAAGCCCAGCATGCGCCAGTGCCGTATTCAATGAGCGCTCGACAAAATTGCTCAAGACTTCACGCCTGTAGCTTTGACGGCTGCGTGAGCGGACCCGATCAGCTACTCTAAGTGAGGCATCACGTAATGCTGTGGGTGTGGGTTTGACCCCTGTGAGGAGGTCTTCAATGTCAGTGAGACGTTCGGGCACAGGTCCAACCGCACCAATTGCGATTCGTAAATCGTCAATACGTTTGTGGTTATCGATCCGTACCAGAGTGGCAATGCAGACCGTAGAAATAGCCAGGGAACGGCGATGGCCCACCTTTTCAAACGAAACACCATGTTGAGGCAAAGCATCAAACTCCAGCTTGAGCAAAATCTCTCCGGCCTGAAGCAGCGTTCGGCTTGGACCGAGGATGAACTCAGACAAAGGTACTGAACGCTCAAGGATTCGGCCCGATTCACGGCGAGCCAGCGTCACGTGAGTGTTGAGAGCCAGCAAGGCTGGCTGAGTGTCGCCAGCCGGCGAAGCATTCACCAAGTTGCCACCTACTGTAGCTTGCTCACGAATTTGATCGTCTGCAAACCACAGCGCGCATGAGCCCAGTACCGGTGCTTGCTTCTGCAGCAGCGGGTGATGCTGCAGCGCCGAGATGGGTGTGGTGGCCCCAATTCGAATTCGCGCGCCTTCCTGTGACACACCACCCAACTCAGCAATGCGGCTAATGTCAATCACAGCTGGCAGGTGGACATCACCTGCCCTGCCCTCTCGGGCCCAGGGCAGAAGGTCTGTCGCGCCTGCCAACAATCGAGAAGCCGGTATGTTGTGCAGCGCGTCGAATGCCTCTTCGAGCGACCGAGGCGTCAAGTATTGGTCAAATGTAAGCACAGCGGGCCTTGATTTAGCAACCTTCGGGGTGGCTAATTTTCACGACAACCTTGATCGCATCGTCGATACGCTCACGCG
Organism: uncultured Burkholderiales bacterium; assembly: GCA_903961095.1. Lineage (GTDB taxonomy): Bacteria > Pseudomonadota > Gammaproteobacteria > Burkholderiales > Burkholderiaceae_C > Limnohabitans_A. The sequence continues at coordinate 2,148 of CAJCDH010000293.1, read as the reverse complement.
CATGACGCAGTGCTTCGGGTACTTCTTCCAACGGGAAAGTGTGGGTGTGAATTAACTTAGCATCGAAGCGTTTTTGCGCCATCAATGCTGCAGCACGGTGCGTAGCACTCTTGCCTTCGCCACGAATACCGAACATGTAAATATTGTTGCGAACCAAAGCGGCGATGTCGACAGGCACTGGTGAACCAGGGAATGCTGCCAAACAGATACGACCGCCGCGACGCAGCATCGACGAAGCGTCATTGACAGCATTGGGTGCACCAGAGCACTCCAGCACGTAGTGCGCACCACCGTTGGTGTACTCACGCACTTTGGCGACGGCGTCTTCTTTGGTCACGTTGATCGTGTAATCAGCGCCGAGTTTGCGGCCCATCTCGAGGCGGTTATCCCGTGTTCCGGTCAGGATCACTTCGCTGGCGCCTAGAGCCTTGGCAACGCCAACACCCATCAGACCGATCGGCCCGGGGCCCATGATGACCACAGACTGACCAGCAATCAGCCCGCCAATAACATCCAAGCCGTACATGGCGGTACCAGCAGTGACTATCAGTGTTGCCTCTTCATCACTCATGTCGTCTGGTACGTGCGCCAATGTGTTGATGTTGTTGATGGCATATTGCGTAAATCCACCATCGGTTGTAAATCCATTGGCGCGGTGACCTTTGTTGACATCACCGTAGTTTTTGCCATAGTTGAGACAGGAGGTGTACATGCCCTCTCTGCAACGCTCGCAACGCCCACATCCAGCGTGCACTTCGACGGTCACGCGATCGCCGAGTTTGTACTCGTCTACACCTTGGCCTAGCTTGACCACAGTGCCCATGTATTCGTGGCCAGGTGTAAAGTTCTTGTTGAATGGAAGACCACCTTGAATCAGAGCTGGTGGTCCCTTGTGGATGATTTCCAAATCGGTCGCGCAAACAGCAATTGCATCGATGCGCACAAGCACCTCAGCGGCACCTGGCTGGGGGACCGGCTTGTCCACAAAGGTGAGCTGTTCTGGGTCTCCAAGTACCCAAGCTTTCATGGTTGCGGGAATTTTATAGCTGCGCTGGCCCAAGAAGGCTGCATCTGTGGTGGTATTCATCTTGTCTCCAAAGGTTATGTTGGGTGATCGAACATTTCAAAGCGCTAGAAAAGCAGTTTTTTGGTGTTCGACATCTCATTTTGAGCTTAATTTTTTAGTACCTCAAGAGAGAAAGTCGAAGTTCTTGGACGAATGCAAGTTAATCTTTGAATTGTCCAAATTCATTCATTTAAACCCTAGAAAACTTCTTCTCCTAAAAGCATAATTGCTTTAATCGATTAGCCAAAACCATGAAAAGTTGAAACTGACAAAGGAATCTCGCCAATGAAAGTCGATCATCAAAATTCAAGTGACATTCACACCTACTCTATGGTCGAACGATCTGAGCGAATGGATTTCGAAATTCGTGATCAGTCACTTCGCTCACCAATTACAAAACCGCACCGGCATGAATATTTCCAAATTTTTGCAAATCAAGCTGGTGCAGCGCCACACCTACTGGGCGGGCGTCGCTGCGAATCAATACCGCAGTCATTAATTTTTGTTTTACCCTATCGAGTTCATTTGGCTATGGTTGAGCCAAATAGTCGCTATCAGTTGATCAATTTCTCAAGTAAGTTTTTAAGGCCAGACTTTGCGCTATCTCCCCTTGATATGGAGGAGGCACCGATAACGCAGTATTCAGAACTAACGCCATTTATTTACCAAGGTTGGTTTAACTTCATCTTTGATAACGCCGAGTTCTCTTATATTGAAACTTTGCTTCAACGAATAAACGACTCACATCGTCATCGAAATTTAGGCTCAATTGATCGCGCACGCGGCGCTTTGTTTGAGCTTATAGGCATGACTACAGAAAAGTTCGCACCACAGCTTCAGTTGTTGGCAGATCAACGCGTTTATCTCCATGATCACACCGAAGCATTGCGTCGCGTTCTTAAATTTATAGATGCGAATCTGCATCTTGAAATAGGCCTTAATTTGGTTGCAGAAGCTTCTTATCTTTCGCCAAACTACCTATCACAGCTTCTAAAAAAACAGACTGGTTTAGCATTCGTTGAATGGCTAACTGCACGCCGTATGGAGCGCGCTCAAAACCTGCTAGTCCATTCGGTTGATCG
>CAJCDH010000292.1 GCA_903961095.1 uncultured Burkholderiales bacterium | reverse complement strand
GCTTGGACGTGCTGCTTTGCGCGCAGCCAACAACATATTTTCTTCTACCGTGAGGTCTGAAAAAATGCCCATGTTTTCGGGCACATACGCAATGTTGAGTGAGGCAATGTCGGGCGTAGTCATGCGCGTGATGTCGTGCCCATTGAAACTCAAAGTACCTTGGGAAGCTTGCAGCAAGCCCATGATGGTCCGAAGGGTAGTGGTTTTACCTGCGCCATTGCGGCCCAACAACAGCGTGAGTTCGCCACGCGGTACTAGCAAATTAACGCCGTGCAAGATGTGGTACGCGCCAATGTGCGTGTGCACATCTTTCAATTCGAGCAATGCAGAAGCAGACATCAAACGTCATCCTCTGAATGCATTATCTTTGACTTTAAACCTTCAGAGGCAGCGACAGCATTCGGTTTGACACCCAAATAAGCTTCTTGCACCACAGCCGAAGCCATGACCTTTGCAGGCTCGCCATCGGCCACTAGCTGACCGTTGTGCAACACAATGATTCGATCTGCCAATTCACGCACCACATCCATTTTGTGTTCCACCAGCAAAATGGTTTTGGTTTTGTCGCTTTTCAATTGGCGAATGAGGTTCAAAATAACAGGCGCTTCATCTTGGCTCATGCCGGCAGTGGGCTCGTCAAACATGTAGACCGAAGGCTTAAGTGCCATGAGCAAAGCCACTTCCAGCTTGCGCTGATCGCCGTGCGGCAAACTGGCCACAGTGGCATTGGCCTGAGTCATCATCGAAACTTGTTGCAAGATGTCTTGAGCTTGACGTGTTAGCTTGGCATGATCCTGCCAAATTGACCACAAATTAAGCCCCCGCAAATGTGCGCCGTCTTCAGTGGCTTGAACAGCCAAGCGCACGTTTTCAAGGACAGTCAAATTAGGAAACAAGTTGGTCAATTGAAATGCGCGGCCCAAACCAGCGCGGGTTCTGGCAGAGGCACTCAAACCCGTTAATTCTTGGCCATCCAAATGAACTTGTCCTTCACTGGCTGGTAATTGACCCGAGATCAGATTGAAATAGGTGGTCTTGCCTGCACCATTAGGGCCAACGATGGCCGTTAAGGTGCCAGGCTCAAACCGACAAGAGACAGCATTGACCGCCACATGCCCACCGAAGCGAACTGTGAGATCCTGCGTTTGCAACATACCCAAGTTGCGGACCTTAGCGCTTGTTGCGAATCGGCACGTTCATTTCTTCAGGTTTGATTTCGCGAACCAACTCTGGCACACCCCATGCAAATGCAGGGTCGACTTTGATTTTGAAGTGGTACATGCTTTGCATCGCTTGGTGATCTTCCTTGCGGAAGGTCATCTTGCCTTTGGGTGTGTCAAAGCTCATGCCCTCCATGGCTGCAATTAGGGTGTTGGCATCTGTATTGCCGTTTGTTTTCTTCAAGGCCGTCACCAGTGCCATGGCAGAAGCAAACCCACCAGCGGTGAAGAAATCTGGTGGAGATTTGAACTGTGTGTAATGACGCGCCACCATGGCATCGTTGACGGTGTTCTTAGGCATGCCGAAGTAATAGTAAGCCGCACCTTCCATGCCGGGGAACTGCTTGTATGCCACCATAGCAGGAAGAATGTTGCCGCCTGTGGCAATTTCAATGCCATAGCGCTTCAAATCCATGTCAGCAATTTTGAAGGGGTTACCACCAGCCCAGATGATGAAAATGATTTTTCGGCCAGGTTGTGATTTGAGCTTGTCGATCAGGTGCTGTGCACCGGCTGTGAAGTCGGTTGTTGCAGGCGGCAAAAATTCTTCGTGAACCAACTTGGCATTTTTCAAAGATTCACGGAAGGCCTTAACGCCATCTCGGCCAAAGGCTGAATCTTGCGCCATGGTGGCTATGGTGTAACCGGCCTTGTCCAATGCAACGGCATTGGAGATAGCGTCTTGGCTGCTATTGCGGCCTGTGCGAAAGATGTACTTGTTCCACTTGTCGCCAGTGATGGAGTCGGCCACAGCAGGCTCGACCAACAAAATCTTTTTGTATTCCTCAGCGACAGGCAACATGGCCAATGCGACAGGTGATGCTGTTGGCCCGACCGCAATCTCAACCTTGTCGTCACCATAGGCTGCTGCCAAGAGGTTTTTACCCAAGTCAGGCTTACCTTGGTCGTCTTTTTCAATGACCACCAACTTGCGGCCCCCTACTTGCATGGTGCCGCCCGTGGCGTAGTCCAAGCCCATCATCAAACCTACTTGGGTTTGCTTGCCATAGGCCTCCAAGGGGCCTGTCTTGCTGTAAATGTGGGCAATTTTCAGGTCTTTGCCTTGAGCAAGGGAAGCCACTGGCGAGATGAGACCTGCGAGTACTGCGCCGGTCGTAAAGATCAAGGAAAAAATTGTTTGACGAGACATGAAGACTCCTAAAAGTATGACTTAAAACCAAAAATGAATTCTAAAATAATCAAACTAAAAGACTTTTTAAAATCCATCGGATCAATATTTGCTGAATCATAATACAGAGGCAAACATCCCATTTAACTTACAAACGTCTTTATTCAGCCTAGGGAAGCTCAGCGGTGGGTGATGTGAACCGAAATACCCATGATTTACTCGCCCCTCTAACCAAAAGCTACAGGTTGCCGCCATCAGCGTGGCAGCCGTCTTTAAGTTGTTTTAAATGGTCCACTTGACAGGGGAGTTTACGCCTTACGGTGCTTTTTTATTGGCTCTTTGAAATACTAAATTGATTAATTACTTAGACTCCAACCAAAGTTTTGCCAATGGATCAATGTCAGACCTAACTGCGTGAGTACTGAACACAATGAAATACTTGTCATTCTTGGTACTCCAGGTAATGTTCTGACCACCATAGCCCATTGCGCTGAATGAGTTCGGAACATCTATATTGTCCGTCCAGGTAAAGTATCCGTAGCCCTTTGTAGCAGGAGAGAAACGCAAATCATTCCAAATTTGTCTAGATGTTGCCTGACGCATAAATTCACCGTAACACCCAGTCTCCTTGCGACTTGCAGACACAAACTGAGCAAATCTTGCCCAGTCATTGAGCGTCATCCGAGTATTTCCCTCCGATTGAGCATACCCCGAGTGATCTTGGCCATGAATACGCCGGTCTACAGTGCCTACTCGAGTAAAGAAATTTTCATCTTGCCAGCGCCTAAAGTATTTGCCACCCTCATTGCCATACGCAGCCGCAACCATCATTCCAACAACTGTTGGGTCTTGTGATTTGTAGCTATAAGTGCCAGCTCCTGAAAAGTAGCCTTGCGAGTTACCTAGATGAGCTTTTAGTAAATCCATAAAGTTAACTGAACCAGCCCACAAGTCGGCGGCCTCTTTGGCGGTAAAACTTTGGCTATCAGCGAAGGCATGTTTAGCCCCGCTGGCCATCATCAGATTTTGCCGGAGTGTTGATTTTCCAATATCTTTATCAGCAAGTTCTGGCAGTACATCTCTCACTTTGGTATCTAAACTTAATTTGCCATCACACACAGCCACACCTGCACTCATCGCTGTCACTGTTTTGTCAACACTGGCACTTAAAAAAATGCTGCGTTCATTGGCAGGATGTTTGTAACTAAGATGAACTATTTTTTCACTGTCACCAAGTAATACTGCAACGGATGATGTTGTGTTAAATCGACGTTGAATTTCAGTAATAGCTTTTGCTTCGTCTGGCGTAGGTTCACGTTTTAGAATGGGTCGTGCCTCAGAAGATTCAAATGCTTTGTAGAAGAAGGGTTGACCATTGCTCAAAAGCCATTCGATTGGCATATGCGCTCTGCCGTCTCTTGTTGGCATATGTGCCTGCGCTACAGCACCACTAGCAAACGCTAATGCTGTTAAGCCAAATGCTATTCGTGTGAATTTCATTTCCTACTCCTTGGTATTGAATGAGCCCAGGATGCGCCCTGCAAATTCATTGATGAACAGCTGATCAGTCGGCACGGATGTTGGCAAACCTGGATTTTCAGCGAATGTCGCAAATTTTCCAAGTAGCATGTTGTCGTTTCCCATAGGTTTGGAAGTCATTTGTCAATTTATTCTAAAAGTATTGGCACGATTGGTTTTATATGACAGTCACCTATAGCGCTGGAATAGCGCTGGCGCATTTAAGGATAAACCCTTGCTGGTCATTCCTCAAATGACAAAACACATTCTCAAAGTTTGCCTATCAACCAAGTCAAGCTACTTTAAACCTCGTTTGAATTGGCATAATCCCCTGATGCAAAAAACTACCGATCTCAAAGCCGTCTTTCTCTACGGCTTAACCATTTTTCTCAGCGCCTTTTTACTTTTTCAAGTCCAGCCCATGATGGGCAAAATGATCTTGCCTTGGTTTGGTGGGTCAGCTTCGGTCTGGACCACTTGCATGCTGTTTTTCCAGGCCTTGCTGCTGCTGGGCTACCTTTACACGCACTGGGTGGTCAATCACCTAACGCCCTTGCGTCAAAGCCTGCTTCACATGGTACTGCTGGCAAGTTGCATATTGCTGCTGCCCATCATGCCCAGTGAAATTTGGAAACCCACTGGCGGAGAAAATCCAACTTTGCGCATTCTGGGTTTGCTCAGTGCCTCGATTGGCCTGCCCTACTTGGTGCTCTCCACAACAGGCCCCTTGGTGCAAGCTTGGTTTGCACGTGAGCGCAGCGGTACGGTCACTTACAGGCTTTTTGCATTGTCCAACTTTGGCTCCATGCTAGCCTTGCTGGCCTACCCCTTTGTGGTGGAGCCTTTGCTGCCCACTCGTTGGCAGTCTTTGGCATGGTCCGGCCTGTTTATCGTGTTTGTGCTTGCCTGTGGCAGTTTGGCTTGGCGGGGCAGACATGCCAAGCCTATTGTGTCGGCAGTTAAATCTTCGGATGATCAGGGCAATGAAGAGAACACAACCCCTTCAACATTGAGCACAGGCCAATTGCTTTTGTGGGTGGCACTGGCTGCATGCCCCTCTATTTTGATGGTGGCTGACACCAGTTACCTCACACAAAACATTGCGCCGATTCCCCTACTGTGGATTGGTCCTTTAGCACTGTATTTACTCAGCTTTATTTTGTGTTTTGAACGACAGGGCTGGTACCAAAGGCGAATCTTTTTACCGCTGTTGGTTTTGAGTTTAAGTGCGCTGGCTTACCTGCCCACAATGGGCTTGTCAGATTTGCCGCTGATGCTGGCCATGGGAATTAATCTGTCAGCTTTTTTTGTGGTGTGCATGGTTTGTCATGGCGAACTGGCATTGCAACAACCCCCTACCAAGCAGCTCACCTTGTATTTTCTGATGCTGTCTGTGGGTGGCTTTTTAGGTGGTTTCTTTGTTGGCGTCATAGCGCCTTATGCTTTCGATGGTCATTACGAACTATCGGTCGCAGTTATCTTAACTGGCCTCGTTGTCAGCCTATCACTCTGGCGCGCTTGGCCAACCATTTCAACTGGAAAGAGCAGACCTATTTTTGCCGTTGGCAGCGCATTGGCCCTGGCTGCACTCACCACAGTGTCCGTCAACGATCACATGAAAGAGACTGCTGGCGTCGAAATGAAAGGCCGCAATTTCTACGGTGCCTTAAGGGTCTTTGCATTTCCTGAAGATGGATACAGAAGCATGTTGCATGGACAAATTGTGCATGGCAAACAATTCTTAGCGCCTGAGCGAGCCATGGAGCCAACCACCTACTACAACGCCGATGCAGGTGCTGGGCTTGCCATCACCACCCAAATGAACAACGGCACTGTTCGTGTTGGTGTGATTGGTTTGGGAGTGGGCACCTTAGCGGGCTATGGAAGGCGTGGAGACACTTACCGGTTTTATGAGATTGATCCGCTCGTGATTGGCATGGCCAAAAATAACTTCAGTTTTTTATCAAAAACTTTGGCTAAAACAGAGCTTGTATTGGGCGATGCAAGACTGCAACTCGAAGCCGAAGCGTCGCAACAGTTTGACGTTTTGGTCGTCGATGCATTTTCAGGAGATTCTGTACCTGTGCATTTACTCACGCGCGAAGCCTTTGAACAATATGCAAAGCATTTGAAGCCCAATGGGGTACTGGCAGTTCACATCACCAACAGATTTTTAGAACTTCAACCCGTCATTCAAACTGCCGCACAAAAGCTTGGCTTCACGGCCAAACTGATTGACCATGATGGTGACGATGCTCGATTGGTTTACCCTTCAAGGTGGGCCTTAATGGCCAAGGACCCACAGTGGTTTGAGCAAGCCGCTTTGAAGTCAGCAAAAACTTTGAATTCTCAGGCTGGGTTTGTGCCTTGGACTGATGACTACAGTAGCTTGATTGCCGTTGTGAAATAACGCGGTGTTCGAGATACAAAAAGTAAAGTCCAATCAAAATATGGCAAGTACCATTGAAACCGATGTTCTGATTGCCGGCGGCGGACCGTTTGGCCTCATGCTGGCCAACGAGTTGGGAAGCAGAAATATACGCTGTCTTTTGGTCGACCCCAAACCCAGCACGGCTTTCAACCCACAAGCCAATGCAACCCAAGCGCGAACCATGGAGCACTTTAGGCGCATGGGCTTTGCCAACGAAATTCGAGCGCAAGGACTTCCGCCCCATCACCCCACTGACATTGCCTACCTCACACGCTTCAGTGGCACAGAGCTTGCCAGGCTAAGACTACCCACAGCCGCTGCAGCACCGCAAGCTATCAAAGCCATGTCGGGGTCGTGGAGCGCTGCAGAGTTGCCCCATCGGGTGTCACAAAAGTTTGTAGAAGTAAGTCTTCGAAAACATGCAGAAAAATTTGCCAGCAACGAAATTCGCTATGGCTGGAAGCTTGAGTCTTTTTGCGACAGCAGCAGCTCTGTCAACCCGAATAGCTTAGTGCAAACCTCGGTATCTAAGCCTATTCAGGCAGTGATTGAACGTGCAACTGAATCGGCTCAAAACCCTGCCCTCCAATCTGAAAAAATTCAGGTAAATGCCCAATACTTAATTGGCGCTGATGGCGCACGCAGTTTGATCAGGCATCAACTTGGAATTGCATGGGGTGGCGCAACAGGTTTCAAACGCAATTTTATGGGCGGCAAAATGCTGGCTGTCTACTTAAAAGCACCACAGTTCTACGAGCTCAATCAGAACGACAGAGCTTGGATGTATGTTGCTGTCAACCCAGAGCTTCGAGCTTTCATCATGTCTGTCGATGGCGAGAATGAGTTTGCATTTCACGTGCAAATGTCAGACGATGCAGCAACAGAAGCTCTCACTGCTGAAGACGCCAAACGACTTTTTGCACTGGCCTACGGACAAGCCATTGACATTGAAATTCTTTCGATGGCCACTTGGCTTGCAGGCCATGCCTTGGTGGCCGAGTCATTTCAAAAGGGGCATGTTTTCTTGGGCGGCGATGCGGTTCATTTGTTCACACCCACGGGCGGCTTAGGCTACAACACCGCTGTTGAAGACGCCGTCAATTTAGGATGGAAGTTGGCGGCTGTGATCAATGGCCAGGCACAGCCCCAACTTCTCGACAGTTATGAGCTTGAACGAAAGCCTTTGGCCATTCGCAACACAAGCTATGCTCGCCAATTTGCCGATTCCATTGGTCTGTTTGATGCCGATCCAGCCTTAGAAGCAGCCACAACAGAGGGTGATCATGCTCGAAGCGTTGCCGCCGATTATTTGAATGGCCATGTGCGAAGAGAGTTCAACATTCCCGGCGTAACTTTCGGAGGCCGCTACAAGCAATCGCCCATCATTGTGTCTGATGGCACGCATGCGCCAGAGGATGCCGCCAACACCTACACACCCAGCGCATGCCCGGGTGGTCGACCCCCTCACGCATGGATGGCCGACGGTAGCTCGCTGTTTGACAGTTTCAATTTTGAATGGACCTTACTGGTATTGGGTGAAGCCTCTGCTAACTTCAGCGTATTTTGTGAAGTTGCCGCCAAATACCAATTGGATTTGAAAGTCGTCAGGCATTCATCCAATGAGTTGGCGCAACTTTATGAAGCCACTTTGATACTCATCAGACCCGATCAAATGGTGGCATGGCGAGGCAACAATGGTGCTCAAGCAGAAGTCATCCTCAAACAAGCCAGCGGCGCTTAAACCCATTTTTATTCAGTGTGTAGAGTCAAAATCTGACTGAACGTAAATTGAGGTTAAACCGATGTGGTACTTGAGTTCATAGCCAAAACTTTCCAGTTGTTGGTTAACTTGGCTACTTAAGATGTCGCGTACGTTTTTTTGGTAGGTTTCAATGCTCAGAACCTTCGGCAGTTTTGACCAAGCAGACATGCCTAGGATTGCCTCAAAATCGACCCCTTCAATGTCAATGTTCATGTAGTCAATTGTTTTGTTTTTGACGCCATTGACAATCTGAGTCAGTGATTTGGTAGGCACTGAAATTCTCCTGCTAGCACTTCTTTCGGAGGCTATTGCTTCTGAAACTGATGCACCCAAATCCAACTCTCTTGAGTCAGAGCAAATGAGATCGATGTGAGTCTTGGTGGCTGCGTCTTCATCTGAGACGATGGCCGCCCAAATATTTTCATCTGCTTTTCTAACTTGATTGAATATTTCTATACTTTTTGGATTTGCATCAATATTGATGCCATTCCAACCAGAACACCAAAGATAGGCCGTATTGGATTGCCTAAATGGGTGATGGGCACCTACATCAATATAGAAACCAACAGGGTTTTTGAATATCTTGTGAAGAATGACATCCTCACCGTACTGACTAAATCTGACGCGAAGTGATCCATTCAGTCCAAAAACTTTAAGCCATCGTGTAATCACTCTATTTCCTTCGAAAGTTTAAATATAAGCATTGAGATACTTGCTCTTAGTTTCTCAGTGAGCATTCTTTTTTGTTTGATCAAAAAGTAGTTTTTGCTGCGATTTAATTGCGATCTTTTCTGGGTGAGGCCTTCTGTGTCAATGTCACTTTCAAAGTCAGCTGGCGTGACGATTGAGGGCTTAATTGAATATGATTTATTGGTGCCAGTGAGGAACACCCTCAAGTAGTTGTCATAGGGCAATGAAACCAATTTAAATTGTTTCAAGAACTCTTGCGCGCCCCGCCTTGACCAAAGAATTCCTGTAGCCAACATTGGAAATCGATGCGTGCAGTAAAGTTGGTATGCATCCAAATGACCGATGACAGATGCATATTTGTAATCTGAAGGTCCTAAATTGACAGCATAAAAATCTGAAGTCTTGAGCCTTGCCAACACTTGATCTGCAAGCTTTAACAAATCGGTGGAAACTTGTGAATCATCTTCTAAAACGATTGCATAGTCTTCTGAGTCATCTATGAATTTTTGAAGTGCCTTGACATGACTCATGAAGCAACCTACTTCACCCGGCTGAATACTTCTGCCCATGTAAGCGCGGCAATACTGATCATCCGAAACGGCTTGCCAATCGATGGATTTTCCATAAATGGCACTGACTCGCTCAAAAGAAGCGTTGAGATGACCTAGGTCTTGGCTTATCTTTTCCCAACGACTCAAGCTGTTATCTAGATTGATGACGTAGACTTTCACACTTAAACCCTACTTGTTGTGGTCGTATCTTATCTGACTTGGCGCACCGAATAATACTCCGATCGGTATGCCTCAGACCACCAAGTAGCCGTCAATGTGTGTAAGTGGGTCGCTTAAAAGGGAATATTCAATGCAATCCAGGCGCGATTGCGTATCAATGAGCCGTCGAGATCTTTGCCTGTTTCAATGTTGGCATTGGGGTTGCTGCCCATGCGCCTGGCCACAATCAATTTGACAGTAACACCCTCATCACCCTGCCATGCAATGGCAATTCCCCTGCCTCTCAGTGAGTATTCGTTCAAGGCTGTGACGTCTTGAAGATTTTTACTTGGGAACATAACCACGCGGCCGATGTCGTAAAAACTACTCAGGGTAAGCTCAGGTGTAAATTGCCAACGCAACTCCAAATTGGCAAGAACACCATTACCACCGCCAGCCTCGCTGCTTGGATATGCTCTTAAGCCAGAACTACCACCCAGATAAAACTTTTCTGAAGAGTCTAGGTTTTTACCACCTTGGGAAACTTGCCCTGATAAAGAACCAATCATGGAAAGTTCAGGTGTGATCACTTGTTGCCGGTTTATGGCATATCGAATTTTGTTAAACACGCCTGCTGTGAGTGTTGTCGTGGCAATCTCGGACGCATTGGGTGAATTGTCTAGATTTAAAAAGCCATTGACAAAGGTGAGGCTAGCCGTATTGGCACCGCCGCCTGCAAATTGATCAAAACTATTTCCATACAAGCTAAGCGTTCTGAGACGACTTGAATAATCACTTTTAACTTGCCCTTCGCTGTTGTTCAAAAATTGCTTCTGCTCCAGAGCAACACTGACATACAAATTTTGAGATCTAGAGCGAACCAGTGGGTAAATTCCTTCAATCCCTCGTGTGCCTGAAGTTCCTGTGGGTGCTACCGTTTCTTGAAACTGCAATGCACGGTAACTCATGTGGGAGATACTGGCACCAACAGACCAACCGTCGTTACCCACCGGTACTTTCCAGCCCAATCGCGCATATTCACTGGCTTTTGTATGAATGATGGATCCGCTCAACTGATCGCCAATTTGGGCAATGCTGTTTAAATTTGCATTGATAGCCATTCGACTAATGCCAGTCCCTCTAGAACCCGTATTATCGAAAGTGATGTTGCCATCCTTGAAGGGCTTCGATGTCGCCTTTAGAACAACGTCTGTTTCAGAATCAGCAGACCCTTCAGTCAAATTTCCCGTGACATAAACGCCTGATATATCGTTTGCTATTAACAACGCTCGGTCTATGGCATTGCCATTCAAGTAATCGCCATTTGCTTGGCGACTTTGTATGATCGACCGCAGCGAATCAGTTGTTGCAGGCGATGGAACTTCGCCATCAATCACAACTTTTCCAAGTCGTGCCTCAACAATTTGAATCACAATCTGTCCCTCTTTAACGTCTTGCTCTGGCAAATACGCCTTGACAGTCCATCCCGCTTTTCTAAAGAGTTCTGCGACCTCGCTCACAAGGTTTTCAATCTCACCAAAGGACATTTCTTTGTTTTGATAAAGATCTAAAAGTTCTTTAACTTGAGCCTCTGCAATCAAGGTGTTTCCTTGTACCTTGAAGTTTTTGATCAAAATTCTCAAACCAGCATCAGGTTTTTTTGCGATGGGTTTGGGCAATAAAGGCAGTGCCTGCCGTGGGAGCTTGAAGGTTTGGTTTCGATCGATTTGTTGCTGCAAGGAGCCTGCATCAACCTCGGCAGCATGGATGCCCATCGGAATTGCACAGGCCAATGCACATCCAGCCATCCATAAAGAAGCAATGCGTTGATTTTGAAAATGCCAACTCATAGGAACGATCATAGGACTAGCTTTAAAATTTTAAGGGCCTGCCGGTTTTTCAGACACAACCACGACAGTTCGTTGCTCACCCACTGTGATGACCACCGTGATTGGGAATGTGGCCCGCGCATCGGGCGTTGTGACCAATGCTTTTTGGCTTGAGTCATATCGAATCCAGTCAGGTAATGGCTGATTATTTGAAAGGGCAATACTGAGACCCGCCGTTGAATCAGTAGGTGCCGCTGTTGCAGTGCCAACAATAGCCGAGGGCAATGGGATCACCAAGGGGATGATACCCAAATTGACCATTTCTTTGGGCAACTCGACTGTCACAAGTCCATTTGCTTGAGGTGTGGACTGACGGACGGTACTGACAATAACACCAGGAGTGACGTTGCTGGCAACAACGGGCTGCACAGCAATTGTGGGGGCCTGCGCTGAAGTGGCAACTTCTATGGATCCCGAAGGTGCGCTTGAAGATACAGCAGGCGATGCAGCGGATGGGGTTGCTGCTGCTGCGGCGGCAGGTGCTGCGGCGGCAGGTGCTGGAGCGGCTGGAGCGGCGGCGGCGGCTGGAGCTGCTGCAACTGCTGTGGTGGCTGTCAGCGGTGAGGCCACCGGGGTACTTGATGTTACTGATGCGCTCACAACTGGCAGTGCTGCTGGAGGAGCTGCTGGCATGGTAATGACTTCATCAGGTGAAATTAGCTTCACCATGTTCATGGTGTTTCCACCACTCAATGGGTTTGCAGCAGGATTGACCGCTTGTGTGATCACATAATTTGCAACATTGGCCACACCAGGACCGGCAGTCACAGCAATGGCTTTCACAAAATTCTCATCGTTCTTCGAAACATCCTTGAAGTTCAGGGTCAGCAAATCAATTCTCGGAATAGTTTCTCCATTTTGCAAACCAATCACCGTGAAGTCTTTGGCAGCTATGTCGGGTAACTCAGTTTTCGCTTTGAAAAGTGTCTTGATCGCAATGCCCAATGGTGCTTGCTGAATGGTCGCCAATTGCGCGCCGCCTACGAGGGTGTAGTTGGGGTTATCCAAAGTGAATGAAGTGGTGCTGTATTTGTTATAGGTTCCCGCATTCGGGCTTTCTACAGTTGCTGTGCCAGAATTAATTTTGGGTGCAGCCTCACCTGTCACCATCTTTGTCAATGTGTAGCTGTCGGCATTGTCAAACTGATTATTGCCCTCATAGACTTTGGTGATTGACAAGTCAAGAACCTTGGCTTGTATCTCGCCAACATTGCCTGTAATGCTATTGACAAATTGATAGCCATAAACAGGCTTTCCAGCTTGCACGGCTGTTAGCACCAAACCATTGACGCGAACATCTTTGTTAAGGCCCGCACCTTGAGAATTAGCCGCTGTACCCGATGAAACATAAGTTCCATTTTCTGGGTTGTTCAAACTGAGCTCATCGTTGTTAACTGAACCTACAACTTTGTAGTTATTGGCAGCCAATTGAGCATTCACATTGCTATCGTAAATTTTGACAACTGTGCCTTGTAAGCTTGCAACAGCCGTAGGCGAATAAGAGAACAAAAGTCCATTGCCATCTGGCAGTGTTTGAGCGGTACTGCGGACAACGTTGTACTGAACGTAATCATTGCTCAAACTGTTGACACTATCCCTTGTAGACCCAACAAATGGTGATGCATTGGTGCTCCAAACTTGCCACTTTTGAGTAGCAGGCGCTTGAACTGCAGTTGCACCCGCTTCATTGATCCATTGCGAGGTCTCTATTACCACGTCTCCGCCAGCAGAGGCAATCGATGCGCCTTGGGCAACAGTAAGCGGCGCCGTTGAAGCCAAAGTAATTGCGCCAAGACTTTGGACGCCTTGATAAGTCACATTGCCAACCGACACTTCGCCAACGGTCATTGGCACGCTGTTTTTAAGATCTACAGAACTAGATACATTGGAAGTTGCAACGCGAGAAATTGCATTGGCTTGGTTGCTCATAGAAACTGCGCCGTTGCCTGTTACCAGCAAGCCTGATTGTCCAGAATTGATTAAGCCCAACACACTCAACTGCTGGCCCGCGACGTCAAACTGGCTGTCCTGACTCAAGTTAATTGGGCCAGACCAACTGTTGTAGTTGTTGGAGGCAAGCAAAACACCACCTTGCAAAGTCAAGGGTTTAGCTTCAACCGCTACGCCTTGAAGTTCTAGAACAGCGCCAGAGCCTACTGTGACGCTTGCACTTGAAGCACCCAAAGCCAGGGCATTGGAAATACTCAATGCGCCTTGATTGACCGTCGTGTTACCCGTAAATTCATTGGCATTGGTCAAGGACAATTTGCCTAAACCCAATTTACTCAAAGCACCAGATCCAGAAATAACACCTTTGATCTCCCCCTGTTTGGCTATGTTGAAAATTGCTGGTGAAAGCAACTCAACATTGTTGTCAAACTGCAGATCGTCTGCTGTCTTAATCAAGACTTGTGTTCGGTTAACTGTATCGCCAATTTGCGTATTGGCTGCTGCGTTGTTAAAGCTAGCGAGTGCCTGGGTAGCCCCCACTGAAGATTTCAATTGAAGCTTGGTGCTGCCTCCGCCAGATGCTACGGTCAAATTCCTAGCTGCAAGAACATCACTGTCTAATGTGCCATGGAATGCCAATGTGCTGTTAGCAGCGCTTGATTGAATCGTTAAATCGCGCCCCAAAGTGACTGTGCCATTGAAGGTTTGATCAGCGCTTGTCTTGATAGAACCGCCCTTCAATTGAATGGCGTTGGCACTCATACTCACACTGCCCAAACTGGCTGTGCTTCCTAAAGCACCGTTGACCAAGATAGCAGCTTTTGCACCGGTTGCATTCATAGCCAAGTTGCGAGCTGAGCCATCGCTATTGATGACACCGTTTGTCGTCAAACTGGCATTTTCATCCGTAGCGGTCAAAGCAGTATTTGCACCCAATGTGATGGCGCCTGCGAATATCTGATTGCCAATTGTGTCTACAGAACCCGCATTGAGATTGATATTGCGTGCACTCACATTCAGGCTTTGAAGAGCGGCGCTTTGTCCTACAGATTGATTGATCACAACTGTTGCATTGGTCCCTGTGGCACTTATGTTCAAGTTGCGTGCTGTGCCGTCACTGTTGATTTTTTCATTGCTTGAAATTACTGCTGTATTGCCGCTGGCAGACAACTTTGCATCGCTGGCCAAAGTGATGGCGCCTGCATAGGTTTGATTGCCAGAAGAGCTCACATTACCCGCAAGCTTGGTTGTGCCACTCACACTCATCGAGCTCACACCACTCACATCGCCACCCAAGTTGGCGTTACCTGTCACATTCAGACTATTGCTTGCGCCAACAATTGCAAAACCTGTTGTTGTTGTGACGTTGCTGGCCGCCAATGTGGTAGCCGCGCCTAAATTGACTGAACCTGCATAAGTCTGGTTGCCGCTGGTGTTGACCGTGCCGCCGTTCAAATTGATGTTGCTGGCTGTTGCGTTCAAACTAGAAAGCGCCGCTGTGTTGCCTATTGCGTTGTTAAGTACAACAACACTGTTAGTGCCGCTTGCACTGATGTTCAAGCTGCGTGCTGTGCCATCACTGTTCATGGTACCGTTGCTTGTGATCACTGCAGCATTGCCGGTTGCTGCCAACTTGACATTGGTGTTGAGGGTCATTCCTCCTATATATGTTTGACTGCCTGTTGAGCTGACATTGCCGGCAAGAATTGTTGTACCGCTCACACCCACCGAATTGACACCGCTCAGATCACCACCCAATTTGGCGTTACCCGTCACATTCAAACTATGACCTGCACCCGCAATACCCGAACCAGCAGTTGTAGTCACATCACTGGCCGTCAATGTTGTATTTGCTCCCAAACTCACCGCACCCGCATAAGTCTGATTGCCGCTGGTATTTACCGTTCCTGCTTGAAGCGCAATGAAGTCACCCGTTATATCTAAAGTGCTTAAGGCAAAAGTATTGCCAACTGGCCCACTCAAATTCACAACACTGCCTGTACCGCTAGCGGTTACGCTTAAAGATCGGGCAATTAAAGAATCACCGTTAACTGATTGATTCACTGAAATAGATGAATCAGCACCAAAGCTTTGCAGCGTCGTATCTTTAGTCAGTGTGATGGGGCCTGCATAGGATTGATTGCCACTCGTTTCAACTGTTCCTGCGCTTAATGTAATTGCAGTTGCAGAAATATTCACATTTTCTAACGCTGCTTCATTTCCGATGGCTCCTCCAAGAACCACCTTGCCATTGTTGCCTGTCATATTGATATTTAAGCTGCGTGCTGTGCCGTCACTGTTGATCGTGCCGTTGGTGGTGATCACGGCTGCGTTGCCGCTAGCTGCCAGCTTGGCGTTGGAGGCCAAGGTCATCGCACCGGCATAAGTTTGATTGCCTGTGGAACTAACGTTACCTGCAAGAGTTGTTGTACCACTCACGCCAATCGAACTCACACCACTTACATCG
>CAJCDH010000291.1 GCA_903961095.1 uncultured Burkholderiales bacterium | reverse complement strand
TTAGGGGTGACGCGATACTGAAATTAGCCGAGTGCCTGCCAGTGCGTCATGCAAAAACTGTCGCTGCGGATGAAATCGGCTCAGCAGTGCCCAGACCAGTACCCAGCCGACCACGATGACAACAGATTCAGCCGCCGACAGTTTGAAGGGGGCAACTGCCGCCAGCGCAGGCAAAAACCATAACCAGCTCAACAGGTAGCGCACCAAGGCGCGAGTCTGGGTCAGGGGTTGGCCAGCCCTAGTCACAACGCGGATGTCCCAGGTTTTCATGGCCAGGGTTTGTCCTTTAGACCATAACCAGACGAAATAAATGGCAAAAACCAAAAAGACAAAGGCCTGAAGCCCGGGGCGGTTGTCCATGGCATGGCGGGTTTGGCTCAGGCTGCTGAAGAGGTAGCCAGCAATGAACACGACGCCGAACAAGAGCATGCCTTCGTAAAGCCAGCAGGCCATGCGCCGCCTCAGGCTGGGGGTTTTCATTTCAATCATCGGGAAGAGCGCAGACGGGGCGACTCAGTTTTTGAGAGGAGGAAGGGGCTCGGCAGGAGACGGATTAGTCGGTAGCAGTGTGTTTTGATCAATGGCTGCCACCTTGGGGGCTAGTTTGGCTGATGACCGGGTTTGTGGGACGGTGGCCAGTTTATGCGCTGGAACCTGTTTCACCGCAGTCGCTGCACCTTTGGGTTTGGGCGCAGCGGTTGTGGCTAGTTTTTGCTTTTCTTCAGGACTGAGGGCTTGGTAGGCCTCCCATGTCGCAGCTTTTTGAGTAGGGGACAGTTGCTTGCTAGATGAAAAGTTCAGCCGCGCCTGTGCGCGCTCTTGTTGGCTCAAACCCATCCATTGCGTCATTCGGCTGTGCAGTTTGACTTGTTCTGCTGGCGCAAGCCGAGCGTAACCCGCTGCAATAGTCATCCATTTTTTCTTTTGTACCTCGCGAAGACTGTTCCATTGAGATGCCAAGGGCGACAGGGAAACTTGCTGGTCAGGCGTTAGTTCTTGCCACAAGGGGTGCGTGTTAAGTTTGGCTGGACTGGCGTTTCGCGGGGCATTTATTTTGCTGGCATCAAGGGTTTGAGCCATGGCGTTGGCCGAGCTGCAGGCTAGAGCGGTCAAGAGAGTCAACACCGCCCCCATGCTCAACTGTTGGCGATTCATGGCGTAACAAATGCTGGACAAAATAAACATAGCGTGAAATTTTGGGGAATTACTGACCTGGTGCGCTATGTATTTTGATAAATTGGGCAAAGCCTTGGTCGGCGTAGGCTGCAGGTGGCAAGTCGTCGGTCAACAGGGCGGCATCAATTTCTGCAATTTCATCGGAGGAGTTTTGCTCCTGAAGGAGGTTGATAGTGATCAAGCCCATGACCAGAGCAAGCAAGGGCAGTATGGCGGCAAGACGCTCCCAGACATTCAGATAATCACCCCCAAGCGTGAGGGAGGCGGAATCACCTGAACTGGAAAAACTTTGTGCAGTGCGCGTGACAAGTATTTTTCGCTTGGACAAGGCTTGTGCCCTAGCAGCACGCAGACGTTCAGAGAGGTCGTAAGGTAAGTCGTCTGCTGCGTCTGATAAATGTGCGCAAACTCGCAGAGCCATACGTTCCTGGGCAATGTCTTGAAGGTAAAGGTTTGAATTTGTCATATTGAAATTCCTTTGGCTCGTAAGGCCTTGCTGAGCGCCTGAATTGCCCGAGAGCAGTGTGTTTTTACGCTACCTTCAGAGCACCCCATCGCTGATGCAGTTTCGGCAACGTCAAACTCTTCCCAATAACGCATCAGGAATGCTTCTCGTTGACGAGCGGGCAATTCCTGAATTTCCAACTCAATCTCTCGCAAGGTTTGGGCCCGTTCGGTAGATTTTTGAGCACTTTCAGTGCCTTCCGCGTAATCTTGCAGGTTCAGGCTTTCCATGAGGTCAAATCCGGCGTCATCTGCAGATGACTCGAAATCGCTCATGTTCGAGAATAATGCGTTTCTTGTTTTTTGGCGCCGGTACCAATCCAGGGTGCAATTGGTCAAAATTCTCTGAAACAGCATAGGCAACTCAGCCAACGGTTTGTCACCGTAGTGCTCGGCCAACTTCATCATGCTGTCCTGCACGATATCAAGGGCGGATTCCTCGTTGCGGACGTGGTACATCGAGCGTTTAAAAGCCCGCTTTTCAACGCCCTTGAGAAATTCTGAGAGTTCCTGTTCAGTTGCCAAGCGGTGAGTGCGGTAGGTCAGCAGTACGCGCTGAAATACCTTGAAGGGTCAGATTTGGGGCCATATAGGGGGCTAATTTGGCCGGATTATGGCACCTTGGGTAGATTTTTTGGAAGGTTATAGGGAGCTATGTTTTTGCAGTGCGATAATGCGCGCTGCTATTCAAAAGGCAAACGGGTCCTGGTCCGGCACAAGAATCACTGTGCTCATGGCTTTGACCTTAAGTTCCGACGCGACTCCAAAAGTGTTTGCGAAGGAGCACCCAAGGTATTTCGTTAGAGAAATTCACAAAGGTTCATCATGGAAATTTCAAAAGCTGAAATCGCTTCAGCCATGTCGGCAGCGTCTGCCGCCAAACATCAGCCAACCAGCAAAATGCCTGTTGCAAACCCTGCCGAGCAAGAACTTCGCGGTGCCGAAGTGCTTGTTAAAGCTCTGCAAGCCGAGGGCGTCAAGTACATCTGGGGTTATCCGGGTGGTGCGGTCCTGCATATTTACGATGCTTTCTACAAGCAAGACACGATCCAGCACGTTCTGGTCCGGCATGAGCAGGCTGCTGTGCATGCGGCAGACGGCTATGCCCGTGCAACCGGTGAGGTTGGCGTTGCGCTTGTCACATCCGGCCCTGGGGTAACCAATGCCGTGACCGGAATTGCGACGGCCTACATGGACAGCATTCCAATGGTGATCATTACCGGTCAGGTGCCCACCCACGCGATTGGACTGGATGCATTTCAGGAATGTGACACGGTGGGTATCACGCGCCCCATCGTGAAGCACAATTTCCTGGTCAAGGACGCCCGTGATATGGCTGAGACCATGAAAAAAGCTTTTCATATCGCCAGAACTGGTCGTCCCGGCCCGGTTGTGGTGGATATCCCCAAAGACGTTTCCTTTAAAAAGGTCAGCTATTCCGGTTATCCGGAATCGGTCGAGATGCGTTCTTACAACCCGGTCCGTAAGGGGCATGGCGGTCAGATTCGCAAGGCGCTGCAATTGCTGCTGGCCGCCAAGCGTCCTTATATTTATACCGGCGGCGGTGTGTTGCTCAGCAACGCCTCGGCCGAGTTGCGCACGCTGGTGGACATGCTGGGCTACCCCTGTACCAATACCTTGATGGGGTTGGGCGCTTATCCGGCCAGTGATAAGAAATTTCTTGGCATGCTGGGCATGCACGGCACGGTTGA
The DNA here is from genome assembly GCA_903961095.1 of uncultured Burkholderiales bacterium. Classification (GTDB taxonomy): domain Bacteria; phylum Pseudomonadota; class Gammaproteobacteria; order Burkholderiales; family Burkholderiaceae_C; genus Limnohabitans_A. Next base: position 9,075 of record CAJCDH010000291.1, on the reverse strand, counting down.
GGCCAACAATGCCATGCAGCACTGCGATGTTTTGCTGGCCGTTGGCGCTCGCTTTGACGACCGCGTGATCGGCAACCCCAAGCACTTTGCTCAAAATGAACGCAAGATCATTCATATTGATATTGATCCGTCCAGTATTTCCAAGCGTGTCAAAGTTGATATTCCCATTGTGGGCGATGTCAAAGACGTGCTCACTGAAATGATCGCGATGATCAAAGAGGGCACGACCAAGCCCGATGCCAATGCGCTGGGCGCATGGTGGGACACGATTGAGGGCTGGCGTAAACGAGACTGCATGAAATATGACCACGGCAAGGGTGATGTCATCAAGCCGCAATTTGTGGTGGAAACGCTTTGGAACATGACCAAGGATGCCGATACCTACATCACCTCTGATGTCGGTCAGCACCAAATGTGGGCAGCCCAGTACTACCATTTTGATGAACCACGCCGCTGGATCAACTCAGGTGGCCTGGGCACCATGGGGGTAGGTATTCCCTATGCCATGGGTATCAAACTGGCCAAGCCAGATTCCGAAGTGTTCTGTATCACGGGCGAAGGCTCGGTACAGATGTGTATTCAGGAACTTTCCACCTGCTTGCAATACAACACACCGATCAAGGTCATGGCCTTGAACAACCGCTACCTCGGCATGGTGCGTCAATGGCAGGAAATTGACTACGAAGGCCGCTACAGCCACAGCTACATGGATGCGTTGCCCAATTTCGTGAAGCTGGCTGAAGCCTATGGACACGTAGGCATGCTGATAGAAAAGCCTGAAGATGTGGAGCCGGCCATCCGTGAGGCGCGCAAGCTGAAGGACCGTACGGTGTTTATGGATTTTCGAACGGACCCAACCGAGAATGTCTTCCCCATGGTGAAGGCCGGTATGGGGATTACGGAAATGTTGCTCGGCTCGGAAGATCTTTAAACCTAACTGCAGACGAATCTATTGTTTGCCAAGCCTTGCGGTTACCGCCACAAGGGGAGGGCAGCGAAAAGAGGAGTCGTTATCACTATGAAACATATTATTGCTGTCTTGCTGGAAAACGAACCCGGTGCATTGTCACGGGTGGTCGGCCTCTTCTCCGCCAGAGGCTACAACATTGAATCCTTGACGGTGGCACCCACCGAAGACCCCAGCTTGTCACGTATGACCATTCAGACCACAGGTTCTGATGACGTGATTGAGCAAATCACCAAGCACCTCAACCGTCTTATTGAAGTCGTCAAAGTGGTTGATTTGACGGAAGGTTCTTACATTGAGCGTGAACTCATGATGGTGAAGGTTCGCGCCGTTGGCAAGGAGCGCGAAGAAATGAAGCGTATGGCTGATATTTTTCGCGGCCGAATCATAGATGTCACTGAGAAAAGCTACACCATTGAATTGACGGGTGACCAGTCAAAAAATGATGCTTTTCTGGAAGCCATCGAACGTGGCGCAATTTTGGAAACGGTCCGCACCGGCTCAAGTGGCATAGGTCGCGGCGAACGTATTTTGCGGGTTTAATTTTTTACAACGGAGAAAATAATGAAGGTTTTTTACGACAAAGACTGTGATCTGAGCCTGATCAAGGGCAAGACCGTAGCAATCATTGGTTATGGTAGCCAAGGGCATGCCCATGCTCAGAATCTGAACGACAGCGGCGTAAAAGTCGTGGTTGGTCTGCGCAAAGGTGGCGCTTCTTGGCCTAAGGTCGAAAAAGCTGGCCTTAAAGTGGCCGAAGTCGCTGACGCTGTCAAAGCCGCTGATGTGGTCATGATCTTGTTGCCAGACGAGCAAATTGGCTCGGTTTACACCAACGATATCGAACCCAATATCAAGCAAGGCGCTTCACTGGTGTTTGCGCATGGTTTCAATGTCCATTACGGGCTGGTTAATCCACGCGCTGACCTGGATGTCTGGATGGTGGCACCCAAGGCCCCGGGCCATACGGTTCGTGGCACATATGCCCAAGGCGGCGGCGTTCCTCACCTGATTGCGGTGCACCAGGATAAGTCTGGCCGTACCCGTGAACTGGCCCTGAGCTATGCCATGGCCAACGGTGGTGGCAAGGCGGGCATCATTGAGACCAACTTCCGTGAAGAAACAGAAACCGATTTGTTCGGTGAACAAGCCGTTTTGTGCGGCGGCACGGTTGAACTGATCAAAGCCGGTTTCGAAACTCTGGTTGAAGCCGGCTACGCGCCTGAAATGGCGTATTTCGAGTGCTTGCACGAACTCAAGTTGATTGTGGACATGATCTATGAAGGCGGTATTGCCAACATGAACTACTCCATCTCCAACAACGCTGAGTACGGCGAGTATGTGACAGGCCCTCGCATTATCACCAGCGCCACTAAAGATGCTATGCGTCAATGTCTGAAAGACATCCAGACGGGCGAATATGCCAAGAGTTTCATTCTTGAAAACAAGGCGGGTGCCCCGACGCTGCTCAGTCGTCGTCGTTTGACATCAGAGCATCAAATCGAGCAAGTGGGCGAGACCCTGCGCGCCATGATGCCATGGATCAAAAAGAACAAGTTAGTGGACCAAACCCGCAACTAAGCAGTTTTGACGCAATGAACAAAGGCCACTCTTGTGGCCTTTGTTACTATTGGAGCCAGGAGAAATATTCTATGCAAGACGTCAACGATTCAGATAGCCCAGATAGCGAAGAAGTCGTTATTAAAAAGCCCCGCAAGGGGATATACGTGTTGCCGAATCTGCTCACCCTGGCCGCTCTTTTTGGCGGCTTCTATGCGGTCATCATGGCGATCAATGGACAATTTTCTCTGGCGGCGATGGGCATTTTTTGCGCTATGGTGCTAGATAGCCTTGACGGCCGTGTGGCGCGTATGACTAACACGCAAAGTGCCTTCGGCGAGCAAATGGATTCACTCTCCGATATGGTGTCCTTTGGCGCAGCTCCGGCGATCATTTCATACGTCTGGGCACTTCAAGGTTTAGGCCGTTGGGGTTGGATAGCTGCCTTCGTTTACTGCGCCTGTGCAGCGCTCCGACTGGCGCGTTTTAACGTCAATACAGCGGTTGTCGACAAGCGGTATTTTCAGGGCTTGCCATCGCCTGCTGCGGCCGCATTAATGGCGGGCTTCATCTGGCTGATGACAGACCAGGGCATTAAAGGCCCAAGCGTGGCTTGGCCCATGTTTGTGTTGGCTTTGTACTCTGGCTTAACCATGGTGACCAATGTGCCTTTTTATAGTTTCAAGGATTTGCATCTTAAAAAGAGCGTTCCCTTTGTTGTTATTGTGCTGATCGTTTTGGGCATAGCGGTGATCAATATAGACCCTCCGATTGTCATTTTTGGTGTCTTTGTGCTTTATGGCGTGAGTGGCTATATTTTGTATTTTTGGCGCAAGGCAAAAGGTCAACAAACCAGTGTCATCAGTACCTCCAAAGATGAACCTGACGAGCGCGGCCTCCATTGAACTGTCCAGCAAGACAATGTCCTTGCCGCCCTCGTATTTGAATTGTGGTACATTGATTTCATGAATTCCAAATTGCTAGATCTACTAACAACGCCTAACGGGCGGAGACGGTAGAGCGCGCTCTTACCTAAACCCAAAGCCCGTTTGCATCTGCAGCGGGCTTTTTGTTATGGAAATCACACTTTGAGCTGCGGATTTTTCAGAAACTCAGGAGAAATTAAATGTCGGACAAATTGATCATTTTTGACACCACCTTGCGTGATGGAGAACAGTCTCCCGGTGCCTCCATGAACAAGGACGAAAAACTGCGCATTGCCCGTCAATTAGAGCGGCTGAAGGTAGATGTCATTGAAGCGGGATTTGCTGCCAGCTCCAATGGTGACTTTGAAGCAGTGCAACTCATTGCGAATGCCATTAAAGATTCGACCATTTGTTCTCTGTCACGTGCCAATGATCGCGATATTTCTCGTGCTGCTGAAGCCCTCAAGGGCGCAGCCAATGCAAGAATCCACACTTTCATTGCCACGTCCGCATTGCATATGGAGAAAAAATTGCGGATGACGCCGGATCAGGTGTTTGAGCAGGCTAAACAGGCCGTGCGCTTTGCCCGAAATTTGGTTGGCGATGTAGAGTTCAGCCCTGAGGACGGCTACCGCAGTGACGTTGATTTTCTTTGCCGCGTCCTTGAATCCGTGATTGATGAGGGTGCCACCACCATTAACGTGCCTGACACGGTGGGTTATGCAATTCCTGAACTTTATGGAAATTTCATCAAGACACTGCGAGAGCGTATTCCTAATTCTGACAAGGCAATCTGGTCGGTCCACTGCCACAATGATCTGGGTATGGCTGTAGCCAATTCCCTGGCAGGCGTGAAAATTGGTGGTGCGCGTCAGGTGGAGTGCACCATCAACGGTTTGGGCGAGCGGGCAGGCAACTGCAGCTTGGAAGAAATCGTCATGGCGGTCAAAACTCGGCGAGATTACTTCGATCTTGATTTGGGCATCGATACCAAGCATATTTTGGCTGCGAGCCGCATGGTGAGCCAAACTACCGGCTTTGTGGTCCAGCCCAACAAGGCGGTGGTGGGTGCCAATGCGTTCGCACATGCCTCAGGTATCCATCAGGATGGCGTCTTGAAGGCGCGCGATACCTACGAAATCATGCGTGCAGAGGATGTTGGATGGAGCGCCAATAAAATTGTGTTGGGCAAACTCAGTGGGCGAAACGCATTCAAGCAGCGCTTGCTTGAATTGGGTGTACAGATGGAGAGCGAAGCCGAGATCAACGCAGCATTTGCCAAATTCAAAGAGTTGGCTGACCGTAAAAGCGAAATATTTGATGAAGATATTTTGGCCTTGGTCAGTGAGGAGAGTGTTTCCAATGAAAAAGACCAGTTCGGCTTTGTTTCACTTTCTCAGCACAGTGAAACCGGAGAGAGACCTCATGCGAGCATTGTTTTTACCTTTGGAGGCAAGGAAGTGAAAGGATCTTCTGATGGCAATGGTCCCGTGGATGCATCTTTGAAGGCTATCGAGGCGCATGTCAAGAGCGGTGCAGAAATGGTGCTTTACTCGGTTAATGCCATCAGTGGTTCTACGGAGAGCCAAGGTGAGGTGACGGTAAGACTCCAAAACAGTGGTCGTGTGGTCAATGGCGTGGGTTCAGACCCGGACATTGTTGTGGCTTCTGCCAAGGCCTACCTCAGTGCTTTGAATAAATTACACAGCAAAGCTGATCGGGTGGCCGCCCAAGGGTAAGCAATTGACATAGTTTTTTTCTCTATTCATTAAGAAAGTCGCGCAAGTAGTTGATATTGCGCGACTTTTTTGTTTAAACTCAGGACATGTTAAAAATAATACGTTGATGAAATCCTGTTTTCATCCGTAAACACGGTGTTTGGAACTATTTTGCGTTTAACTTCTTTTATTTTTTGTTTGCTTACCCTGATGGCTGCATGCCTGTTGCCTCAAGCGAATGCTGCGCAAAGTAAACGGCAAATTGATAAGCCGACAAAAAATTTGACAGTGGCCAAGCGTAAAGCGCCGCGGGCAGTTATTACTAAGCGTAACCGTGCTAAAAAGTTTCAAGCTGTGGCCGTGCGTCCCTCCTTTGGCCAAATGGCTGGTTTGCATGGTTCACAAGATGTCCTTTCCCTGAAATCTAGTGTTGCCTTGGTTATTGATCAAGAAACCAGTGAAATCTTGTTCAGTAAAAATGACAAAGCCGTATTACCAATTGCCTCTTTGACCAAGCTCATGACGGGTCTGGTGCTCAGTGAAGCGAGGTTGTCCATGGATGAACTCATCACTATTACTCAAGCAGATATTGATACCGAGAAGGGCAGCACATCACGTTTGATGGTGGGTGCCGTACTCAGTCGGGGCGAATTGCTGCACTTGGCCTTGATGTCAAGTGAAAACCGAGCAGCGCACGCCCTAGGGCGGACTTATCCTGGTGGTTTGCCTGTGTTTGTGGGCTTGATGAATGCCAAAGCTCGGCAAATTGGCATGAATGACACCAGCTATGTAGAACCGACAGGGCTTTCCAGCAAAAATCAATCAAGTGCCCGTGATTTAGCTAAATTAGTCAACGTTGCCTACGGTAACCAGACGTTGAGAGATTTCTCTACTTCACCCGGCCATCAAGTGGAGGTCGGCAACCGAACTTTGCAATACAACAACACCAATCGATTGGTTAAAAGCCCAGCCTGGGATATTGGCGTTCAAAAGACCGGCTATATCTCCGAAGCGGGTCAGTGTTTGGTAATGCAAGCCAAAATCGCAGGCCGAAAACTCATCATGGTATTTCTCGATTCAGCCGGTAAATACAGCCGCCTAGCTGACGCTGAGCGTGTACGTCACTGGGTGGAGGCAAACCCTTCAATAAAGTTGGGCAAGGGAGCCGGGATACAACATGTTTCTGCCCTTGGGCTTGTTGCCAGCGTTAACTAATTGATTTAGCTGGAAGGGTCTTGGGTTCGTTACTGAAGCCCAGCGTGCTGGAGATAGTTTGAGCTGTCATTTGAAGCTTGGCTAACCAAGCTTCCTCCAATCGCTCAGCGGGTGCTGAAATAGACAGACCTGCTATCAGCTTCCCCTGATCATCGTAGATTCCTGCAGCCATACAGCGCACACCCATTTCAAGCTCTTCGTTGTCTCGGGCCGTACGATATTGCCGGACTTTTGAGAGCTCCCGCTCAAGGTCAGCCAGTTGTGTCAGACTGTTTTTGGTATGACCGGCAAGCCCGGTTCGAGAAGCATAAGCTCTTACCCGCTGCGGCTCATCTGCAGCCAGAAAAAGCTTGCCAACTGATGTCAAATGCAAGGGTGCACGACCGCCGATTGCACGAACCACCTGCATGCCTGAGCGCTCGCTGTAAGCCCTCTCTACATAAACGATTTCATCACCCTGACGCATGCTCAAGTTGACGGGTTGTTGAATCAATTTATGAAGTTCGCGCATTGGAACCAGGGCAGCATCGCGGACATTAAGACGACCTTTGACCAGATTGCCCAGCTCAAGTAAACGCATGCCCAAGCGGTAACTACCAGGGTGCGGGCGGTCAATAAAGCGCCCCGTTGCCAAATCGTTCAATATTCTGTGCGTTGTTGAGGGGTGTAGGCCTGTCTTTTCACTGATTTCCTTCAGTGACATAGCTTCTTCACGGGAGGCTAAAACATCAATCAAGGTGAACATCCGCTCAATGACTTGGACTGTTGGTGTCGCAGGAAGCCCTGGATCAAACTTACGCATGGTTATTCCTTATCGGTTCAGCCAATATTTTACTTTGTGAAATATTGGATAAGCGCTCAGAAGTAAACGCATTTGTACGCCATCACTTGTTTCATTGAGATGTTTCGACCCAGATGCCATCCTTTAAGCACTCAAAAGGTGCGAATTTATCCTTGTAGCTCATCTTAGGGCTCTCGCTGATCCAGTAGCCCAGGTAGACATGTTGGAGGCCAAGTGTGCGTGCTTGCTCAATTTGCCAAAGTACGCCATATGTTCCCAAGCTGCTCCGGGCTTCGGGTTCGTAAAAGGTGTAGACCGCTGATATTCCGTTGTTCAGCACATCCAGAATGGCCACCATTTTGACGCTCCCCGGTTGGCCGTTGGCATCCACTTCCCTGAACTCAACAAGTCTTGAATTAACGCGGCTTTGCAACAGAAATTGTGTGTACTGGTCGATGCTGTCTTGATCCATGCCACCGCCAGCGTGCCGCATCTTTTGGTACCTCAGGTAAAGGTCGTAATGCTCCTGCAAAAAGCATAAATTGAGTACGCGAGCCTCCAACTTCGCGTGTTGAGCCCAGGCTCTGCGCTGGCTCTTATTGGGTTTGAAAGCATTGGCTATGACACGTAGGGGAACGCAGGCTTTGCACCCATCGCAATAAGGTCGGTAGGTGAAAACACCACTGCGCCGAAAACCTTGTCCAACCAGCTCGGAGTACGCTGCATTGTTGATTAAATGACTGGGGGTTGCAACTTGTGAACGTGCCTGTTTGCCAACAAGGTAGCTGCATGGATATGGCGCTGTGGCATAAAACTGGAGCGTCTGTAACGGAAGATCTTTGAGATGAGTCACGTTGAAATATACATTGTTCTCTGCAAGTTTTGCCAGTATATATTTTCAAAACGCCAGGTAGGCTGTTCCCGTTTTACATCATTTGCCACTTGCATTTCAAAAGCATCTCTTGAGATCTCTTTCGCACCTAAAGAAGCCAAATGGTTGGTGTTTTGCTGGCAGTCTATTTGCCCGATATCGTGGGCCAAACAAAATGCAACAAGTGCAGCTAAGGCAATTTTTGAAGCATCGGTGGTGCGACTGAACATAGATTCACCGAAGACGGCTTTGCCAATCGCGATGCAATAAAGTCCGCCTACAAGTTCTCCATCAACCCACGTTTCTATACTGTGCGCAAACCCGGATTGGTACATGCCTTCATAAGCTGTGATCATCTCTGGTGATATCCAAGTCCCGTGTGCGTTTGCGCGGGGGGCTGAACAAGCGCGGATGACAAGTTCAAAGGCTGTATCAACTTTCACTTCAAAGCGAGAAGCACGTTGATATTTTTTCAGTGTTTTTTTGAGTGAGTGGTGCAACCGAAAATCAGAAATTTTTAACACCATTCTTGGGTCTGGACTCCACCACAAAATGGGTTGCCCTTCACTGAACCAGGGGAAAATACAGCTTGCATAAGCCTTGCACAGAGTGCTCGTATCCAGTGCTCCGCCAGCGGCCAATAAACCGGGTGCTGAAGACGCCTTCCCAAGCGCACGGGTAAGCGCAGGAAAGTCTTCACCGGGAGCAAGCCAAGTCAGGGGAGGGGGCGCGGTAATCATGGAATGACTGTAGCTGAAGCGCTGGGGTGTTCAAAGCCCACTTAAATACACTGACGTTCATTTTTCACTTGTAAAAGTTTTTCTTGTCCAAGAAATCGTACTTTGAACCGTTACAATACAAGTCAGTCGGGGCGTAGCGCAGCCTGGTAGCGCATCTGGTTTGGGACCAGAGGGTCGAAGGTTCGAATCCTTTCGCCCCGACCACATAATCTCTCGATCTCTGCCCGTAGCTCAGTTGGATAGAGCAACAGCCTTCTAAGCTGTGGGTCGGGGGTTCGATCCCCTCCGGGCAGGCCA
>CAJCDH010000290.1 GCA_903961095.1 uncultured Burkholderiales bacterium | reverse complement strand
TTTGGTAGCACAAGACAAGCTAACGGAGGCTGCCTACGATTCACCTGCTGGGCCCATCACGCCCCTAGATATTCTGTACGGACACCGCTCAGCCATGTCCAAAGGCAACCTGTACATGGCGCACCGCTGTGGCTTTACCGAAAAAGTATTAACTGGAACCCTGCGGGCCAGTGGCTTTAAGTCGGTTGCGTCTATGTCTCGCGGCCACCCCTACTTTGACCTATGGGCCGTGGCCAGTAAAGAGGAATTGAAAGAAGAGCAGATGAAGGCACTGGCTATTGAGCACATGACGCCTGTTTAAGTTACTGATTGTTTACTGTTGGTCTTAGGGTGGTGCTGGAATACAGAGTCAAGACCAAAAACATAATGCCATATTACAACTTTCGATATAAAATTTACTACTAGTTATTAGGAGATCGGTATGGCTGTAGTTGGAAGTTTTGACTTTTCACCAGGTAAATTGGCAGTTACCACAAGCATAAGTGGCACAACAGCATTAGATGATTCGATCGATGTTAAAAATACCTACTCTATAGCATTCACAACATTGTCAGTAGTCAATGGCGTACTTTTTTATAAAGCATTTTCATACCTCGATAACAGTGTTTCAACTGTCACTTTGCCAAACTTTGGATCGCCAAATTTCATTGAGTTCACAAATAGGGTTGGATCAACAAACCCGCTGTACAACACAACATACCGCATTGTTAACTCATTTGACAATGCCAAATCTACAGATTCTTTATTGATTGTTGGCGGAGAGGGTTCTGATGCAATCGTTGGACCTGAATCGACCGTCTCTATTATTTATGGTGGCCCAGGAAATGACACCATCTCTGGCGGCAGCACAAGCAATACGATATACGGTGGCGCTGGAACCAATACTTTGTCTGGTGGCGCTGGTGATGACGCATACAGAGCGTTGTCACAAGATAAAGCTACTGATGTGATTGTTGACACAGCAGGAACAAATGATTCCATTGCTCTTCTTCTACCAAGCACCATGGGTGACACTTACAACTACTGGTTCAAAAGGGTTGGTAACGATTTAACGGGTAAGGTATTCGATTCTGCTGGAGGCTCGTACAGCTTTACTGTAAAAAATCAATACTCATTTGCAGGCGGTGTTGAAAGTTTTTATTTATACGCCATGGGTAGTCCAACAACATCGCCTGTTCGCGCTGCCAACTTTGATCTTCAAGCAAATAATATAAATACCTATTTTTATGCAGGGACAGACAACGATGAATTCATTCGCATTACAGGACTTGGACCAGAAAAAACGAATGTCCAAGTTTGGGGTAACGCAGGGGCAGACAACTACATCAGAAATGATGCATTACTGAGGACTTCCTTTATTGGTGGTGATGGAATTGATACGATTGAGTACTTGGGCAAACGCAGCGATTACACAATTACAGGTTCGAGCAACCCATATTCGAGCCAAATTACGAGTACGGTTGTAAAGAACTCTGCGCTTGACAAAACTGTAAGTGACTATGTAATGGCTGAAAGGATGGCGTTTTCAGATACAGCTGTAGCGATGGACATTAACGGCAATGCTGGCATGGTTGCCAAAATATTGGCAACCGTCTTTGGTAAAGCCGCCCTCTCTAACAAAGTCTATGCAGGCATTGGCTTGCAATTGATGGACTCCGGCATGAGTTATCTGTCATTGGTCGATTTAGCTGTCAATCTAAACGGTCCCAGCAACTCTCAAATCGTAGACAGCCTGTGGCGCAATCTATACGGCACAGATCCCTCAGAAATGACCAAGTCTTCCCTGCTTAGTTTGCTCGACAGCAAAGCCATGACTGCTGCAAGTTTGGCATTGGTGGCATGTGAATTAAATCCAAACGTTGACTTGGTCGGCCTAACAACAACAGGCTTGGAGTTTATTCAGCAAGGCTAAAGAAGACATGGAGGCCAGTTCAAAAAAATAGAAATAAGAATACTTTTAAATTAATTTAAACAGCCAACTAAAGTTTATAACAACATCAACCACGAGTTCTTAAATTTGCGAGTTCTAGTGATAATCAAGCACCATGAACAGCGCATCCCACATTGAAACAGGCTTTGGTTTTAGCTCGGCTATTTATTACCATCCAGAGGCCTACACCACAAGCGGCCCCAAGCTGATGGGGCGCAATGCCGCAGGCGAATCCTTTTTGCGTGGCTATTTCCAACATTCAAGTGCTTCAACATTTTGGGCACAAGTGCAAAAACCAGAGCATGGACAACACTTTGCAGTTCAAGCTAAAGCCCAAGGCCGGACAGAATCAGTCTATGCGCTTACTTCTCAAAACTTAAGCGCTTTGGCCAAGCCAGGCTTGGTGTATTACCCCGGCCCAGGCATCGGGCAGCACGCTTTTCATCGAAGCTTGTCTACTGGCTCTCACAGTGCTTGGAGTTTGTGCGGTATTACACACACCACTTCGTCTGCAGGCGCCATGGACGCTATCAGCGAGTTAATTACGGCGCCAGTGCAAACTTGGGATGCTGTCATATGCACCAGCACAGCCGTCAAAGACAATGTAAACCGATTGTTGCAAGCACAAGTGGACATGCTCAAAGACCGTTTGGGTGTTAGCAAGTTGGTCTTGCCCATGTTGCCTGTCATTCCATTGGGCATTCACACACAAGATTTTGTGTTCAGCGAAGCACAAAAAAAGACCGCCCGCCAAAAACTCAATGCCAACGACCATACCTTGGTGGTGCTGTTCATGGGCCGTTTGTCGTTTCACGCCAAAGCGCATCCGTTGGCCATGTACCAAGCCCTACAAAAAGCAGCAGAGTTGGTTCGATCTACCGGTAAAAAAGTAATGCTGGTCGAGTGCGGATGGCATGCCAATGAGTTCATCCAAAAGGCCTATCAAGATGCATCTCGCCAAGCTTGCCCCAATGTAGAGGTCATCACGCTAGATGGCAGAAAAGCTGAAGACCGCGAAACTGCATGGGCGGGTGCCGATATTTTTTGTTCACTGTCTGACAACATTCAAGAAACATTTGGCATTGTGCCCATAGAAGCCATGGCTGCAGGTTTGCCTGTGGTGGTAAGCGACTGGGACGGCTACAAAGATACTGTTCGTCACGGTGTGGATGGATACCGCATTGACACCGTCATGCCCGAGGCTGGCATGGCAACTGACTTGGCCTTGCGTCATGCTCTGGAAGTAGACACTTACGATATGTATTGTGGCCACACATGCAGCTTGGTGTCAGTAGACATCGATGCGGCATCTAAGGCGTTTGTTCAATTGTTTGAGTCACCCACTCTGCGCCAAACAATGGGTGCTGAAGGACGCTTGCGTGCGCAAAAAGTATACGACTGGAAAGTAATCATTGCGCAATACGAAGCTTTATGGAGCGAGCAGCATCAAATACGCTTAGCAGCACTGAAAGATGCACCTCAGTTGGCCATGAAGCAAGCCAATCCTTGGCCTGCACGAATGGACCCCTTCCACGCATTTGCCAGCTATCCTACGCACAATTTAAAGACCAGCACATTGCTCTCTTTGGCAGATAACTCGTTGGACGCAGCCATCACTCGCATTCAAACTTACCAAGCCATGGCCATGGTGAATTTTGCAAAAGCGGTGCTGCCAAGCAACGAAGAAATTGCCACTGTGCTTCAACAAGCTGCCATGGGGCCGCAGGCTGCGCTTGAGTTGCTAAAGTCAATTGACGAATCTAGGAAATCGCATGTGTTTAGATCACTTGCATGGTTGCTCAAAATGGGCATTTTAAAAATGCACCACTGATCAGCTCTTCATCTTAATTACCCTTTATGAAAATCCTTTTCATTCATCAGAACTTTCCTGGTCAATTTAAATTTTTAGCGCCTGCCTTGGTCAAGCAAGGGCACCAAGTGGTGGCCATGACCATGCAAAAATCTGAGATCAAGTCTTGGCAAGGTGTGAGCTTGGTGCAATACAACGCGCACCGCGGCAGCACACCCAAAGTACACCCTTGGGTGTCTGACTTTGAAACCAAAACCATTCGAGCAGAAGCTTGCTTCAGGGCCGCTTTGGAAATGAAAGCCAAGGGCTTTGTTCCCGATGTCATTGTTGCCCACCACGGTTGGGGCGAAAGTTTGTTTTTAAAGGAAGTTTGGCCCAAAGCCAAGCTGGGTATTTATTGCGAGTTTTACTACCACCCGCACGATGCCGATGTGGGCTTTGATCCAGAGTTTCCAGCGACTGATGAAGGCGAAGTATGTCGCCTGCGTTTGAAGAACCTGAACAACTTGCTTCATTTTGAAGTGGCCGATGCAGGCATCTCTCCTACACAATGGCAGGCCAGTACTTTTCCAGAAACATTTAGAAACAAGATCACTGTGGTGCACGACGGTATTGACACCCAAGTGGTAGCACCCAACCCTGCAGTGAGCCTTAAACTTAAAAAATCTCAAGGCGAAGACTTGGAATTGACACGCGATCACGAAGTGGTGACCTTCGTCAATCGCAATCTGGAGCCTTATCGTGGCTATCACACCTTCATGCGAGCTTTACCCGAGTTGCTTCGCAGGCGTCCCAATGCACGCTTTTTGTTGGTAGGCGACAACGACGTGAGCTATGGTGCAAGACCTGATCCTGCCAAGTATGGCAGTTCCAATTGGAAAGATATTTTTGCAAACGAAGTGCGGCCACTAATTAGCGATGCCGATTGGCAGCGCGTGCACTTCTTAGGTCATGTGCCTTATCAGTATTTCATTCCGCTGTTGCAGCTTTCTACCGTACACGTTTACCTCACGTACCCCTTTGTACTGAGCTGGAGCTTGCTTGAAGCCATGAGTGCAGGCTGCGCCATTGTGGCCAGCAACACACAGCCATTGCATGAAGCCATTAGCCACAACAACACAGGCAAACTTGTCAGCTTCTTTGACCAAGAAGCACTGGCCAACAGTGTGTGCGAATTATTGGAACAACCGAAGGAGCGAGCGCGCTTAGGCGCCAATGCCCGAGCCTTTGCACAGCAACATTATGATTTGCAAACTGTGTGCTTGCCCAAGCAGTTGGCTTGGGTCAATGGTTTAAACCTTACAGAATAAAGTTGCCTGCAGCAAGCCCAGTGATAGCTTCGTCAATGGTCACGCCAACCAAAATTGCCACGTCAACAGCACCCGAAATACTGCCAGCGTCAGAGACGGTTGCAATTGCAATCCTAGCATCTGTGGTGTCCGTCCCTGCATAAATAAACAAGACCTTGCCATCTGTATTGAAAATATCAGCAAACAACATGGTACTCAAGTTCAATGCGGCGGCATCTGCAAACCTTGCATTTTGTAAAACCAGAATATTGTTATTTGCTTGGGCGCTTGTTAGTACCGTTTCTGTACTTAATTCAGTGATCAAACCAATGTTAGGTGCTCCATCACCTAAGAAAACGTTCACTGAGAAATCAAGTATGTCGTCTACGGCCAATCCATTGACAACACCAAAAGTCAATCGATCGGCGCCGTTGTTGGCTGCTAATTCAAAGACATAAGTGTCGGTGCCGCCCCCGCCTGACAGCAAATCGCTGCCAGCGCCGCCTTTGATCGTTTCTGACATAGCACCGCCAGAAATACTTTCAGCACCGGTTGTGCCGAAATAGTAAATGGAATTGATATTGCCCGTTGCATCAGTCAGCATTGAGTTAAATTGCTTGCCTGCATCAACATAAACTTCGACTGTTTCAACGCCGTCCAAGGTGCCTGTCAATACAATGGAATCTCCATTGATTTGATCATCTGTAAATTTTGCAGTTTGACCAGCAGCCAGCGTAATGGCTTCAATTTCATCAAAGCTAGCTGCGGTCATGAGGCTGAAATCAGTGGAGGTGAGCACATAGACCGTGTCTACTCCAGTTTCAAAAGAAGATTCATTAATGAATTCGCCACCATCTACATCGCCACTGTTGTAGATGTAGGTGTCGCCACCACTGCCGCCTGACAAAGAGTCTATGCCTAAACCACCATCGATGGTGTCAGCCGACGAAGAACCTGTGATGGTGTCATCGCCATTGCCGCCAATAATTTTGAGAGAAGCGAAGGTGGCATCTACCGCAACTGCGCTGGCATTGATGGTATCTGCGCCGACGAGACCCTGTACGATCAGTGTGTCTGTTACTGCTGAACTTCCGCGCAAGTTAAACGCGTTGTTGGTGTTGAAGGTGGTTGAACTGATTTTGAGCGTGCCTGCGCCGGTTGCACTGGAATCGAGAGAAATTTGATCAACGCTGTTCAAAGTAATTGAACTTGCAGTTAAGTCCAAACTGCCAACAATTTTTAGTGTGTCATAGTCTGCACCCGCTTTCCAAGTTAAGTTTTGCACAAGCGACAAAGTTAAAGTGTCAGAACCAGAACCTGTTTCTAAATCGTAGGCTGCTCCCCCATTGCGAATTGCGCCAGAGATAGTCAATGTATCATTGCCAACACCCGTTTTAACATCACCCACATAGTCTAGGCCTGCAAGAACAACAGTAATTGCGCCCACTGAATTAGAACCTGCCAGAGAGCTGGCAGTCACTTTGTTTCCTAAGTCGACTGCACCCGAGCCATTGATGCTTAGTATGCCGGTGCTTAAGTAAATGGAAGATGTTTCGACAAACCCTTGTGTTCCTGAAGCAATCGTCAATGCCGTGCCAGGTGCAAAAACTGGCCCAATATCGGCTTGTGCATTCAAATCGTTGTTGGTCAAAGTAGCTTTCGCGAAATCTGTTAACTTCAAACCGACAGTTAAGTCACCACTGACACCTGCAGTTGCGTTGTCTTTTATTCCAATGTCCACACTGCCACCAGGCAGTTTGGAAATGATATCCAAGTCATTGGTTTGATCGACTGCGACAACCAACACAGCGCCCGACTTCACAGTAAGGTCGTTCGCCGGACCCATGGCTGCGCCAACCACAATGGAGTTGACATTGGCCATAGAAAAATCGGCATCACCACCCGTAGATTTAATCCACAGAGTTGTTATTCCTGAGTTTGCATTGGACACTTCAAACAAGTTATCGTCGGTTGTGTCACTTGTAGTGGCCGTACCCAAACCATCTATGCCAACCAAGCTTACTTTCAAAGTGACATTTTGAGTGCCATTGACAATCACTTTTTTGACATTGGCAGCACCAGTCAGGTCTAAAACTGTGCCTAGGCTTTGTCCTTCTACAGTTACTTCAATGGGGTTGATGTTTGTAGAAGAAAGCGTTGATTCAATGACACTTAAAGAAGTTGCGCCGTCATTACCATCACCGGTAAAAAACGTCAGCTTATTTGCAGCATTCGCAGTTACAAAGGCCTCTTCTGCAGCATTAACTGTGACTGACAAGGCCGCATTGGCCACAATGGTCGCTTGGCCCGCAGAAGTCACAACGACTGATGAAGCATTGGCTGCTATCAAGCTTGTATCGCCAGCAGTTGTCAGAGTTACTTCATTATCCGAGTCTGTAGAAACTGTACTGGCAGTAGTAGCTGTCAAGACCGCTTTGACTTGTTGCAATGTACCAGGTGAGTCAATGCTTAGGCTGGTGGGGGAACCAACATAGTTCACCAGCGCTTTGTCATCGGCCGAGATTGATACGTTGGTAAATTTATTTGAAGAGGTGATTTTTATCGCTGACGGTAAATTGGTTACCTCCAAAGCATTGACCACGGAGCTTACGTTGGTGACATCAAAGTTCAGTTGAGTTTTGCGCAAATTGTCTGCATTGAAGGTCAAGACCGTAGGGCCTGTGTTGCCTCCGTACACTGAAGTGACATTGACATTGAAATTCTCAATGCCAACCACCACCGGTATTGCAGAAATATCGTCTGCTGTAGAAAGCACCAACATATCCGAGTCCTTCTCGGATGTGTCTACAATCAAATCATCTGTGCCGTAGGTTGAGTTGGTGGCATTGATAATGTCATTGCCCCCAGAAATAGCCAAAATGGTATCACTCACAATTGTGAGTTCGCGTGTGATGCCATTGATGGTTTGCAGGTCTTGAATTTTTTTCAATGCATCCTGTAAGTCTAATGCTGCTTGGGCAGCTGCTGCATCGGTTTGTAATTTGAGTGCGGCTACGGCCGCTACGCTAGCTGCTTTTTCTGCAGCAATTGCATTGTCCTTGTCTACGACAGCCTGCGCAGCAGCAGCATCTGTCATGACTTTTAATGCTTGTGCATCTGCAACTGCTTTGGCTGCTGCAGCATCCGTAATTACTTTTAAAGCAGCAGCATCTGCAATTGCTTTGTCTGCTGCGATCTTAGCCAAATTATCATCAACTAATTGTTGTGCAGTCCTAATATCTGCATCATTGAGTTTCTTGATAGCATCAAGCAGCTGTGCGTTGGCCATTTTTTCTGGATCAACGACGCCCATATCTTTCGCTGTCTTTCTAAGATAGGTCGTAATCATGGCATCAATCAAAACAGAGTTGTCCATGGTGGCAGTGTCAACCACACCCATGTCTTTAGCTTTTGTTATGAGGTAGTCAGTAATTGCAGCAGGATTGTCTATGGCTTTGTCAACCGCTGCTGCAATGGCTTGGTTGTCAGAGTTTCTAATGAGTGTCACTACCTGTGAATCACTCATGGATTCATAGCCAGTTAAACCCATTGAGGCGGCTGTGAATTTTAAAAATGAAGTAATGGCGGCTGCATTGTCAGTGGTCTTGTCTACGCTGGCCACAGCTGCATTTCGATCTGCAATGGCTTTAATGGCTGCCTGCGCTGCGCTGTCAGTAACGGTTTTTAACTCAGCCGCATTTTTGGCTACAACATCGGCCAAAGCTATTTTGGCCGCAGCTGCATCCGCAATGACCTTGTCTTGTGCAAGTTTCAAGTCGGCAGCAGCCTTTTCTAATGCCACTTTGGTAGCAGCCGCATCAATTGTTTTTTGCAATTCAACGGCAACTGCTTTGTCCGCTTCTGCCTTGGCATTTGCTGCTGCCAATGCAGACTGAAGGTTGATAGAAAGTGCTGCAGTGACTGCGGCCACTGCCTCTGAAATTGGTTGTAAGTCAGTGTCAACACCGGTTATGGCAGCAACCAGTTTGGTAATGTCACGCTCGTTTGGATTGTTTGCTGAAAACAGCGTTGCTTGGCTTACACGAAACGAAAAATTGAGTGCCACCAGGGCATATTCATTTGGAAGGCTCTCTTGCGTCTTCAAAAAGTCAATGGCCGTAATGACTGCATTTCCTCGTCCTTGCGTTTGAACGAGCTTGGTCAATGAATTTTTTGCGTCCAAATAAATGGACATGGACGAAATGACACCAAAGTTGTTGAGCAAATGCTCCACAAACATGGCGTCATTAGAAATATCTTTTTCTAAGATGAGTCCAACTGAGTTGGCCAATGAACCCGTATCGGATGCAACTTGTGCTGCATATGCGCCTGCGGCTGCATTGAAGAGTGCCACAGATATTGCGTTTGGGGTTGCCATTTGGACGTTTCCTTATTGGTGTGACTGATAGAAACCTCAACCTGAACAGCTGCTCTAGATGAGGTTTGGTCAACGTCAATCGGCACAAGCCTATCGAACTTGAGCAGAACTAGAAATTGAATTGATTAGAACGAGAAAAAATCAACTGAATAAATACTAATGTACTCATTTAATTCAAATCATATGGTTCACTTTAAAGCCAGCTCAGGCATCTATTTGCGAATTAGATAGTTCTGGATCTTTCTGCTTACTACCAGTAAAAAGCATACTAAAGATTGTAAATATTCTGAAAAATATAACAATTCTAAAGCTCACATTCCGCTGAGCGCATTGACCCCAGTGCGCTCTGTCGAGTGTGGGCTTTTTGCTTAAACACCCGCACTCGGTTCTTTGCAAAGAATCCGGAATTTTTATCTCTCAGTTCAGAAAACCCTAAAAAAGGAAATC
>CAJCDH010000289.1 GCA_903961095.1 uncultured Burkholderiales bacterium | reverse complement strand
TTCGATTCATGCTAGCAAGCCAATGCGCCAATGAAAAAGAATTACCTGCGCTCAATGTTTTGACTCAAACAGTTCAAAGTTTTTGTAGGCGCTTTCAACATGATGTCAAGTTCGCAATCAATGTAAATAATTGTTTAATTAATTCTGGCTGGAGTGATTTGCAAAAGGTTTACAGATTTCTAAAAACTTAAGCCGCTTTCTTGTTGATGATCCTGACGAAATGGCAATATGAACTTCTAAATCGCCATCACGCCAGCCAACACATTTTAGGGGCGCCCGTGGTATTTGCGTGAAGTCTCCCAAGCTACTTCTTGCAAATGACGCGCCACATCGGGTGATAGCTCAGACGTAAATTTGCTGCCCACTGGGTTGACGCTCCAAATTGAAGCCAACATGGTGGCGGCAGTCAGGTAACTACCTGCCATACTGGGGTGGCGTTTGTCGGGCACGTACAAATTGATGTCGGGTCGCTTGGCAATGGAGGCCGCAAAGGCTAGGCCTGCGGGTATCAGGAGTTTTGCATGAGTGCCAATCACTTGTCATACTCATCTGGTTTTTATAACGTTAGAGCACCCCATGAAATCCCCCATCAGCATCGTCGACATTGACCGCCCAGAAAGCTGGACGCGCTACAAGCCTGGCATGTGCGACTCGTGCGCAGCCAACTGCTGCACCATGCCTGTCGAGGTCAAAATGCCAGACCTCATTCGACTTAATTTGTTAGATGCGTTTGAGGCAGAAAACGAAGAGCCCAAACAAATAGCCAAGCGCCTGAGCAAGGCGGGCTTGATTGATCACTTCAATTTCAAGAACAGCATTTTTACGTTGGCTAGGCGCAGCAGCGGCGACTGCCAGTTTTTAGATGCCAAGGGCCGGCATTGCACGGTGTATGCCAATCGACCCAATACCTGCAGAACGCACCCACAAGTGGGGCCCAAGCCTGGCTTTTGCCCCTATGGCGCTTTGGCGCAGAGTCGCTAATTAAATGTGACTTGGAAAATGAGGCACATGCCTCATGTGCAAAGACAAGCCCAAAGCGGCCATGTGGTTGCTATTTCGACCCAATATTTTTTCAGCCAAGGGCAAGAAAACAGCCTCCTCTGAGCTGGCATGGGCCTTGTATCGATTGATCAAAATTTGAAAGTGCACATGGTCTAGGGTGGTCGCACGCCCCTTGATCACATCCTTGAGCGCGGGCTCTATGGCCATCCAAGCGCTTTCCATGGCTCTGTGCTCCTGCGTCAAATTCTCAATCAAATGATCAACTTGTTTGCGCTCTTCACCGGGTGCAGCGCTGTTTCGAACGGCCGGAAAAAGCTCTAACTCTTCTTCTTGGTGATGCGCCTTCATGCCCAGGTGAAAATACGCCAAAGCTTCTTGTGCAATTTTTTTGGCAGCGTCAGCATCACCCATGACGTGCAGAAGCTCCGTCAGTCGATCTAAATGATTGAGGATGCCAATGTGGCAATGGCTGAAGTTGGAAATAGGCAGATCAGTGTCTACTTGGTAATGCTCTGCGGTCATGTTTTCAAATTGCGGCATGGCTAGTCCTAAAATTGCAGAATTCCACTGTGTTGAAGTGGCAAACTGCCACGCCATTCAGTTTTTGAATGGCCAATCAATTCACTTTAGGCATTAAGGCACCCCGCAGCAAGTCGAAAAAGTGCATTTTTTGCGCCACATCAAAGGACTTGCATTCTTGGAAATTACCAGGTTTTGCATGTGCCGGTGTTACCATGTCAGCCAATGGTTTACCCAATGATGGGAGACCCCCAAGAACGCCACGTTCAGTCCTTAAATTGGCGCCAAACCATGTTTGAAAATACAGCTTCTGAATTTGACAACAGGCCACTTTCAAGTGGGCCCTTGTTTCAATGGTTAGGCGTGCATTGGCAAGGCACAAACTACGCCGTTTCCCTCAACAGCATTTCTGCTGTGTTTCAAACAAGCCCAAGCCTTACTGCAAATTCTGACAACGCGCATTTGGATGTGGCTGTGCACGATGGCGCTGTGGTTTTCATGAAGCCGTTTTCTGAATGTTTTGCCACCGCGCCCTCATTCATTGCATCCAACGAGTTGCCCCAATGGGCCATCGTGCTGCAGGCTGCATTGCCTGCCCCCTTAGGCTGTCGTGTGCAATCGGTGGTGGGTCCGTTTTGGGCAAAGTCTGGCTTGGCTTCCTTAGAGCATGATGGTCAAAATTGGACTGTGGTTCACCGCTCTGGAGCCTCGCATGCTTGAGGGCAGAAAACTCAGCCTAGAAATGCAGCGCGACAGCAATAGCCGCGTCTGGACCGTGCTTGCCCTGCTCATTTCAAGCGCCTGCATTCTCTTATTGGCCAGTTTGTGGATTGGCTTTGCCATTGCGCCACCTCCGAAAGACAAATCGCAAGAAAACATGGCGCAAGCACACGCCAAAGTTTTAGAAGGCATGGCGCAATTAAAAAGCAGCTTAGCCGCCGATCAAACCATCACACCAGAATTGATAAGCGATATGGCCCAATGGGTTCCTGTGCTTACCGATTTTTCTCAAGCCTCTGCCAAAGGCATTCAAGTTGCAGCAGATTCACGCGATCCCCAAATTTGGCCTGGCAGGGCCAATCTTATTTTGGAGGATCTCAACACCCTCATCTTGGCCAAAGAGCCTTTGCTCAATTTTCTGCGCACCC
>CAJCDH010000288.1 GCA_903961095.1 uncultured Burkholderiales bacterium | reverse complement strand
CGTCCATGGTTGGGTTGGGGGGCCGGACTCAAACCAGTGCACGTGCCTCAATTTGCGACTGATCCTTCAAATCCGTATGGCTTCAGTAATTTTCATCAACAATACTTGCAGGTAATTTTAGAAGTTGGTGTGCTGGGGGCAACCCTCGCGCTGGTGCTGCTTCTCTACTTGTGTCGAAGGATGGTCATCATTCCATGGCAACAAGGGAACCGAGAGTTGGGAGCCATCCTTGCAGCTTTGTTTTTCACATATGCCTGGAAAGCCTTAGCAAACGGGGCATTGCTTTACAGCGTTACCAACAGTGTTTTCGTGTTTTTCAGTGCTTTGATTTGGGCAGAACTCACAAAATTTGTTGTGTTGGAGCCACCCAAAGTAGCAGGGGGTTTTCGGTGAATATCGCTTGGTGGAAAATTCAGCGAGAACTGCGCCGCTTGGGGGCGCAATTGCTTGAGCCTTACCGTCGAATCCGGGACGCGGTTTTACGCATGGATTACCAGATGCGGCATCCTCATTACGTCAAACACTTTGAAGGTGATGTGCCCTGGACTCCGCGCGTAGCTGTTTTCTTGATCTACCAGCCCCATGGAATTGCCGAGACGGTCATTGCGACTTGTAGGTATTTGCGCCAGCAGGGCTACGCGTGCGTGTTGGTGTCCAACGGTGAATTGGCAGAAAAGGACAGAAGTCGTATTTCATGTGATGTCGCTCACGTGATCATTCGGCCAAATTTTGGTTACGATTTTGGAGGTTATCAAGAGGCTGTGCTTTGGTTACTTCGATCCGAAATCCAGTTGAAACAGCTTTTGCTCTTGAATGACAGCGTTTGGTTTCCCGTGACTCGAAAATGCATGTTTTTGTCGGAGATGGAAAAAACGAAAGCTGATGTGGTTGGGGCATTGTCAGCCCAACGTGGTCGATCACAACGCCATCAGCGCAAGTTGTTTTACGCTTCATTCATGTTGATGTTCTCAGAAAAGGCGTGGAAATCGACTGAGTTTGTGAATTTTTGGATGAATTACCTTCAGACGAGCAGCAAGCCCAGAACCATCAGGCTGGGCGAACGCAAGTTGTCCGCCTTGTTCATTCATGATGCACGGTTCACGCACCACGCCATGGTTGATCAGCAAACGTATCTGGCTTTGGCGGAGAGCAAGGATGCGTCGTCCTTGTCATTGTTAGCTCAAGAGTTGGTAGTGATGGATCTTCGCTTGGAGCAGGAAAGAAAAGCATTGCTGCAATGTAAGGATGCCGATGTAGTGACTCGCTGGCGGGAGTGGTACGCCCGTCTATGTGATTCACATAACATGTTTGCTTGCGCGCAAACGCCTTTGGTGTTGCGCTCAGGTGTGCCATTTATCAAAAAAAGCAAAGATCATCACAATATGCTGGTTCTCCGGCAAACTTTCAATGCTTTGCACTTTTCAGATGAGATGGAGTCACTTGTCATGCAAGAAATACAGTCGCATGTGGACTCTTACTTTCATCGTGTTCACGCAGAGGGTCGCTAAACCGGAGTCTTGAGGACTTGATAAAAATCCAGTATCCGACTGCGAAAACCACCAAGGGTGCGTTCACTCCACACCATTTGTCTGGATTTGTTGTCCGTCACCACTTCACCATCACGCAAAGCCACCAGCATCTCCGGCTTGATGAGCAAGCCATTCAGCGTGATCGCTGCAAGCTTCGCACGCCGTGTGCGAACCCAAGGCAAGCAGGCTTTGACATACAGCCACCAGCGCCAGGGGAACATGAATTCACCGGGAAACTTGACGATCAAGGTTTTGGGGAGCTTCTTCATGTGGGCTTGGGCCACCCAGCTGATGAAGCGTTCATCCGCCACCATGGGGCGAAAGCCAAAGTCAGGGTGCTTGGCGAACAAGCTGCGGAAGGTCTCGGCCACGTAATGGCATTCGGCGGGATGAAAAACCACCATGGACGAGTTACCCCTGGCGTAGTTCTTTTTGTTCGTCAGCTTGGAGATGGTGCGTCCGATGGGGCCGAAAGGAATGATGGCGCTGGGCAGCATGGCCACGGTCTGCCGTGAGTCCATCAGCTTCAGCCCTTTGCTGATGTCGCCCAGCACGATGGTGTCCAGGTCAATGTAGATGGCAGGCAGGTCCTCGGGCAACACACCTTTTTCGAACATGGCCAGCTTGGCATGGCATCCGCCTTTTTTGAACTCGGGGTTCAAAAAGAAGGCCGGAAAATCCCGTGTGATGGCCCCTGGATACAGCCCCGGCTTGGGTTGATCGCAAATCAGGACAAAGCGAGGGGCCGACGGGGCGTGCCGCTCGATTTGCGCCATCAGGTGGTTAATCAGGGCAATGGGGTATTTGTCACCCCAGCACACCATCACGCATTGCCATGTCGGTGCAATCCCTTGCGCTGCTGCTTGCATATCGGTCGACTTGACGCTGGGTCTTATTTCGACAGCAGCATGTTGATGCTTTCCACATCGTCCTTCTTCAGCACCCCCGCTGCCTGGCGCAGTTTCAGTTGGCCCAGCAAAACGTCGTAACGGGCTTTGGCCAGGTCGCG
>CAJCDH010000287.1 GCA_903961095.1 uncultured Burkholderiales bacterium | reverse complement strand
GGTGAAGCGCAGCTTCTGTATGCCCCTCAAAACGCAAGACCAACACTGGCGTGGTGTTGGATGCGCGAATCAAACCAAAGCCATCAGGCCAGTCGACGCGCAAGCCATCAATGGCTGAGATTTCTGCAGGGGCCGCAAAATAAGTGGCTGCTGCGTTCAACAATTTGGCCGTGAGATCATGGGGCTCACCCTCTTGGCAAGCGACATTCAACTCAGGCGTACTAAAGCTGCTTGGCAATGCTTTTAAAACCACATTGGCATTGGGGCTGCGGCTTAGGATTTCTAACAAGCGACAACCTGCATAAGTACCATCATCAAAGCCATACCAGCGCTCCTTGAAAAAGATATGGCCACTCATCTCTCCACCCAATGGGGCTTGGCCACCCTCGGCCTCAATTTGTTTCATCTTGGCTTTGATGAGGGAATGACCCGTTTTGTACATCAGTGGTTTTCCACCAGCTGAGCGAATGGCCGGCGCAAGACGTTGCGAGCATTTCACATCAAACAAAATAGTGGCGCCAGGTACTCTGCTTAGCACATCTTGAGCAAACAGTTGCATTTGTCTGTCTGGGTAAATGGTTTCGCCATCTTGCGTCACGATACCCAAGCGATCGCCATCGCCGTCAAAGGCCAGGCCCAGTTCTGCACCCGAACTTTTCAATGTAGCAATCAAGTCTTTGAGATTTTCGGGCTTGCTGGGATCGGGGTGGTGATTGGGGAAATTGCCATCGACCTCACTGAACAATTCAATGACCTCGCAACCCAAGGCACGAAAAATACCTGGCGCACTTGCACCTGCAATGCCGTTGCCTGAATCGATGACTATCTTGAGTGGACGGGTTAGTTCGATACCAGAAACAATGCGCTCAATGTAGGCTGGCAATACATTCACTTCACGGATGGAACCGCCTGATTGCAGTTGCCAAGATTCATTTTCAATGATGTTTTGCAAGGCCTTGATTTCATCGCCATAAATTGCCCTGCCGCCCAAGACCATTTTGAAGCCGTTATCGTCTTTTGGATTGTGGCTTCCGGTTACCTGAATACCACTGCTGCATACTGTGTTGGCTGCAAAATAAAGTTGTGGCGTGGTAGTTAAACCAACATCAATGACCTCCATACCCACTTCAACCAAGCCGCGCATCAATGCCGCAGATAAAACCGGACCGCTCAGACGCCCGTCGCGGCCGACCGCTACAGTGTGCTGACCTTCTTTCAGGGCCAAAGTTCCAAAGGCACGACCCAGGGCTTCTGCCAATTGAGCGTCTAAGTTGCGCAGGTAAGTTCCGCGAATGTCGTAGGCCTTAAAAATAGATGCCGTGACTTGCATAAAAAAAATTCCTTAGAAATTAGGTGCACAGTGAAGTATGCGCCGCTAAAAATGGTTGCCAATAGGTTCTATTGTAGGTGCGACAGGCTCAAATCGGATACGATTGAGGCATGCAATTTCACCCTGAAACATGCCACAAAACCATCCAAAGTCCTTGGGGGGCGCTATGGCTGGCAAGCAACCCAAAGGGGCTCTGCGGAGCTTGGTTTGAAAACCAAAAACACTTTCCAGATACCCAATCTTGGGTTGAGGACAAGCAACACCCCATATTGCAACAAGCAGCGCAAATCTTATTCAATTACTTTCAACAAAAGTGGCCAGCCCACAGTTCAGCCCAGCAAGTTTTAGCCAAGCTTCCTCTCGATTTAAGTGGTGGCACCGACTTTCAGCAAGCTGTCTGGCGTGCCCTCATGAGCATCCCCATTGGCCACACATGCAGTTATGGAGAACTTGCAGCAGCCATCGGTCGGCCTAAGGCCGTTAGAGCCGTTGGAACGGCCATTGGCCGCAATCCCATCAGTATCCTAATTCCCTGCCATCGGGTTCTGGGCAACCATGGCCAGCTCACAGGCTATGCTGGCGGTGTTTGGCGCAAACAAGCATTGCTTCAGCTTGAAAACGCCAACATCTCTTCTTTCAACAAACCCAAATGAGCAAAGAGCTTGGCCTTAATTCGCCTGATTGGCGAATGGATTACTTGATGCTGGCCGCTTTATGGGGGTCTTCATTTTTATTCATGCGCATGGGCACAGCAGAGTTTGGCCCCATCGCTACAGCTTGGGCACGCGTGTGCGTCGCCACCCTGTTTTTATGTCCTTTCATGCTGCGGCAAGGGCATTGGCCTTTGTTTAAATCCAAGTGGAAAGTGATTTTGGGGTTTGGTGTTTTTAACTCTGCCTTGCCCTTCGCTTTGTTTGCCTATGCAGTCATGCACATTTCGACGGGACTATCGGCCATTCTAAATGCTGCGGTGCCGTTATTTGCCGCATTGGTAGCTTGGGCTTGGTTAGGCGATCGCTTGAATGGATGGCGAGTGACGGGCTTGTGCATTGGCTTTATAGGCGTCATTCTCTTGGCTAGCAACCAAACCAGTTTTCACAGCGATGCCAACCCAGATGCCAGTCTCTGGGGGCAATACACAGCCATCGCGGCATGCCTTGTAGCCACGCTGTGCTATGCCATCTCTGCTAGTTTTACAAAGAAGTACATGCCCAATTTACCGCCCTTGGTGTCCGCCACTGGCAGCCAATTGGGCGCCAGTCTGGCGTTGACATTGCCGGCGCTTTGGGCCATGCCTGAGGCCATGCCAAGCACCCAAGCCTGGTTGTCGATCATTTTTTTGGGGGTGGCCTGCACGGGCATTGCCTACATTCTTTACTTTAGATTGGTCAACAGAGCAGGGCCCGCCAAAGCGCTCACTGTGACTTTTTTAATTCCTGTTTTCGCTTTAATCTATGCTGTCGCATTCTTAAATGAAACAATTTCTGTCAGCATGGTCTTGTTGGGCGCGGTGGTAGTTTTTGGCACAGCCATGTCTAGTGGTATTTTTCCTAAAATGAAATAATCGAAAATAATCGAACAATGAAACGACGCAACTTCACTCACCAAATCACACTCGCACTGTTTGCTGGCGTATTGGCCGCGGCCAATGCGCTTGCACAAGGCACGCCGCCCAGTGTTCTCACCGGTACCCAAGCCCCCATCAAGCTCATCGTGCCCTTCACGCCTGGTACCGGCATCGACTTGATTGCACGAACAGTTGGACCCAAACTTTCGCAACGACTTGGACGACCCGTGGTGGTTGAAAACCGAGTGGGCGCCTCAGGCAACATTGGCACCGAAGCAGTGGTTCGTGCAGCCGCTGATGGTCAAACCTTGTTGGTCAGCGTCAACACCTTGGTCATGAACAGAAGCCTCTACACAGGCCTGAGTTTTGATCCCGTGAAGGATCTTGCGCCAGTCATTCTGACCAGCTGGGGACAGCTGTTGCTGGTCACACACCCCAAGTCCAACTTCAAAACTGCCGCCGAATTGGTAGCCACCGCCAAAGCCAGTCCAGGGAGAATCAACTATGCCTCTCCCGGAGTTGGCACACCACATCACTTGTCGATGGAGTTGTTCAAGAGCACTGCGCAAGTATTCCTCACGCACATCCCCTACCGAGGAACTGCCCCTGCGGTATCTGATTTGTTGGGTGGTCAAGTAGATGCCATGTTCTTGCCCATCCATGTCGCCCTGCCACAAATCAAGGCTGGCAAACTTGTGGCCTTGGGCATAGGCAGCGATCAACGCCACCCTTTGCTTCCCAATGTTCCCACCTTGACTGAAGCCAAAGCGGGCAAGGTGAATGTCGACATGTGGTACGGCATCTTTGCACCCAAAAACACGCCCAACGAGATTGTTCAAGCATTCAACAAAGAACTCAAAACCATCTTGGGCAGTGATGAAATCCAAAAAGCATTCCAAGCTCAAGGCATGGATACTGCAAACAGCACGCCAGAAGAGTTTGCAAAATTGGTCGAGCGCGATGCCAATCGTTGGGCCGAGCTGATCAAAGTCCAAAGCATCAAAGCGGAATGAGCATGAACATGAACATCGCCATTGTGGGGGGCGGCATTGCCGGCTTGAGTTTGGCCTTGGGCTTGCATCAACGGGGCATAGACTGTGACGTCTTTGAAAGCGTTGCTGAGGTCAAAGAAATTGGGGTTGGCATTACGCTGCTGCCTCATGCCATGCGCGAACTGGCCGAATTAGGTGTCCAAGATGCACTAGAGGCAGCGGGCATTGAAAATCTTGAAAGTGTTTTTTACACCCAGCACGGCCAGTATGTTTACCGAGAAGCGCGCGGCCGTCATGCAGGCTACGCCCTGCCCGAAATAGGTATTCACCGAGGCAAATTGCATCGTATTTTGTTTGAGGCTGCTGTCAGCCGTTTGGGCGCTGACAAAGTTCACACTGGCATGCGTTGCTTGGGTTTTTCTCAAAATCCAGATGGCGTTCAAATTGATTTTTCAAATTCACACACAAGCACCAGCGTTTCTCTCAATGCTCAAATTGCCGTGGCATGTGATGGCGTCAATTCCGTCATGCGCAAACAAATGCATCCCCAAGATGCGCTTTGTTTTGCTGGCATCAATACGTGGCGCGGTGTCACCGTTCATCCCCCCATATTGACTGGCAAAAGTTACTTGCGCATTGGCACAGTTGAAGTGGGCAAGATGGTCATCTATCCCATCATTGACAACGTCGATGGCAAGGGCAATCAGCTTATCAATTGGGTGGCTGAATTGCAAAAGCCCAACGCCGCTATGAATGATTGGAACCGGCCTGGCGATCCTGCGGTGTGTGCAGAGATCTTCAAAGACTGGACATTTGATTTTTTGAATGTGCCAGAACTTATTTTGAAAGCAGAAAAAGTTTTTGAATACCCCATGGTCGACAAAGACGCTTTGCCCTTTTGGACTCAAGGCAGAGTCACGCTCATGGGCGATGCTGCGCACCCCATGTATCCGCGCGGCTCCAATGGCTCTGCTCAGGCACTGATCGATGCGCGTACTTTGGCTGATCTACTCAGCCAACACAGCAACCCGCAGGAAGCCTTGATAGCCTACGAAGCTTTGCGCTTAGCACCTACCGCCAAGGTGGTAGAAACCAATCGCAAAGTACCTCCAGACTTCATCATCATGAAGGCACAAGAATTAAGCGGTGGCCAACCCTTCAGACACATCGACGATCTCATAAGCCAAGAAGAGTTGCGCCAAATTTCTGACAATTACAAAACAGTGGCTGGTTTTGCTTTGACAAAATGAACGTTTGACGTCTGAGTCTCTGGTTTTCTTCGCACCACATTGTCTGTTGCGTGCCGGGCACGAAGTTGACCGCAGCCTCCCTCCACATCCTGTCCAGCAGAATTTCTCAACTTGGTCAAAATGCCGCGGCGGTGCAACGTCCGCGCAATTTCTGCCGCGCGCTCCCAACTAGGCCGCTGAAAGGGCAAGCCGTCAACGGCGTTGTAAGGAATCATATTCATCAAGGCAAACTTGCCCTTCAGCAGATTCACAATGCCCTCTATCTCCTCTTCTGTGTCATTGATGCCTTGCAGAAGAGTCCATTGGTATTGAATGGGGTAGCCTGTTTGCTGAGCATAAGTTTCAGCGGCTTCCACCAAGGCCTCGGGCGTCATTTTGGGCGCGCGAGGCAATAATTCTGCGCGCAATTCTGCACGGGTGGTGTGCAAAGAAAGCGCCAAAGCGGGCTTGACCAAACCCAAAGGCAATTGCTCAAACACACGTGGATCGCCAACCGTTGAGAACACCAAAGACTTGTGCCCAATATTGCCCACTGTTCCCAACACATCGATGGCTTCCATCACATTGTCTAAGTTGTGGGCCGGTTCACCCATGCCCATGAACACCACCTTTTTAACCAGTCTGTGCAATCTGGCGAATGCGACCTGCGCCACAATTTCAGCGCTGCCAACTTGCCTTATCAAGCCATCACGGCCTGTCATGCAAAAGGTGCAGCCCACTGCGCAACCCACTTGAGAAGATACGCAAACACCATCGCGGGGCAAGCCAACGGTTTCCACCATTTGGCCATCTTGCAAAGACAATAGCCAACGCACCGAGCCATCCTGTGCGGGGTGGGATGAAATGAGTCTGACCAAGTTCTGCAGTGCTTGACTCAATTGGGGCAATTCATGGCGCAAGTCTGCCGGCATGAAGCTTTCCAAGGGCCTTCTACCGCTGTCTTGCGGTTTGGCCTGGGCCCACAAACGCAAAATGCGTTGCTCGTGAGCAGGTCTTGCTCCCAAGCAACGCAAATGGTTGCGAATTTGACTGACTTGCTGAAAATTCATGCCGCTATTGGACATGAAAAATATCACTTATTGCATCGTAATGCCGGCTTCTTTCACAACTTTACCCCAGCGCTCCAAGTCTTGGGCCATGAGGGTATTCAAGGCCTCAGGTGTAGACAGGTCAGTTTCGACGCCTGCAGCAAATAGTTCTTTTTTGGTGTCGGGCGCATTCATGACCTTGGCAATCTCTGCATTGAGTTTGGCCACAATGTCCTTGGGCGTACCCGCTGGAGCCAATAAAGCCAACCAAACACTGGCGCTGTAACCAGGCACACCCGCCTCTTGCATGGTGGGAACATCTGGCAGTTGGGGGATTCGCTTGGAGGTGGTGACGGCCAAGGCCTTCAGCCTGCCTGCAGGCACTTGAGCCATGGCATTAGGCACACCCGCAAAACTACTTTCAACAACGCCCGCTACCAAGTCGTTGGCAGCACCACCACTGCCTTTGTAGGGAACATGTTTCAACTTCACGCCTGCCATTGAGGCGAACATGCCGCCCATCAAATGCTGGGCACTGCCATTGCCAGAGGATGCGTAGTGAATTTTGTCGGGCGAAGCTTTGGCGAGGGCCACAAACTCTGCAACGTTGTTGGCAGGTACTTTGGGGTTGACCAACAAAACATACGCTGAATCTACCAACTTGCTCACAGGGGTGAAACTTTTGATTGGGTCGTAGGGCAATTTGGGGTAGATGGCAGGACTGATGACGTGTGTTGTTGAAATCATGACCAAGGTGTAGCCATCGGGACTGGCTTTGGCCACAAAGTCAGTTCCGATGGTGGAGCCCGCACCTGCTTTATTTTCAATGACAAAAGCTTGCCCCAGCGAGACGGACAACTTTTGACCCAAAATTCTAGCCACCACGTCGGTAAATCCGCCTGGCGCAAAGGGCACGATAAGCTTGATCGGTTTGTTGGGATAGCTTTGGGCCACAACAGATGTTGTGATGCTCAAAAAAGCACTGAACAAAGCAACTCGGCAAACTTGACGAACTAGGTGGCGCATGGCTTATCCCCTGTAGGTTGGTGCAGGCATGGTGATGTAACTGTGCAGAATGTGATAAACCATCATGTAGTTTTTCTGCTGAAAACTAGCGTGCGATATGCCGGCCATCACATTGAATTGCTTGTCTGTATTGGGCAGTAATTTGTAGAAGTCGATGAGGTCGTCCAACCCAGCTATACCGTCGTACTCACCCCGCAAAACAAGGGTGGGGACAGTGATTTTGAGGGGGTCGACGACTGGCAATCTGGAACACATATCGACATAGGTACCCGTCGGCATGGAGTCGTCTAAAGTCAGAATGGCATCGGCGAAAGCACTGATAGTGGCTTCATCGGCAGTACCTGGATGATCGCGATCAAAAATACTGTGCACAAATGCGCGGTCGATGGGGCGTCGATTTTTGGCTAAAAAATCTGGTAATTTTTTTCGGCGCTGCTCTAAGGTATGACTGCCCTCGCCCGTCCAGACAAATGCATCGAGCGTCAATTTGCCAATTCGCTCTGGGTGATTTTGTGCAAACAAAGCCGCTTTCAAAGCACCCGAGGAAATACCATACATGTGAAGTTTTTGAGAAACAGAGTGCTTCAAAATATACTCACTGCCTGCAGCCAAGTCTTCAGCGCCATTGGCAATGTCAGAGTTGATGGGGCGGTGTTTGTCCGAGCGGCCATAGCCTTCGTTGTCCATGGTCCATGTGTCAAATCCACGCTCTGCGAACCAATCCATGACCGAAGAATATGGGCGTCCAGGTACAGACAAATCAAAGGTTGGCTGCGAAGCCATAGACGATCCGTGCACAAAGAAAATAGTGCCGGCATAGGGCACAGCGGGCGAAGCCTTTTTCTGCCAAAGAAACAGGTTGATATCACCCTTTTTTGCCCAATGCTCAATGCCACCAGACCACGTTACCTTGCTCATGAAAACTCCTGTTACTGATTCAAATTTAAGTTGCACAAATCATAACGAGGGTCTGTCGATTTGACAGCCTCCAAAACCCGAACAGGCAACATGCGAGAGCGCTTTACGAGCAAGAAAGTGCAGGCTAGCGTGAAAAATTTTCCACTCCTAAGCTGAGTTGGAACATTTAAATCAATTGATTCGCATTAAATTAAATTTGAAAGCTCAAAAGGCGAATGAATTTGGGCGTGGGCTTGCCACTTTTCGACATTGGCCTGAGCACCCAAGTAGCCATAAGTGGCTGCCACAGTTTTCATACCTGCTGCAAAACCGGCCACGATATCGCGTTCGTCATCGCCTACATACACGCAAGCATTGGGTGCCATACCTAAACGCCTAGCCGCTTCCAACAAGGGCTCTGGATGCGGTTTGGCGTAGGGTGTGGTGTCGCCACTGATCACAACTGCTGCGGTCTTAAACAAGGGCATCGCTTGCGTCAATGGTTCTGCAAAGCGCTTAGATTTGTTGGTGACAACACCCCATGGCAAATTGGCAGATACCAATGCCTCGATCATTTGAGACACGCCTTCAAATGCAAAGGTTCTTTCCGTCATGCAGGCTTCGTAATTCGAAAAAAATTCCTCTTTCATGGCCTCATACTCGGGATGCTCAGGTGTGAAGCCAAATGCCAAACCAATCATGCCCCTTGCGCCTGCGCCGGCCATATGGCGGTAATGAGCAAGAGGCAGAGAAGACAAGCCGCGGTCTACGCGCATTTTGTCGACGGCTGCACCCAAGTCTGGCGCGCTGTCAATGAGGGTGCCGTCAAGATCAAACAAGACCGCCTGAATATTTTGAAACTTCATTCTGGCTTGCCCCTGCGTTCAATTTGACATTGGCTTTTGTGTGGCCATCAAATAATTCACATCAGTGTCTGAATTCATTGCATAAACTCGAGTGAAAGGGTTGTAAGTCATGCCTTTCATTTGGTTGATATCCAGACCGCCAGCACGTACCC
Organism: uncultured Burkholderiales bacterium; assembly: GCA_903961095.1. GTDB lineage: Bacteria > Pseudomonadota > Gammaproteobacteria > Burkholderiales > Burkholderiaceae_C > Limnohabitans_A. The sequence continues at coordinate 1,722 of CAJCDH010000287.1, read as the reverse complement.
AGTCGGCCAATTCGCTTGGCTTGATCAAGCGCGCATATTCGTGCGTGCCTTTAGGCAACAAGTTCAGCACGTACTCCGCACCCACAATTGCAAACAAAAATGATTTTGGATTGCGATTGAGCGTTGAAAAGAACACCCAGCCACCAGGTTTCACCAATTGAGCGCAAGCCTTGACTACCGCAGTGGGGTCGGGCACGTGTTCCAACATTTCCATGCAAGTGACAACATCAAACTCACCCGCTTGCTGAGAAGCAAGTGCTTCTGCACTAATTTCTTGATACTGAACACCCTGTGTACCCGCTTCCATGGCATGCAACTGTGCTACTTTGAGCGACTTGACAGCCAAATCAATGCCCAATACTTGAGCACCTTGTCTGGCCATGGCGTCTGACAAGATGCCACCACCGCAACCGATATCGACCACTTTTTTGCCTGCCAGTGGCACAAGCGTCTGTATCCAATTCAATCGCAGAGGATTGATTTGGTGCAAAGGCCTGAATTCGCTTTCTGTGTCCCACCAGCGGTGCGCCAAGTCAGAAAACTTAGCCAATTCGGCTGGGTCTACGTTGGACGATGAAAATTGCGCGTGATTAGTTTGTGAAGTCATAGGCTGCATTGTCTCCGAAAGTAAAAAAGCCTCCCAAGGGAGGCTTTTTCAGACCCATGAGGCTTGATTTGAGTCACGCCTGGGTGGATCAGTTAGGGCGTGTACCCACAACTTCGATTTCTACACGGCGGTTCTTAGAACGGCCTGCATCTGTTTTGTTGTCAGCAACGGGTTGCTTTTCGCCCTTGCCTTCAGTGTAAACGCGGTTTTTCTCGATGCCTTTTGTGATCAAGTAAGCCTTGACAGCATCAGCACGCTTCACAGACAACTGTTGGTTGTATGCGTCAGCGCCGGTAGAGTCGGTGTGACCCACAGCGATGATCACTTCTAGGTTAATGGCTTTCACTTTGCCTGCTAAATCGTCCAACTTGGCTTTGCCGTCAGCTTTCAAGACTGATTTGTTAAAGTCAAAGAAGGTGTCGGCAGCGTAAGTCACTTTGGTTGCTGCAGCGGGTGGGGGTGCTGCTGGTCTTGGGGCAGGGGCAGGGGCAGGTGCAGCAGCTCTTGGTGCAGGTGCTGGCGCAGGAGCGGCAGCTCTTGGTGCAGGTGCGGGTGCTGGTGCAGGTGCTGCTTTAGGTGGAACAATTGCGCCATCGCAACCGGCCACGGCTGTTGCAGGTGTCCAGTTGGCACCGCGCCAGCAGAGTTCGTTGGTGCCATTTTTCCAGGCGAGTTCGCCTGTGCCATTGCGCCAGTTGTCTACGGATTGAGCGCCGGCTGCTGTTGCAACTGCAACTGAAGCCAACACCATTGCCACTTTGTTGAATTTTTTCATGGTTCTCCTCATGGGGATTAATACCGCAGAAATCCTGCGAGAAAAGAGACGATTTGAATGACCATCACCCAAAACGTTGAAATCATTGTGCCATAGCTAAAGGTCAAATCCCCAAATTGGTGAAAACCCCTTCATCAGCTGGTTCCCAAGCCAATCAATGTGTTGCGAATCAACGACACTCTTTAGACCTAAAATGACAATCTTTCACCCAGCGCGCCTGACATCTCATGACCCAGTTTGCCAAAGAAACCCTTCCCATCAGTCTAGAAGAGGAAATGCGCCGCAGCTACCTCGACTACGCCATGAGCGTGATTGTGGGACGCGCCCTGCCCGACGCACG
>CAJCDH010000286.1 GCA_903961095.1 uncultured Burkholderiales bacterium | reverse complement strand
GGCGATCACTGCCAAAAAACTTATCGGCCGCGCGGTCATATTCCTCGCCATAGTTGTCAAACGGGTTCCAACAACTCACTTCCGCATGCGTGTGAATGTCGATGGCAATCAAATCTTGGTGTTTCATAATAACTTTCAAAAGGGAGGGAATACCCTATGTAGCTTATGCTCGCATGAAAAGACAATATAGTTATTGATAATAACCTTATTAAGAAAAATTTGCAGTTTCGCAAACCCGAATTTAGACCCGACATCATGACTCAAAATCTCCATCCTTTGTTGCAACGCGCTCAAACCCAAGGCATTCACTTAGAAATGAATGGCGCTGTTGCCTTGGTGCGCTTAAACCGCCCTGCCAAGCGCAATGCCCTCAACGATGGCTTGGTGGAGGCCTTGCGCGATGTCTTCCAAAACCTACCTGAAGAAGCAAAATCTGCGGTCATTTATGGCGAAGGCGACCATTTTTGTGCTGGTCTTGATTTATCTGAGCTGAAAGACCGCGATGCCGGACAGGGGGTGTTCCACTCTCGAAGCTGGCATGTGGCCTTAGACGCTGTTCAATTGGGCAGAGTTCCGGTCATTGCGGCCTTGCACGGAGCCGTGGTGGGTGGGGGTTTAGAACTGGCCAGTGCATGTCACATTCGCGTTGCAGACGACAGCAGCTTCTTTGCACTGCCAGAAGGTACCCGCGGTATTTTCGTGGGCGGTGGCGGTTCTGTTCGCATTCCCAAACTCATTGGTGTGGCGCGCATGACCGACATGATGCTCACAGGCCGTGTTTACAACGCGGTAGACGGTGAACGCATTGGCTTGGCCCAATACCACGTACCCACAGGCAGCGCATTGGAAAAAGCATTGGAATTAGCACAACGTATTGCCACCAATGCGCCTTTAACCAATTACGCGCTGATGCATGCCTTGCCGCGCATTGCAGAACAGCCAGCTGACCACGGCTACCTCACTGAAGCACTTATTTCATCTATCGCTCAAGCCGCTCCCGAAGCCAAAGCACGAGTCAAGGCATTCTTAGAGGGCAAAGCTGCCAAAGTTCAAAAGAGCTAACAGCCTACGTTTGAAATTCAACACTTAAGAATCTCGGAGTCAAACATGAGCTCACCCAAATTTAGACCTCTGCGTTTCGGCGTCACACGCGTTTCGCTCAAGGATGGCGTGCCTGGCACTCATTATTTAAAGGCCGATCAAGAACTGCAAGCCTATCCTGATCGGCTCACAGATCGCTTGCAACACTGGGCGACAAACAAACCCGATCAAACCTTGTTTGCGCGCCGCGTTAGATTGGCAGATGGCAGCCTGGGTGATTGGCGCCATGTTTCGTATGCAGATGCTTGGAAAACTGCACGCAACATTGCTCAAGCACTGATCAATCGCGGTTTGAACGCCGAACGTCCTGTGGTCATCTTGAGTGAAAACAGTTTGGAACACGCCTTGTTGGCTTTGGGTTGTATGGTTGCAGGCGTGCCATTTGTGCCAAGCTCACCACCCTACTCTCTCATTAGCCAAGACTACGACAAACTCAAACATGTGCTGCGCACCGTGACGCCTGGCGTGGTGTTTGCAAGCGATGCACGCTACGCCAAGGCCATTGCCGCCACGGTTTCCAGCGATATGGAAATTGTCATGAACGAAGGTGGCGTAGAAGGCAAACAAGTCACAAGCTTTGAAGCATTGTGCCAAACCGCCGCCACGCAGCAAGTGGATGCCGCTATTGCAGCTACAGGGCCCGACACCATTGTAAAATTTTTGTTCACAAGTGGTTCCACCAAATTGCCCAAAGCTGTGATCAACACCCAGCGTTTGTGGTGTGCCAACCAGCAGCAGATGGCTCAGTCGATGCCCATCTTGGCCGAGGCGCCTTTGGTATTGGTCGACTGGTTGCCATGGAATCACACCTTTGGTGGCAATCACAATTTTGGCATGGTGGTGTTTCACGGCGGCACCATGTACATCGACGATGGCAAACCAACGCCAGCACTGATGCATGAAACCTTGCGCAATCTGCGCGAAATTGCGCCCACTGTTTACTTCAACGTCCCCACAGGTTTTGAAGCCATTGCACTTGCAATGAAAACTGACGACTTGCTGCGCAAAACTTTGCTCTCGCGCGTCGAAATGTTTTTCTACGCAGGCGCTGCTCTGGCGCAACCTATCTGGGACAGTTTGTACGAATCTCAAGAGCGCGAAATTGGCGAGCGCATTGTGATGGGAACCGGCCTTGGCATGACAGAGTCCGGTCCATTCGGAATTTTTGTCACCAACCCCTACGTCAACGCCGGCGACTTGGGCGTACCTACGCCCGGTTTGGAATTGAAACTGGTCGACATGGGTGGCAAGACTGAAGTCCGTTATCGTGGCCCCAACATCACACCAGGTTACTGGCGCAATGCAGCGGAAACAAAGAGCGCATTTGACGACGAAGGCTTCTTCTGCACTGGAGATGCCGTCAAATGGATCGATGAAACCGACGTGCATTTGGGCCTCAAATTTGACGGCCGTATTGCGGAAGATTTCAAGTTGGCAACGGGTACTTTTGTGAGTGTGGGACCTTTGCGCGGCAAGATCATTGCCGCTGGCGCCCCCTACATTCAAGATGTGGTGCTCACTGGCATCAATTTGAAGGAAGTCGGGGCCATGGTGTTTCCAACGCCTGCCGTGCGAGCCTTGAGTGGTCTTGCAGCAGAAACGCCTTTGGCAGATGTCTTGGGCAGCGCGCCAGTCTTGGCACATTTCCAAAAGATCATCAATGAACTTGCTACAACAGCCACCGGCAGCGCCAATCGCATTGCGCGCATGTGTTTGTTGTCTGAGCCGCCCACCATTGACAAAGGTGAGATCACCGACAAAGGCTCCATCAACCAACGCTCCGTGTTGTCACACCGCGCAGACACCGTGGCCGCATTGCATGAAGAGCGACTGCACTTCATTTTGAAGCCCACCCTTTAATTCATTGCTGAAAGCTTCAAAATGAGTCAATCCGGATTTTTCAATGCCTTCAATGACGTGTGGATGCACGAAGGTGTCCGTACACCGATGGTCGAGTGCCTGTGTAGGCGGCGGCCAAGGCATTGCCTTGCTCATTGAAAACCCAAGCCTCTAAGTCAACATCCCAAAATCAACACATTGAAAAGAACATCATGAACATTCACGGCATGAGCGCATTGGTCACCGGTGGTGGCTCTGGTTTGGGCGAAGCTACGGCCCGCGAATTGGCCCGGCTGGGCGCGAAAGTGACCGTGCTCGACTTGAACCTCGAAAATGCACAAAAAGTAGCATCAGACATTGGCGGCATTGCCATCCTTTGTGATGTCACCAATGCCGAGAGCATGGAAAACGCTGTGGCAGAAGCAGCCAAAGCTCACGGTGGTGCACGCATCTTGATGCAAATAGCAGGCATTGGAACTGCCAAGCGCATCGTAGGCAAAGATGGTCATCCAGCGCCCCTTGAAGACTTTGCCAAAGTGGTGAATGTCAACTTGATTGGCACCTACAACGCCGCACGCGTTTTTGCAGCAGCTTGCGCCAAGCTAGACCCCATGGAAGATGGTGAACGTGGCGCCATGGTTTTCACGGCATCTGTAGCCGCCTTTGATGGTCAAGTGGGCCAACAAGCCTACAGCGCCTCTAAAGCTGGGGTGGCTGGCATGACCCTGCCCATGGCTCGCGATTTGGCACAACACGGCATTCGCGTTTGCACCATTGCGCCCGGCATCTTTTCAACACCCTTGCTGAAAACCTTGCCCGAGCCCGTTCAAGCCTCTTTGGCGGCCAGCATCCCATTCCCTTCGCGCCTTGGCAGGCCCGAGGAGTTTGCGCAATTGGCCGCACACATAGTGAGTAACGGCCACATGAATGGCGAAGTGATTCGCTTAGATGGCGCATTGCGCATGGCTCCTCGTTGAACTTTGCAAGAAAGACACACATGAGCAAAACCGTTGTTTACGAAGTGCAAGTGATGTTCGGGGACTGCGATCCCGCGGGCATCGTGTTTTTTCCAAATTTTTCAAAATGGATGGACGCCTCTTCACTTAATTTTTTTGTGAAGTGCGGCGTTCAACCTTGGCGAGAATTGGTTAAAACCACCGGCATCATTGGTACACCTCTGCTAGAAATAAATACAAAGTTTGGCCGACCCGCCACCTATGGCGAAACACTCCAAATTCATACCAGTGTGCAAGAGTGGCGCGAGAAAACTTTCATTCACAAACACGTTGTCACCCGAGGCGAAACCGTGTTGTGCGAAGGGACTGAAGTTCGCGCCTTCTGCATCAAGCACCCCGATGATCCAGATCGTATCAAAGCCATTCCAGTACCCACTGACATTAAGGCCTTGTGCAGTTGATGCGGTAAGCCAAGATTTGAGTTTTTTCCCCGTTCATTTTTTTCAACCACCCTCAGAGGAGACAAGCATGACCAATCGTCGTGAATTTTTGCAAACTACCGTAGGAGCCGCCATTGTGGGCAGCACTGCTTTTCAACAAGCATGGGCCCAAAGCGGTATGCCCATTGAACAAGTGAAAGTGCTTTACGGCTTTCCACCAGGCAGCTCTGGCGATATTTGCGCGCGCCGTGTTGCTGAAAAATTTGGCGGCACGCCCTACAGTAAAAATGCAGGCGTGATCGACAGCCGACCTGGTGCTGGAGGTCAAATTGCACTCAACCTTCTTAAGAGTGCACCTGCTGATGGCTCAGTTTTGGCCATGACGCCTTTTTCACCCATTTCACTCTTCCCCCACATCTACAAGAATCTTCAGTACAAACCATTTGAAGATTTCACACCTGTGGGCACCAGCTCCATGATTCACCATGGCTTTGCGGTTGGACCGATGGTTCCTGCCACAGTCAAAAATGTGAAAGACTTTGTGGTTTGGGCCAAAGCCAATCCGTCACAAGCCAGCTATGGCTCACCCGCAGCAGGCTCGACACCTCACTTCATTGGCGCCTTGCTTGGACTCAACCAAAGCTTTGAGTTCAAACACGCTCCCTATCGCGGCTCAGTGCCAGGTGTGACTGATGTTGTGGGTGGCCAAATTGCTTGTATGTTCACACCGCACGGCGACTTCATCGCCAATCACAAAGCAGGCAAGATGCGCATTTTGGCCACATCCGGCAAAACACGCTCACCCTTTGTGCCTGAAGTGGCCACATTTGCTGAGCAAGGTTTTCCTGAACTGACAGTAGAAGAATGGTTTGGTTTTTACGCGCCTGCCAAAACCCCTACCAACATCATTCAAGCCGCCAATGCCGCCATCAATGCTGCATTGAAAGACAAAAGTGTCATTGATGCATTGACCATCGTAGGTTTGATTCCTTTTGGTGGCACGCCTGCCGATCAACTCAAGAGCTCTCAAGTTGAGTTGGAGCGCTGGGGCCCTCTGATCAAACGCATTGGCTTCACAGTCGATTCCTAATTTGAATTGACCCTTTCCACCCGGGAGCCTTTAAAGCTCTCGAGATCGTTCTCTTTTTACAAAGCAGGTATGCGCCATTTTCAAGCTCGCATTCAAGACATGCAATTCGTTTTGTCGAATGTATTGAGTGCAACCGATCAGCTTCAAAAACTCGCCCTATTTAGCGAGATTGATGATGACTTGGTCCTTCAAGTTTTGGACGAGTCCGCTAAATTTGTGGTGGAAGTCATAGCCCCATTGAATCGCAATGGCGACGAAATTGGAGCGCAATGGAAAGATGGCAAAGTCACCATGCCACCAGGCTTTCAAGCCGCCTATCAAATGTTTTGGCAAGCTGGCTGGCCAGCACTCTCTACTGCGCCGGAGGATGGTGGGCAAGGTCTCCCTTGTGTTTTGGAGATCATGCTCTATGAAATGCTTTCGGGTGCCAATCATGGTTGGACCATGGCCCCAGGTTTGTTGCACGGTGCCTACGAGTGCATCAAGCACTATGCAAGTCCGAGTTTGCAAGAAACTTACCTCCGCAAAGTAGGCACCGGTGAGTGGTTAGCGACCATGTGCCTCACAGAGCCCCATGCTGGCAGCGATTTAGGCTTGGCAAGAACGAAAGCCACTCCCCAAGAGAATGGCAACTATGCCTTAAACGGCACCAAGATTTTTATCTCTGGCGGCGAACACGATCTGACCGAGAACATCGTGCATTTGGTTTTGGCACGATTACCCGATGCGCCAGCAGGCCCCAAAGGTTTATCGCTTTTCTTGGTGCCAAAGTTTTACCCCAATGGCCAACGCAGTGCGGTGCATTGCGATCGCATTGAAGAAAAGATGGGCCTGCACGGCAGCCCCACCTGCGTGCTGCGTTTTGACGATGCCTTGGCTGAAATCATTGGCGAACCCGGCAAAGGTTTAAACGCCATGTTTGTCATGATGAATGCCGCTCGTTTGCATGTGGCAATGCAAGGTATTGGCCTTCTCGATGCCGCTTGGCAAATAGCCGATGCCTATGCCAAAGAACGTCGACAAATGCGCTCACCTGTTGGCAAAGATCACAAAGTCAAATCTGTCTCTGAAGCTGATTTCATCATTGAGCACCCTGCAATTCGCCGCATTCTAGATACCCAACGTGCGTGGGTCGACGGCGGCCGCGTACTTGCCTATCAAACCGCCATCGAGTTGGACCGCATCAAGCATGCAGACCCTGAAACCGCAGCCCAATCACAGCGCTGGTGCGCCTTGGTAACTCCTGTCATGAAAGCGGCATTGACGCATCAAGCATTTCATGGCGCAAGCGATTGCCTCCAAGTGCTAGGCGGACACGGCTACGTGCGCGAATGGGGCATTGAGCAAATAGTTCGAGATGCCCGAGTGGCCATGATTTACGAAGGTACCAACGAAATTCAAGCCATTGATCTGCTGGTTCGCAAAATCATGGCCGATGGCGGTCTCAGTTTGAATCAGCTGCTTGACGATATGAAAGCCGAAAAAGGCAGTGAATCTGAGCAAGCCACCCAATTGCGAAGCTTGACAAACATCATTTTGACAGCATCAAAACAAGATGCCAGCGTGGGCCATCGTGTAGCCGATGATTACTTGCGCGCTATGGCTTTGGTCATGCTGCAATGGGCATGGCATCTGATTGAGTCAAAATTGACCGACAATATGCATGAAGTCAAAGAACGTTGGCATTCTCCCGCAAGGGCATTTCAACAATGGGTTCTGCCTGAATTTGCCATGCGCAGTCATATCATCGAAACACAATGCGAAGCAGTGCCATAAATCAGCCTTCTGCTGTCGAAAAAGTAGACACCAGTTACCTTGAAACCTTGATTGGTTACAACGCTCGTCGCGCGGCTTTGGCCGTGATCGCAGAATTTTTAGAAAAAATGGCGGTCTATGATTTGAAGCCCGTCGATTTTTCTGTCATGTCCGTCATCGTGCACAACCCAGGTGTAACCTCGCGTCAACTTTGCGCCTGTCTCAATATCTTGCCCCCTAATTTGGTGGGGCTGATCCAATCACTAGATTCTCGTGGGTTGATAGAACGACAACCTCATCCTCATGATGGCCGCGCTATGGGCCTTTACCCAACTGAAAAAGGTAAAAACCTGATGCTGGATGCGGAGGCTACTGCATCAGAACTCGAAAGAAATGTAGGCGGTAAACTCACCCCCAACCAAGCACAAACCTTGGTGATGCTCTTGCAAAAAATTTACCTCTAAGTCTGACAATACAACAGTCGCACAGAGGCACTCATTGGGAGAACTGGCTATGTCAAACTCAAGCTTTCCATCCTTGGCAGAAACACTGCCGAATGATATTGCCAACGCCATCTTGATTGGTCGAATTTGGGTGCCAGGCGAAGGCCCCTACTTGGTCAAAGTTGACTCGCATCACACCACCGATTTGTCAGCATTGGCATTGACCAGCAGTGACCTGATGGAGCTTGACCAAGTAGCCACCCGCGTAAAGCAACATCAAGGACGAACTTGGTCTACCCCCGATGTTTGGGCCAACACAGACTCGTCTCTACAAAACCCACATCAAGCCTGGTTTCTTGCCCCCACAGACCTGCAAGCCATCAAAGCCGCAGGCGTCACGTTTGTGGCCAGCATGCTGGAACGCGTCATTGAGGAGCAAGCGAGAGGTGATGCAGCCAAAGCCGAAAGCGTTCGCACGGCGGTCATCAGCGTCATGGGTGACAACTTGCGCAATGTCAAACCAGGATCTGAACAAGCCATGAAACTGAAGGAGGTTCTGGTTGCGCAAGGTGTATGGTCGCAGTATTTGGAAGTGGGCATTGGTCCAGATGCCGAGATTTTTACCAAGTCACAAGCCATGAGTGCGGTCGGCTCAGGATTTGACGTTGGTTTGCACCCAGGCAGTTCATGGAACAATCCTGAGCCAGAAATTGTGATGGTCATCAACTCAAAAGGCCATGTCGTGGGCGTAGCCATGGGCAATGATGTCAATCTGCGTGACTTTGAAGGCCGCAGTGCCCTGCTTTTGGGCAAGGCCAAAGACAACAATGCTAGCTGTGCCATTGGCCCCTTCATCCGCTTATTGGATGATCACTACACCATGCAAAATGTGCGCAGCACCGACCTCAGCATGACTATCAAAGGACCAGAAGGCTTCGTCATGCACGGCAGTAGTTCGCTGAGTCAAATCAGCAGAGACCCCCTTGATTTGGCAGCTCAAGCCATTGGCCCTTACCACCAATATCCGGATGGCTTGGTTTTGTTTTTAGGAACCATGTTTGCCCCCACCCAAGACCGCCATGGCCCAGGCCAAGGTTTCACCCATGTGGTGGGTGATACCGTGGCTATTTCTACCCCGCAACTGGGTACCCTTTTCAACCGTGTTAGCACCTCCGACCTAGCGCCACCCTGGACATATGGCGTCCGCGCTTTGATACAAGACTTGACGAAACGTCACCTCAACTAAGGGTCAACTTCGTTTCAACCAAGCCTTAACTTAACTTCAATGCCTGAAGCTAAGCCATAGAGCCGCCGTCCACTGGCATAATTCAGGGCTTAGGCCAGTCTCGAACTGGCTTTTCTATGACCCCCTGACAAGGACACACCCATGATTACCTCAGCCACTGGCCTCCAATATGAAGACACCGTGGTCGGCGATGGCGCCGAAGCCACCAAAGGGCAGACCGTTATCGTTCATTACACCGGCTGGCTCTTCGAAGATGGTGAGCAAGGCGCTAAGTTTGATTCCAGCAAAGACCGCCGCGACCCCTTCCAATTCATTTTGGGCGCAGGCATGGTCATTCGCGGCTGGGACGAAGGCGTGGCTGGTATGAAAATCGGCGGTGCGCGCACTCTGATCATTCCAGCCGATCTAGGCTATGGTTCCCGCGGCGCTGGCGGTGTCATTCCTGCCAACGCCACGTTGAAGTTCGACGTCGAATTGCTCGGACTGTCTTGATGGACACAAAGACCTTGAGGTGCGTGCGCTAAAAGGTCTTGAAATCTCTCAAAACGCCCCCAACTCTGGGGCGTTGTTATTTATTTCGGATGCATTTCATGCCTGATTCCAGCTCACAAAATACCTCAAATCAAAATCCTGCTGCAAACGTCATGCCTACAGCCGAGGCCTTGGCGGCTGCGGCTGCGGCCATGGGAACTGACACCCAGGCGCAACAATCTTCAGCACACTTAGATCCTTTGTCAGATGCCCAAGCCGAACTGGCCAACGTGAAGGCACAAAACGCTACGCTGGCCGACCAGTATTTGCGAGCGCAAGCTGATGTGCAAAACGCCCGTCGCCGCGCAGATGAAGAAATTTCCAAAGCTCGCAAGTTTGCTGTGGAGGGTTTTGCCGACAGCCTGCTACCCGTTTTGGATAGTTTGGAGGCTGGTTTGGCCATCCAAAACGTCACACCTGAGCAAATACGAGAAGGTGCACAAGCTACTTTGCGCCAATTAAAGAGCGCTCTGGAACGCAACAAGGTGATGGAAATTAGCCCGGCTGCTGGCACCAAGTTTGACCCGCACCACCACCAAGCCATCAGTGTGGTACCCGCAGAACAAGAGCCCAACACCGTGGTCACCGTGCTGCAAAAAGGCTACCTCATTGCAGACCGCGTGTTGCGCCCCGCATTGGTCACTGTGACAGCCCCCAAATAAGTACCTTCGGAAGTAGATAACAGCCTCTTTTGAGGCAAATGAAGGCGAAAAAGACGCAATTTCGGCCAATTTAGTCTTGAAATTGCGACAAGCGCCCCTACTTCTGTTTCATTCAAGCATTTTTTAGATTTACCGGAGAAGAACATGGGAAGAATCATTGGCATTGACTTGGGCACCACCAACTCGTGTGTGGCCATCATGGAAGGCAACACCACCAAGGTGATAGAGAACGCCGAGGGCGCTCGCACCACCCCTTCCATCATTGCGTACCAAGAAGACGGCGAAATTTTGGTGGGTGCATCCGCCAAGCGCCAAGCTGTTACAAATCCGCGCAACACGCTGTATGCCGTGAAGCGCCTCATTGGCCGCAAGTTCGCTGAAAAAGAAGTTCAAAAAGACATCGACCTGATGCCTTACACCATTGCCAAAGCCGACAACGGCGATGCATGGGTGGAAGTGCGCGGCAACAAATTAGCACCGCCTCAAATCAGCGCAGAAGTCTTGCGCAAGATGAAGAAAACCGCCGAAGACTACCTCGGCGAAGAGGTGACAGAGGCCGTCATCACCGTACCGGCCTACTTCAACGATGCACAACGCCAAGCCACCAAAGATGCTGGCCGTATTGCTGGTTTGGATGTGAAGCGAATCATCAACGAACCCACCGCAGCTGCCTTGGCTTTTGGTTTGGACAAAACCGACAAAGGCGATCGCAAGATTGCGGTGTATGACTTGGGCGGTGGCACCTTCGACGTCTCCATCATTGAAATTGCCGATGTCGATGGCGAAAAACAATTTGAAGTGTTGTCTACCAACGGCGATACATTCTTGGGCGGTGAAGACTTCGATCAACGCATCATTGACTACATCATTACCGAGTTCAAGAAAGAAAGCGGCGTCGATTTGTCCAAGGACGTATTGGCTCTACAGCGCTTGAAAGAAGCTGCTGAAAAAGCCAAGATCGAATTGTCAAGCTCAGCTGGCACCGATATCAACCTGCCCTACATCACGGCCGATGCAACAGGCCCTAAACACCTGAGCATCAAACTCAGCCGAGCCAAGTTGGAAAGTTTGGTTGACGAGTTGATCGAGCGCACCATTGCACCTTGCCGCATGGCCATCAAAGACGCTGGTGTGAGCGTGTCTGACATTGACGACATCATTTTGGTCGGCGGTATGTCTCGCATGCCTAAAGTGCAAGACAAAGTGAAAGAATTCTTTGGCAAAGAGCCCCGCAAAGACGTCAACCCTGACGAAGCTGTTGCTGTGGGCGCTGCCATTCAAGGCCAGGTTTTGTCGGGCGATCGCAAAGACGTGTTGTTGTTGGATGTGACACCATTGTCTTTGGGCATCGAAACACTGGGCGGTGTGATGACCAAAATGATCACCAAGAACACCACCATTCCTACCAAGTTTGCGCAAACCTATTCCACGGCCGATGACAACCAGCCAGCCGTGACCATCAAGGTTTACCAAGGCGAACGTGAAATGGCAAGTGGCAACAAGTTGCTGGGTGAGTTCAACCTCGAAGGCATTCCACCCGCAGCCCGTGGCACTCCCCAAATTGAAGTTTCCTTTGACATTGACGCCAACGGCATCTTGCATGTGGGCGCAAAAGACAAAGGCACCGGCAAAGAAAATAAAATTACCATCAAGGCCAACTCAGGATTGTCTGAAGCTGAAATTCAGCAGATGGTGAAAGATGCTGAATTGAATGCCGAAGACGACAAGAAGAAACTCGAAATCGTGCAAGCCAAAAATTCAGGCGAAGCCACTGTTCACAGTGTGAAGAAGAGCCTGACTGAATACGGCGACAAAATTGAAGCCGACGAGAAAACCAAAATCGAAGCTGCCGTCAAAGAATTGGAAGACGTTTTGAAAGGCGAAGACAAAGACGCCATCCAAGCCAAAACCGAAACGCTCATGACAGTCAGCCAAAAGTTAGGTGAAAAAATGTATGCCGACATGCAGGCCAAAGAAGCGGCTTCCGGTGGTGCGACTGGTGGTTCCGCAGGACCTAACGGGCCTGGCTCAGACGCAAAACCTGCCGACGACAATGTGGTCGACGCAGAAGTGAAAGAAGTTAAAAAGGCTTAAACCTTTTACACAAGGGCAATCGCCCAAGCCGCCGCGTTAGCGTATTCCTCTGGAAATCGCTTGCGCGGCGTTCTTGTTCAAACAGTAGCAAAACACGATGGCCAAAAGAGACTTTTACGAAGTATTGGGTGTAGCCAAAAACGCCTCTGAAGAAGAGATCAAAAAGGCGTATCGCAAATTGGCAATGAAGTTCCACCCTGACCGTCATCAGGGTGAAGACGCCAAAGAAGCTGAGGGCAAATTCAAAGAGGTCAAAGAGGCCTATGAGATGTTGTCGGACGCACAAAAACGTGCTGCCTACGACCAATATGGTCACGCCGGTGTCGATCCCAACATGCGTGGACCTGGCGGCGGTGCTGAAGGCTTTGGCGGTTTTGGTGAAGCCTTTGGCGACATCTTTGGCGACATCTTTGGTCAGCAACGGGGCGGCGGCGGCCGGGGTGGCCGACAGGTTTTCCGCGGCGGCGATTTGAGCTACGCCATGGAAGTCACATTGGAAGAAGCAGCTTCCGGCAAAGATGCACAGATTCGCATTCCAGGCTGGGATGAGTGTGATCCCTGTGGTGGTTCGGGAGCCAAGAAAGGCACCAGCGCCAAAACCTGCGGAACTTGCCAAGGCTCTGGCACGGTGCAAATGCGCCAAGGCTTTTTCAGTGTTCAGCAAACGTGTCCGCATTGCCGAGGTTCCGGCAAAATCATCTCCGACCCCTGCCCCTCTTGTAGCGGACAAGGCAAGCTCAAAAAGCAAAAAACGCTTGAAGTCAAAATTCCTGCGGGCATCGACGATGGGATGCGCATTCGCAGCACTGGGAACGGCGAACCAGGCACCAACGGTGGACCACCTGGCGACTTGTACATTGAGATTCGCCTCAAGAAACACGAAATTTTTGAACGCGATGGCGATGACTTGCATTGCTCGGTTCCCATCGGCTTCAGCAAAGCTGCTCTTGGCGGTGAAATCGATGTGCCCACTCTCAATGGCAAAGCGGCCATCGACATTCCAGAAGGCACGCAGACTGGCAAGCAATTCCGTTTGCGCGGCAAAGGCATCAAGGGCGTTCGAGCCAGCTACCCTGGCGACTTGTATTGCCACATCACGGTAGAGACACCAGTGAAACTCACAGAACATCAGCGCAAATTACTCAAAGAGTTTGACGAGTCTTTGCAAAAAGGCGGCGCCAAACACATGCCAACTGGCAACAGTTGGACAGACAAACTCAAAGGCCTGTTCGGGGCTTAAGCTTGATGCACATCAAGTCTATGTGGTTCATGGCGAGCACGAAGCATCGGACGTGCTTCGCCAGCGCATTGAAAGAGAACTGAACATGCGAGCAGTCGTGCCAGAACACGCCTCCCTGTGGCTAGGTTGATAGAAATTCAAGTTTGCACATGCTTTCCCTTTCATTCAAAAGGATGTCTGCCAAAATGCGGTAGGACTTAAACTTTGCCGTATGACACTTCAACGCTCAAATTCTTCTGCTTCTGAACACAGGGGATGGCACCCCACTTGGGTTGCTTTGCTCAGTAGCCTTTGGTTGGCAAGTGCTGGCAACATGGCACTTTGGTCTCAAATACAGCAATTACCAGAAGTGACCGGGCTTCGTGGATTTGCTTTTGCTTTCGGATTTGGCGTCATGCTAACTGCAGCCATCATGGCTATTTTGAGCTTACTCAACTGGCGATGGCTTCTCAAACCTGTCATAGCCGTGTTCTTTTTAAGTGCAGCCAGTGGCGCTTATTTCATGATGAGCTATGGCATTGTGATCGACAGCACCATGATTACCAATGTGCTTCAAACAGATACCAAAGAGGCTTTGGATTTGATGAACTGGCGGATGCTGATTAGCCTGGGACTGCTGGGTATTTTGCCCTGTTGGGCACTTTGGAAAATACCTGTAAAGCCTTTGCGCTTAGGTCAACAAATGCTAGCGAACACAGCGACTGCGGTCATCTCTTTGATGGCCATTGTGGGCGCTTTGTTGGCAATTTTTCAAGACTACTCATCGATCATGCGCAATCACACTCAGTTGCGTTATTTGGTGAACCCTCTAAACAGCTACTACGCCATTGGCATGGTTGCAGCCAAGCCATTTCAAAGGGATCAAAAAACTTTACTGCCTTTAGGCAGGGATGCCCAATTTGCCCCGTTCAATGCCAATGACAAGCCACCCCTTCTGCTATTGGTTTTAGGCGAAACTGCGCGCATGGGCAACTTTGGTATCAATGGCTACGACCGCCCAACCACACCAGCATTATCCAAAGAAAACATCATCAGTCTCAAAGGTGTGATGTCTTGTGGCACCAGCACGGCAACTTCGGTGCCCTGTATGTTTTCGCACATGGGCAAAGAGGCTTTTGAATCACGCAAGAACAACTACGAAAGTCTGATCGATGTTCTCAACCACGCTGGATTGGCAGTGTTGTGGATTGACAATCAGTCTGGTTGTAAAGGCGTCTGTGAGCGCGTGCCACAAGCGCTTACCAAGTCTTTGAAGCATCCTACACTTTGCAAGAACGGTGAATGTTTTGATGAAATTATGTTGGATCAAATTGACGAGCGAATTCAAGCATTGCCAGCAGAACGTCGCGCCAAAGGCGTCGTGGTCGTCATGCACCAAATGGGCAGCCATGGCCCCGCATACTACAAACGAGTGCCAGACAATTTCAAAAAATTTCAACCTGAATGCAAAAGCAACGCCCTGCAAGAGTGCTCTCGTGATCAGGTGGTTAACTCGTTTGACAACACCATCCTTTACACCGATCATTTCTTAGGTCAGGCTATTCAGTGGCTCAAAAAATCTGAGTCCACATCTGCGACTGCCATGCTCTATGTGTCAGACCATGGCGAGTCTTTGGGTGAAAACAATTTGTATTTGCATGGACTGCCCTACCGCGTTGCACCTGATGTGCAAAAGCGCGTACCTTGGATGACTTGGCTGTCACCGACTTTTGAAAAGCAATCTGGCTTATTGCGAAGTTGTTTAACAAACAAAATACAAACCCCGCTCACCCACGACAACTACTTTCACTCCGTACTTGGACTCGTGAACATCAGCAGCGAGGTGTATCAATCCAAACTCGATGTACACGCCGATTGCCGTCAAGGCTCATAAAAATCTATCGAGCAATTTTCGGGATTGACGGTCCATTTGAGACATATCCCGAATCAAAAACTGCACGCCATGACCATCTGTCACCAACATGACTTTGCCAGACAGTCGGCGAATGTCCTCTTCCCCTTTGAGTAGAAGCTTGGTTCTGCCACGATCCGTTTCAATGTCCCAAGTACTGGGCGCAATAAATCCGCTGACACCGTACAACTTCAATATTTCAGGCATGAACTCGCGCTGATTCATAGCCATCAAAATTTTGGCACGAACCGCCTCAGACAAGGCATTCAAATGGGCAATCCAAAGCAGTTCTTTGCCATC
>CAJCDH010000285.1 GCA_903961095.1 uncultured Burkholderiales bacterium | reverse complement strand
CCCCCGATGCCAATGCGGTGCTCCCGACCGTTGCGCCCGTGCCTTGTGTAGATAACGAACTCAAGCCCAACCCATAGGAATCAGAATTGACGATAGACAAACTCATCTGGTCACTGGCCGTGTTGCCAGCGCCAATTTGTATGTTTTTAGACTGAAAGCTGCCATCCAACAATTTCATGTTGTTGAATTTGATGATGCTGACCATTCGGTCAATGACCGAAACCATTTGAAAAGACTCATTGTTCAACGCGGTGCGACTGGAACTTGACAGCGCATCTGTAGCGGCTTGTATCGCCAGCACTTGAATATGTTGCAGGACGTTGGTTATTTGCGCCAAACCACCATCTGCAGTTTGAAGAGCTGATGCGCCATCTCGAACGTTTCTCCCAGCAGCACTTAGTAGGTTGATCTCTGAGGTAAGTCGAGAGGCCATGCTCAAACCGACCGCATCGTCCTTAGCTGAATTGATTCTGACGCCCGAAGACAAGCGCTCGATAGAAATAGAGAGTTTTTCCTGCTTAGCGGCAAAGGCGTTTTGAGCCCGAAGCACGTTAATGTTGTTGATAGTCGATGACATTGACAGTGATTAACTACATCCTTTAATATTCCTAAATGTGTTCTTGGGGTTTCCCCTTTTTTGTTTTGTGAAAAAAGACTAGTACACGACGTTTACGGATAAAAACTCAGAACAATTTAGTTTGGTAGATGAATGACGTCAATTAAATTGATTGCTTGTACAAAATCTAAGATACCCTCCGTTAAGAAAAATACTTAGAAAGCCAAACGTCATGAGATTTATTGAATTACTTGGCCTCATAGTTGAAAACTACAAGAAAACTTTCAAGTACGCCGTTATTTTTATGGCGATTGCAGTTTCAATTCAATTGATCATTGCGACAGCTTTTCGCCCAATTGGCTATAGCCCCTTACATGGCAACTGGGGTAAAGGTTATGGTGTTTATATTGTTGCTCTGGGTGATAAACCAGAGTTGGTAGTGAGAAGCGTGGAGCCCGATACACCTTTCGGTCGGACGGGCGCCTTACCAGGTGATCAAATCGTTAATTTCAATTATCGTGTTTTCCTAGATGGCGCCCCCGCAGAGCTTAAGTTTCCATTTTCTATAAAAAAATCTGACGGTACCCTAATTGAAACGTCAATCACACCAGACAAAGAAGATAGTGAAGACATTAACTATTCAGTAGCAATAGGTCGGTATGTCATTATGGGCCTTTGCATGACGATTGGCTTGCTCATTGGCTTGAGTCGAGGGCAATCAATTTCAAACCGTTGGTTGGCATTGGCCTTGATGTTTTTTGCTTTAGACCACGGTTTAAGTTTAGGTTGGCAAATTCTTTCTGGTTTGAATCATATTATCCAAGGACTACTTGACCTCTTAATTAATTTGTCATTTGGCATTTTTTGGCTTTCGCTTGCACGTCAGATTTCCAACAGAGATTTGAAAAACGTGCATTTATTGTTTGGCTATCTGTTCGTTGTTGATAGCAGCATTTACTTTATAGAACTTAGCCTCCTGCTTGGTTTTTTAACATTGCAAATGGAGACATACAGTAGGTTAATGACTTACTTGGACATTGCTCCAATCCTAATGCAAGTAGTTCTTTTTACGCTCTCACTCTATTTATTGAAACTCGTAAATAATCAAAATGATCGAAGCTTGCGCGACCGTGTTTTTTGGATAGTATTGAGTTTGTGTGCCATCCCTCTCATGCCAATTTTTAAAGCTAGTTATTGGGAAGTCATTAGGCTGACTGGTTATGATTTTGATCCGTTAGGCCATGAATTTAAAAAGATTCACGATGTCCTTTTTAATATTCAATCAATTGGAATATTTATTTTAGGATTTGCAGTTCTAAAAAAGCGAATATTTAATTTTTCATTTGTGGTTAACAGGGCGCTGCTTTACAGCTTATTGAGTGTCATTTTGTTGCTTGTTTTTTATGCGGCAAAAAGTGGACTTGAGGCCATCATTAAACCTTCAACTACAGAAGTTGGAACAGCAATCAGTGCTGGAGTTGCTTTCTTAATTTATCTCGCTTTTCATCATGTCTACGATCATGTGAAAGAGTATATGGAGCAGTGGCTCTTTAAATCATGGCATCACAATGAACAGCAACTAAGAGGTTTTGTTCGTAGAGCAGCCTTTTTTGAAGATGTAGATCAACTTCGAAAAGGCATGTTAAGTGCGCTACATGATTTTGGTCACGGTTGTGATGTCGGAATTTTTGAAAAGCGAATTGAAAAGGACAGAACTTTTTATCTAAAAACATCAGCAACCGATCAAGCTTTTCCTACCGTTATTGGTAGCGACCATCAATGGGTGCTATCCATGCGAGATCAAGTCAGCATGGTGTCGCTGGAATCAATGCCTAATCAAAGCTCACCAAGTAGATTGTTTCCTCAATTTCATCGTGGCGAATTATTGGGTTTCGTTTGGCTTGGTCAAAAAATTGATGGGTCTGACTGGCGCCCTGATGAAGAACTTGTATTGCAGTTTGCTGTTCAGCAAATTGGACTTGATATCTACGCTCTGGAGGTCAGTCGACTTTCTAGAGAGCTTGAACGTGAAAAATTGAAAACTGATGTGCTTGAGGAGATTCTCAAAAAACAATGAAAATTTTGTCTCAAGGATTTTTGCAAAGTAAGAAATATATGAGCTATCCTACCAGACCCCAAACTTGATTACAAAGTTCTGAAACTTTAAAATTTGATCGTGGGGAGCAGGATTTGAACCTCACATCTTTGGAATTAAATTGAATGTTTTAAGTACGACTGCACGGTCTTCAGGTTCTTTGATTGCTTCTAAACATAAGCTTGCTTTGTGATACGAGACTTTGTACTCATCTAGTTTGCCGCAAGACAAAGCTGCCCATGCATGAATGGCGTATACAAATGCTAACTCCCAATCTGGCGTTTCTGTGATTTCAGTGAAGTACTTTTTCATGCTTTCTGCATATCTCCAAGCACTTGGACCCATGTCCATTCGTGCATGAATTAACGCCAACAACATGGTGCTTCGCATTTGATTAAGAGAAGTTCCAACAGCTCTCCAATGCCAAGCCGAAGCATGTGCCATATCTAGCAGTTCAGTATTGGAAAGCACATCTTCAAGTGATTCAGACATGCTCCAAGCTGCGTTATTTGAGTTGATAGCAAAATAACGATGCCAGCTTTCAGGTTGAATATTTTCTGGGGTTTTGCTCATAATCTGATTTTCTAACAATTTTCGATAGATCGAGAACAAGCGCTCTCTTGCCTAGGCCTTTATCTTTGTTAAAAGTTTCCTTGAAAATGTCCTACCCAATAATTTATCCTAAAGATTATGTCGTAATTGCCAAGCTCAGAATTATGCTGACGGAACACCTGCTGTGCATCTCATTAATTCAAATGGCAAGTTCTAACTCCCCAGCAACCTCCAACCGGGCTGACATCGGTATTAAACGAATGATGTAAAGGTTTATATGAAAAATTTTATTTTTTGTTGTGCAATTCTGTTTTCCGTTATCTCCGCTTCGGCTCAATCCTTGGTTAAGGTGGATTATTCAATAGACAAAGGCGCAACGTTAAAGCAGCTTGATGCAGTCTTAAGAGCTCCCGAAGGGCAACCAAACAACCAAGGGCTACTCATCCTTCACCATGGTGGAGGTTTTAGCTTTAACACCACCCAACAATATGGTGAGTATTTTGCAAAGCAAGGATTTGTAACTTTAGAACTAAAGATGTTCAATGAATCTAAAGACACTCCAGATCCCACGACACTTCATGCCTACGCAATGGGCGGGCTTAAATACCTTTCAAAATTGCCCGGGGTGGATCCGAAAAGAATTTCTGCAATGGGTATGTCACTAGGGGCATTTTTAACCATAGATTCTGCAAGCACTTGGTTCTACGACCAATATCAGGCGGGAGACTTAAGATTTCACAAACTTGCAGCACTTTATCCTGTCTGTTGGTTGATGACGGAAGCTGCGAAGGGTCAGCCACAAGGCATTCGTCCATTCACTGGACTGCCTTCTTCTTTTCTTCAAAAATGGGAAGGAATACCATTGTTGATATTAGCAGCGGGCAAAGATAGTTACGATAGTCAGGATTCAACTGCTTGCGGAAACTTTGTTCAAAATATTAACGACCCAAAGCAAGCACAAGTAACTAAAGTTGAGGTTTTTGAAAACACAACTCACGGATGGGACCACGGACGAAATTATAGTTTTCCAGTTCGTGGAGGATGTACAGGTAGAACTAACTGTACTAATTTTACTGTCTCCAATCCAGTGGCAGTTGATAAAGGCAAACAGTCTGTTTTGTCTTTTTTAAAAACCCCGTGAAATTATTTTTTCAAACTAATTGGGAGTGATGAGAAATGAATTTTTTAACTTACCTGCTTCTTTCATTAGTGTCGTTCACCTCTCAGTTAAGTTTCGCTCAAGAACCAATCAAGTTCGAAGCAATGGTAGATGGCTCCTCGCGCATGGTGAATGCCATCTACTCAAAACCTAAGCAACCATTAAAACCAAAATCACCTGCCGTTGTTATCATGCATTCAACTGGCGGCGAAAGAGATGGCACAACGCAGCCTCTTGCAAATGCGTTGAACGATAACGGATTTGCGACTTTACAAATTCAACTTTTTTCAAATCCCATGTCCGCACCTAGATTTGAAAATACCAATGCTGTTTATTTCAACGCGCTGAAGTATTTAACTCAACGAGAAGAAGTTGACGGCAACAAAGTAGGAATTGCCGGTTACTCTTATGGTGCATTTGCCTCTCTTTTTGCGGCTACTCAATGGGTGACGCAAACCTATGGTTCGGGTTTGAAATTTGCAGCTCATGCGCCTATTTATCCGGGTAGCTGTTGGATGTTTACGCAATGGGCAAAAGGTGAAACAACCCCGATTAGAAAGCTGCCCTACCCTGCTAATTTTGCAAAGACTTGGACAGGCGCTCCTGTCAAAATTTTTGCAGCAGGAAAGGATGATTACGATGACAGAGATCCCAATGCCTGCCCAGAATTTGTGGCTGCAATTGCACCCGAGTTTCGATCTTCATTTGAATGGATTGTTTATCCAGATGCAACACATGGATGGAACCAGCAATCGTCAAGTTTCTTTGTAAGAGGCGCTTGTAAAAATAAGGGATGTACCAACAACAATGTGAACAATCCTGAAGTTTCAACAAAAAATAATGAAGATGTCGTTCTTTTTTTTCTGCGCTCCTTAGCAAACAAATAAGATAAAAGATGGTGCATTGGTTGTTATGCGAGACGACAGAGTCATTGGGACGTTCGCAAACGGCGAGCGAACAGCAGACTTTCCTGTAACAGTTGCAAGCCTCACAAAAGCAATTACCGGCGCTTGTATTGCCCAACTTATTGACACCGATAAACTGCAACTTCAAGACAAGTTGGTAGACCTTCTAAAGAAGGAATTTGATCCTCTAGGTAGGACATATTCAACAAGGAATGATTTTGAACAAATCAAAAATTCAGGTTTTTCTCATATTCAGTGAAGTATGGATGAAACTGAAAGTAGCAAGTCCCGCATTGGCGTGGGGCGGTGCAATCATGTTGTTTGCATCCCTTATTACTTTAGGGCTCTCCTTACTTGATCCCCGTTTATTTCAAGGCGTAAGCGTATGGCATAAACCTTGGAAATTCCAAATCTCAACGGTTTTATATTGGTGGAGTCTTGCTTGGTTCATCAGCTATTTTGGTACAACTGAGCAATCTAGTTTAAGTCGCCGTTTTATTGTGTGGATGTCCTTGATTGCCGGCTTATTTGAGGTCGTCTACATAAGCTGGCAAGGCGCATTTGGTCTAGCTTCTCACTACAACATAAGCAGCCCTTTTTATGGCGCCATGTACACAGCAATGGGTGTTTTTGCCGTGCTTCTAACCAGCACATCTGGCGTGCTTGGTTACAGAGTGCTTCGAGATCATTCTCAAACTTATGCTACCAACGTGGCATTGCGTCATGCAATTGGCTGGGGTCTGATCATCTCAAGCGTACTAGGAATCGTCACTGGAGTAATTTTAGGTGGACGAACCAGCAGCGGGGGTCATTGGGTTGGAGGCTCTACAAACGATGCGCTTGGTTTGATGGTGTTGAATTGGTCTCGAGATGGAGGCGATCTACGTGTTGCCCATTTTTTTGCGCTGCATGCCATGCAAATATTGCCCGTCATGGCAATATTATTTATTTGGTTGACTCCTAGCATGAGCCCTAACACATCTAAGCGATTTATCTGGTTACTTGCAACTGGATACGCAGGATTTTGTACCTTTACATTGATGCAAGCGCTGAGTGGCACCTCGTTTTGGGCCTAGATTTACTTCAAGCTATGGCATATAGGGCTTCAACAACGAAGCATCTATTCCAGGTGCTGGACTTTGGGAAATCGCTGAAATTTCAATTGCTTTTTCAGCTGGAATAGTCGTTTTAGTTGCGTCTTTTATCTTTACCTTGACCAATGACTCGCTAAACTGAACGGACTCAGGTTGAACTACCTTTCCACTCGACAAAAATTTACCTGCTAACTTAGCCCACACGAATACGACAACATGCTAAAGGAAACTTGCTTGTCCAAGAACCAGTGCCATACTTGTTTGATCTGAATGAATTTCCTGTCAGGCACCCAATGATGAATTACACATTTCTGTCGGCAACGATTTTGCTGCTGCTAATTACTGACCCAGTAGGCAATATTCCTGTTTTCGCCAACGCACTGAAACATGTTGCCCCCGAGCGCCGCCCCAAAGTGATACTTCGCGAGATTTTGATTGCATTTGGTTTGCTACTTACCTTCATGTTTGTGGGTGAGGGGTTTCTGAGAGTGATGAATTTAAGCGAACTTTCTCTGCAAATTGGTGGTGGTGTGATTTTGTTTTTGATTGCCTTGCGCATGGTCTTTCCATCGCAAGGTGTTGAGATAGACGACGTCGTGACGGAACCATTGATCGTGCCTTTAGCCATTCCTGCCTTAGCGGGACCTTCAGCTTTAGCAACCGTGCTTCTTTTGGTATCGCAGCAGCCCGACAAGCGCATGGAGTGGATTGGTGCACTTTGCGTCACCATGATCATCAGCGCTGTGGTGCTGGTGTCAGCCGAGCGCATTCTGCGTGTTATTGGCAACCGTTTGGTGGTGGCAGTCGAGCGATTAATGGGCTTGGTGCTGGTTTCTGTGGCGATTGAAATGATGTTACGCGGCGCAAAAACATTCGCTCTTCAGTTAATGCACACCTAGATCTTGGTAGATCTCCGCTTCCAAAGCACACCAACCAACACCAACTGTCTTTTTAAACGACATCTTCTCTGGCACACGCACACAACATCACTCCCTAGCCTAAAGTGTCGTTTCACCGAGTCCGTGCGTTGGTAATTCATTAAAGTGCGTATCCGCCTTCCCTCCAACCACGACGCTTCATGCAATCCTTAAATGATCTGCTGTAGCCAAGCCAGTAACCTGGCGTCTTGCTTTCTCCAGTTTCCCTAGCACAGCTATCCTTTTCGCGGTCAATGACTTCTTGGCGCTCCTCCCACCATAGAGCCTCGTTATAGCGCCTTGAAGGCGGTAAATCATTCCATGCCCGGTTGCTACCTATATAGGTCCATTTATCCAGCGGCACGTAGGGCGTACCGCAACCCACGAATAGGATGGCCATTAAAAGTAACGCCGAAGATTTTCTGAGTAGAGTATTCATAATGCGCGCTACATTGTCGATATGATGCTTTTTTTTTAGCATCCGTATGCCTGCAGGGCTAATGAATGTGATGATTAACTCCATTGGCTAATCACCTCAGCCCTCCTCATCCTTTAGGACACCAACTTTGTTCAAAAGTTCTAACAGCTAATATATATCCCTCAACAAAAAAAAGCTATGCCAACAATCCGTCAATATGTAGATGCCACTGACCGACTCCAAGTAGTTGAACTATGGAGAAAAGTATTTGGATACGAGACTGCTCACAACGAACCGAACTTGGCTATTTCAAAAAAGATAGCGATGAATGATGGCTTATTTTTTGTCGCAGTAGAAAATACAGATATCGTCGGAACGATTATGGCGGGCTACGATGGACACCGTGGTTGGTTGTATTCTGTCGCAGTAGATTCAAACAAACGACTCAGTGGCTTGGGTAGCTCACTCGTTCATCACGCTGAAAAAGCACTTGCTGATTTAGGTTGTATGAAAGTCAATCTCCAATTGCTTGATACAAATGAAGCAACTGCCGCTTTCTACAAGTCTATTGGCTACTCAGTTGAACCGCGCTTGAGCATGGGAAAAGTTTTGTAAGTAGCAATTCAATGTGAAGATACAGATCTCGACATCTTTGAGGACTCCAACAGGCTACCCTATGAAGCCTGCTTCTGTGAATCACCTCGAACATCCTTGAATATCTCAAACCTTACGCCACTTTTATGAGTACAACATTTCCTGACACGCGATAATAACAACGGCCATGGACTAACTTTTTACCTACAAGTTACGAATAAAATGAATGCAAAGCTTGGCGAACTTTTCATATTGATGGTCTTCCTTTTAGGGCTAACTTGGAGCTATGCGCAAACACCGCCACAGGTCATGCCCCCGACCGACGATCAGGTCCTCACGATCTTGCAGCAACGCATTGACAAGAACGCTGCGCGAGGCATTGCTGTCGTGTTGCTCGATCCAGATGGCTCTGTGCGTTTCTTATCTAAAGGCCAATCCGGAAATCCGGCGCGCCCACAGATAGATGCAGATACCCTGTTTGAAATCGGATCGATCACCAAGGTATTTACATCCACGGTACTGGCGCAAAGAGCAGCGCAAGGGGCTCTTGGGCTAGACACACGTCTCGACGAAGTGATGGGTGACAAACCCGCATGGGTCAACCCCGGGGTGGGTGCTGTCACGCTACGGCAATTGGCGACGAATACATCGGGATTGCCCCGGCTTCCGCTTGATGCAAATTTTCTGGGTGGTATGGTGCGCTCCCTGCACAATCCATATGCCAATTACAGCGAAGCCGACATGTGGACCTATGTGCGCCAGCTTGCACTAGAGGTGCAACTGGACCCGCCAGTCGCGTACTCCAATCT
>CAJCDH010000284.1 GCA_903961095.1 uncultured Burkholderiales bacterium | reverse complement strand
GGCGGGACTTAGCCCATCGGTGTGGCAGTCGTCCAAAACGGTATGGTCAAACCGACCTGGCACACACGCTTGGTTGTAGGCGTTCAATGTGGTCATGAAGGTGTCTACATTCAAGCCTAGCTTTTGGGCAAGCTCTGGCAGAGTTTGTGCCACAGTGCCTTCAAAGACGGGTGGCATAAAGCGGCCAACGGCTTTTGCGTCAGAGATAGAGTAGCCAATTTGGCCGGGCTGCTGCGCAACCAGTCGGCCCCAAATGGCGTAGCGCTTGGGCCAAAAATCTTCACCTTCATCGTAAAAGCGCTGGGCGTTTTTGTTCACAACGACGCCTAAGGAGACGCAGTCGATGCGCGTACAAATACCGCCGTCGTAAAGTGGCGCGCGTGCGTCAATGGCGACCATGTGCGCTTGAGTGGCATCGCTGATTTGATCAGCGCCAGCCTGCAGCATGTGCTTGAGCAAGGTTCCTTGATTGAATTTGGTACCTCGAATTAAAAAGTTGTCAGCGGGAAATTCACCTTGCTCGTTTTGTCCCCAAGCTTCACGCAGCCATGCCAAATTGGATTCAAAACCACCCGCGGCCATGACACATGTTTTGGCTGCAATGCGCTCGGTTCGAATGAGTTCGCCAGTGGCTGATTTGTGCCTCACGATGGCGGCTTTGAAGACGCCATTTTCAAGATCGATTTCATGCACCTCAGCGTTGTACTGAATTTGGATGCCCAACTTCTCAGCACTTCGGTAGTAGGCGTTGATCAAGGCTTTGCCACCGCCCATAAAGAAGGCATTGGTACGTGCCGTATGAAGCGCACCCGACAAGGATGGCTGAAATCTCACGCCGTGCTTGACCATCCAAGGCCTGCAACTTTCAGAGTGGCGTATGGCCAAACGCGCCAAGTGCTCGTTCGTCAGGCCGCCAGTCACTTTCAACAAGTCTTGCCAAAATTCTTCTTCAGAATAGGCCTCGACCAAGACATCTTGGGGCGTATCGTGCATGCATCTCAAGTTGCGTGTGTGAATTGAGTTACCGCCACGCCACTCACGAGGTGACGATTCCAACACCTTGACACTTGCGCCTGCTTCGCGGGCCATGAGTGCCGCACACAAAGCTGCGTTACCGCCGCCAATGACCAAAACATCCAGCGTCATGAAGAGACTCCAAAATTAGAACTGGTAGCGGCGCAGTCCACCGTCTACGGGGATCACAGCACCCGTGATGTAGCTGGCCAAAGGTGAAGATAAAAATGTGACCAAATTGGCCATGTCTTCTGGCTCACCATAACGGCCCATGGGAATTTCGTTCTCGCACTGCCACTGACGGTATTCAGGGGTGTAGTTGCGAAAAATTTGCTCAGAATGAATGCGGCCAGGCGGGATGCAATTGACTGTAATGCCGTGCGGGCCCACCATGCGTGACAAGCCTTTGGCCCAACTGTGAATACCTGCCTTGGCGCAGAAAGCACCATTCACATGATCAGGTTCGCTCTTGCCAGTGATGTTGATGATGCGGCCCCATTTGCGCGCAATCATTTGATCGATGAGGGCATCGGCCACTTGGCGTGGGCGGTGAAAGTTCAAGGTGATGGCTTCTTGCCAAGCTTCTTC
>CAJCDH010000283.1 GCA_903961095.1 uncultured Burkholderiales bacterium | reverse complement strand
GCCGAAGTGAATGCCGGCTTGGGCTTGGCCAAAGCCATGTCGCAACATCCTTCAGAATTTTCTGCGCTTTACACCGCGGTCATCAGCGCTGGTGAGCAAGGCGGTAATTTAGGTGCGGTTCTAGGGCAGCTGGCCGATGACTTGCAAGATCAACAAACCCTCAAAGCCAAGCTCTTAAGTGCCTCTTTGTATCCCGCCATTGTCAGTTTCATTGCCTTGCTCATCGTCATTTTTTTGCTCAGCACAGTGGTGCCGCAAGTGGCCCAAGTTTTCTCTGGCAATCAAAGAAAGTTACCCACCCTCACCGTCATCATGCTGGCGCTCAGCGATTTTGTACGCAATCATGGATGGACTGTTGCCCTTCTCTTGGTATTGGGCTGGCTGGGCTTTCACCAAGCCATGAAACAGCCTAGCTTGCGTGTGCAATTTGATGCTGCTTTTTTGCGCCTGCCTGTTTTAGGCCGTTTGGCCACGGGTTACAACACCGCCAGGTTTGCCAGCACCTTGGCCATGCTCACGGGCGCAGGCGTGCCCATTTTGAAAGCCATGCAGTCGGCAGCAGACACTTTGTCCAACCAAGCCATGCGTGAAGATGTGCTCGATGCCTTGGTGTTGGTGCGCGAGGGCGCGCCTTTGGCCATGGCCATGGGACAGAAAAAACGCTTTCCCAGTTTGCTGTCCATGTTTGCCAGGCTGGGCGAACAAACAGGCCAACTGCCTCTGATGTTGCAACGTGCAGCGCAACAACTCTCGGCCGATGTGCAACGCCGTGCATTGGCATTGGCCACCATTTTGGAGCCTTTGCTCATTGTGGCCATGGGCGGCGTGGTCATGCTGATTGTGTTGGCCGTACTCATGCCCATCATGGAATTGAACCAATGGGTTCGTTAACAAGGAGCATCACATGGCAGTCAGCCTAGACGGTCAATTGGTGGTGGCGATATCGTCACGCGCCTTGTTTGACTTTGAAGAAGAGAACTTGGTTTTTGAGCAAAGCGATGACCGTGCTTACATGAAGCTGCAATTGGAGCGACTTGAAGAGCCAGCCAAGCCAGGTGTTGCTTTTTCTTTGGTGAAGAAACTCTTGGCCTTCAACGATGCCACAACCCAAAGGGTCGAGGTCGTCATCTTGTCGCGCAACGACCCTGTGTCTGGCATGCGAGTGTTTCGATCAGCGCAACACTATGGCTTGTCTATTCAACGCGGTAGTTTTACCCGCGGTCAATCGCCATGGCGCTACTTGAAGCCGCTCAATGCAAACCTCTTTTTGTCCACGCATTTGTCAGATGTGAGAGCCGCCTTAGATGCTGGCGTCCCAGCGGCTCAGGTCTATCCCCATTCTGCGCATGCGTCTGAAGCGCATCCCCATGAAGTGCGAATTGCATTTGACGGTGATGCGGTCTTGTTTTCTGATGAGGCAGAACGTGTTTTTCAATCACAAGGTTTGTCAGCCTTTCAAGCTCACGAACATGCCAAGGCCTCACAACCCTTGCTGGCTGGGCCTTTCAAGCCCTTGTTGGCTGCCCTTCACAGGCTTCAACAAGAGGGTACACCGGCCATACGTGTCAGAACTGCTTTGGTCACAGCACGCAGTGCGCCTGCCCATGAGCGCGCTATTCGCACCTTGATGGAGTGGAACATTGAGGTGGACGAAGCCATGTTTTTAGGCGGCTTGCCCAAAGGTGAATTTCTGAAAGAGTTTGAGCCCGACTTCTTTTTTGACGACCAAACGGGTCACATTGAATCGGCAGCCCAACATGTGCCAGCAGGCCATGTGGCCAGCGGCATTAGCAATCCGTCCAACTAATTCAAAACTTCGGGCTCTTCTTTTCTGCGCCCTTCACGTCGTGCGATCCACACGGTGGAAACCAAAATCACAGCGGCGCCTAGCCATGTCCATTGGCTAGGGACGTCGCTGAAAACCAGCCATCCCAAGATAGAGGCCCACACCAAGTCTAAGAACCGAAGCGATTGAGTGGCAGAAATATCAGCAATGCTGAAGGCTTTTGTGAGGCTGTAATGGCCTATGGTGCCAAGCAAGCCTGCCACCATAAAACCACCCCACTGCCAAAGCGTGGGCGCTTGCCAATTCATCAAAGCCAAAGGCAAACTGAACAAAGTGACCGTGATGGATTGCCACATCACAATGACCCCTGGCTTTTCAGTTCGGGTGAGGTGCTTGGTGATGAGAAATGACGCAGCAAACACGGGCGATGAAGCTAGCATGACCAAGTTGTACCACCCCCCCGTTCCCGACAAGTTTGGTAAGACCACCACCAACACGCCCGCAAAGCCAATACCGGCTGCAATCCAGCGGTCTTTGCGCATTGGCTCGCCCAAGAACCATGCAGCACCCAACATGATGAAAATAGGGCCAGTAAAGCCAATGGCCGTCATGTCTGCCAATGGAATTTGAGGCAAGGCCACAAACCACAGCATCAAACCAATGGTGTGCACGCCGCCGCGCCAAAATTGGCCCTTGACATCGACCGGCGCATAGGCCGCCAAGCCTTGATGCCAAAGCAAAGGCAACATGATGAGCAAACCACAAAAATAGCGCAGGAATTGAGCCTCAAAAGGGTCCATTTGCATGGAAAAACTTCGGGCAATGGTATTGAGCAAGGAAAAAGCAAAACCTCCTAGCGCCATCCAAATCATGCCGCGAACTGGTGCCGGCAATCGTTCAAAACGTCGAAAGTTTTGTAAACGCGCTAGGGTGAGAAATCTCTGAAGAGAGGTGGGGACAAATCTGGACACCCCTGCACTATAAATGACTGCGGTATGAGCCAAAGTCTCATGGGTTACCTCCAACTTGTCAACGGAAGGTCACACCCCAGAAAAACGGGCCCAGCCATGAAACTGGGCCCGTGAGCTTAAAGCGAAGCCGTGCTTAATTATTTTTCAGAGCAGCAATGCGCTCTTCAATGGGAGGGTGGGTTGAAAACAACTGCCCAATGCCACCAGCAATGCCCATGGCCGCCACACTCTTGGGCAACTCAGCCGTGTGCAAACCACCCAATCGGGCCAAAGCATTCATCATGGGCTGCTTGCGGCCCATGAGTTCTGCTGCACCCGCATCGGCACGGAATTCACGTTGACGGCTGAACCAGGCCACCACAATGGCAGCCGCAAAGCCCAGAACAATGTCAAGGACGATGGTGGTGATCCAGTAGCCCATGCCAGGTCCCGTGTTTTCTTCGTCGTTCTTGCGCAAGAAAGAGTCGACCGCATAGCCCACCACTCTAGAGAGGAACACCACAAAGGTGTTCATCACGCCTTGAATGAGGGCCATGGTGACCATGTCGCCATTGGCAATGTGGGCCACTTCATGGGCTAAAACAGCTTCAATTTCTTCGTGGGTCATGTTTTGCAACAAGCCCGTAGAAACTGCCACCAATGCAGAGTTTTTGAAAGCGCCAGTGGCAAAAGCATTGGGGTCACCAGGAAAAATACCCACCTCTGGCATGCCAATACCCGATTTGTCGGCCAGTTTTTGAACTGTGTCGAGCAACCACTTTTCGTCAGAATTGCTGGGTTGCGCAATGACTTGGACACCTGAGCTCCACTTGGCCACAGGCTTGCTGATGAGCAAGGAGATGAAGGCGCCACCAAAACCCATGATGAGGGCAAAGCCCAACAAGGCCGTTAAATCCAAACCATTGGATGTGAGAAAGCGGTTGACGCCCAGCAAACTGGCCACAACACCCAACACCAGCACCACAGCCAAGTTGGTCAGTACAAACAAAATGATACGTTTCATGAGGAAATTAGATTCACCGCCCAGCGAAGGCCAAGCGCACAGGCTGAATGTTAGGGGGGGCGCACACAAAATCAAGTGCGCGCATTTAATTCCTCAAAATTGAACGGAATTAGGGGTGTCGCGGCGGGCGAAAGACCTTGGCGTCGGCATAAAAATTGGGGCTTTCGTTGGGTGGCCACCACCCAGGAATACCCAAAACAGGGGTTGGTAAAAAGGGTTTTGCCGCCAATTTTTCGGGCCGCAGGTCTTGCGCCAGCCAAGAATCCCAATCTGCAATTGCCAAACCCGATGGCACACGCCACAAATGAACCGTGATGGCTTTGTAGGGATTGACGAGTTTTTCGAGTGCCGCGTGGCCAAAAACAAATATTTCCACGTCTTTCCAAGTCGATTTCATGGCCACAAATGCAGTTTGCCAATCTCGTTGATGCAAGGCATGCCAAAGCTCGTCGGGCAGTTGAATCAGGGTGGCGTTTTCGTCAAATACCGTGACGGCATCTCGGACCGGCCCACGCACCGCCCCCACCCCTTGCGCCTGAATGGCAGCAGCTTGTACTTGGTTGAGTTGCTTTTTTGCCAAGGGAAACTGGAGCCAACACAGCGCATTGAAAAAGTCATGCAGGCCATCACGAGTGGGCACGCTTTGGGTGTCAAAAATAAACTGCTCGTAGGCTTGGTCATCGGGCAAGGCTGACTGCGGCACAAACTGAACATCACAAATAGCCCTGCTGCTTTGGGGCTGCGTTGTCAGTTGTCGCTTGAGTCCTTCGAGTGATGCATTGCAGGCTTGTTCAACAGAAGCGCCCAGCTTCACTTGCTGCGCAATCGATTGACCCCGCTCGCGCCATGGCAAGAGCCAAGGCGCATGCCAATCGATGCTGCTTAGGCCATGCGCCATGGCAAGGCTTCGCCAGAACGCAGTGGCTTGAGCTCGGCCTCACCAAAAGGGAAGCTTTCTTGGGGTGTCCAAGATTCACGCTTTAAAGTGATTTGCCCCTGATTGCGCGGCAAGCCATAAAAGTCTGCACCATTGAAACTGGCGAAGGCCTCCAATTGATCAAGCTTACCCACGCTGTCAAAGGCCTCGGCATACATTTCCATGGCGGCATGTGCTGTGTAGCATCCTGCACAACCTGTAGCGTGCTCTTTCAAATGAGCGGGGTGTGGCGCGCTGTCGGTACCTAAGAAAAATCGCGCATTGCCGGAGGTGGCTGCATGCAACAAAGCCAAGCGATGTGTTTCGCGTTTGAGCACTGGCAAGCAATAGTAATGAGGACGAATACCACCTGTAAAAATGGCGTTGCGGTTGTAAAGCAAATGGTGCGCTGTGAGCGTAGCGCCCATGAAGTGATCGGCAGACATGACGTAATCGGCGGCGTCTTTGGTGGTGATGTGCTCAAACACAATTTTGAGCTCTGGAAAATCTCGGCGCAATGGAATGAGTTGGGTCTCTATGAACACTGCTTCACGATCAAACAAATCGATGTCACTGCTGGTGACTTCGCCATGCACCAACAACAGCATGCCCACTTTTTGCATGGCAGCCAAAGTCGGGTAGATCTTTTTCAAGTCGGTCACGCCCGCATCGCTATTGGTGGTTGCGCCAGCGGGGTACAACTTGCACGCCACGACACCTGCAGCTTGGGCCTTCACAATTTCCTCGGGGGGTAAATTGTCGGTGAGGTACAAAGTCATCAGAGGTTCAAAATGAACGCCCTCAGGCACTGCTGCCAAGATGCGTGATTTGTATTCAAGTGCCAAGGCTGCCGTGGTAACCGGCGGCTTCAAATTAGGCATGATGATGGCCCGGCCAAATTGTGCGGCAGTGTGTGGCACCACGGTGTGAAGTGCAGCACCATCGCGCACATGCAAATGCCAGTCATCAGGCCTTGTGATTGTCAGATTGTTGGTCATGGTCATCTTTCATTTCAGATTTAACGCTTTGCAAAGATTGCAACAATTCCAGCGCCTTGCTATACAACTTCTTACCTGCAGGAGTGAGCGTGGTGGGGTAAGAACTTCGATCGATTAAGTCAACGCCAGCCCAAGTTTCAAGTGATTGAATGCGCCTAGAAAAGGCCGGTTGGGTGACATGGCGCAACTGAGCGGACCGGCTGAAACTGCGCGTTTCAGCCAAGCTCACAAAGTCTTCCAGCCACTTGGTATCCATGCAAGCATTATCCCGCAGTTGCCTCCTCAGAGCCGGCCTCTGAATTTTGCTGCAAAGCCCACATTTGAGCGTATCGGCCATTGAGTTGCAGCAGGTGAGCGTGGTTGCCCCGCTCAATGATGTGCCCGGCTTCCATGACCAATATTTCATGGGCGTCGACCACCGTAGACAAGCGATGGGCAATGACCAAGGTGGTTTTGTTTTGGGCCGCGCTGGCCAACTCAGCCTGAATCGCGCGTTCATTGGCGGAGTCGAGTGCCGATGTGGCTTCATCAAAAACCAAAATGGGCGGGTTTTTGAGCAGCGTACGGGCAATGGCCACGCGCTGCTTTTCACCGCCCGAGAGTTTCAAGCCGCGCTCACCCACGGAGGTAGCATAGCCCTTGGGGGTGGATGCGATGAAATCGTGAATGCGTGCCGCTTTGGCTGCTGTTTCAATTTCTTCTTGCGTTGAACCTGTGCGGCCATAGCCAATGTTGTAAGCCACGGTATCGTTGAACAGCACGGTGTCTTGCGGCACGATGCCTAAGGCTTTGCGCACACTGTGCTGGGTCACTTGCCGAATGTTTTGCCCATTGATGGTGATGCGGCCTTGTTGAACGTCGTAGAAGCGAAACATCAAACGTGCCAGCGTAGATTTACCCGAACCTGAGGGGCCTACCACAGCCACTGTTTTGCCCGAAGGAATTTCAAAACTGATGTTGTGCAAAATGGGCCTGTCTGACTCATATGCAAACGACACCGATTCAAACTTCAAAAGTGCACCGTGTTCGCAATTCAAATTGGCGGCATTGGGCATATCGGCCACTTCGCGCTCTCTGTCCATCAGGACAAACATTTTGTCCAAGTCTGTCAGGCTTTGTTTGATTTCACGGTAAAGCACGCCCAAGAAATTCAAAGGAATGTACAGCTGAATCATGAAGGCGTTGATCATGACCAAATCACCCAAGGTCATACGCCCATCGACCACCCCTTGTGTGGCGCGCCAAAGGATGGCTACCAAAGCGGCTGCAATGATGAGCTGCTGCCCAGTGTTGAGCAATGACAATGAAGTTTGCGACTTCAAACGTGCTTTGCGCAGCCGCTCCAAACTTTCGTCATACCGATTGGCTTCGTAAGCTTCATTGCCAAAGTATTTGACTGTTTCATAATTTAACAATGAATCAATGGCTTTGGTGTGTGCCGCAGAATCAAACTCGTTGGCTTGTTTTCTGAAATGCGTTCGCCACTCGGTCACGCGCACGGTGAAGAAAATATAAAAACTCAGTGCAGCCAGTGTGATCCAAGCAAACCATGCGTCAAACTTTACAGCCAAAATTGTCAGTACCAGGGCCACCTCAATCAAGGTGGGCACAATGCTGTAGAGCGAATAAGAGATGAGCGATTCGATGCCGCGCACACCGCGCTCAATGTCGCGCGTCATACCGCCAGTTTGGCGCGCCAAATGGAAACGCAAACTGAGGGCATGCAAATGCTGGAAGGTTTCAAGCGCAATGGTGCGTGCGGCGCCTTGCGTGGCTTTGGCAAAGACCAGTTCTCGAAGTTCGGTGAAAGCGGAGGTCATGAGCCGCAAAGCACCATAACCGACCAACAAAGCCACTGGCACCACCAAAATTTGAGCGGGGTCATTGGGCTTGAAGCTCATGGCGTCAATCAAGTCTTTCAGCAAAAGGGGCACGCTGACATTGGCCAATTTTGCGCCTACCATGAACAGCAATGCTGCGGCCACGCGCCATTTGTAGGTGAGCAAATAAGGCAGCAGTCTTTTCAGGGTTCTGCTGTCTGAATCTTTGGGGATGTTGGCAGCTGTTGAGGCTGCAGGAGGGGAACTTTCACCGAGGTGGCGCATGGGACACAATCTGAATCAAAATCAAGTTGCCATTGTGCACTCGTCTGAGGGGGCACTGAAAAATCTTGAGGGCACGCGCAACAAGCTTGGTGCCCCAGCACATTGCGAGTGCTTCACGAAGTGAGGTAAGCAGCCGTGCCCGTAGACAGCAATTTGCCATCGACACTGCGAAATTCCATTCGGGCATTGCCAACACGGGCGCCTACCCGAACGGCCTCTGCATGAATGGTGAACTGCTTCCCGATGCCTGGTCGCAGAAAATCAATTCGCAAGTCGATGGTGCTGTGGCGGGCAAATCGCTCTAAGCGCTTGGCAGGCAATTCGTCCATGTGCTGAGCACCCAAAGCTGCCAATACCGCCAAGCTGCCCATGGCATCGAGTGCGGCACTGATCACGCCGCCATGAATGCGGTGGTAAGCATAGTGGCCCACCAACTCTGGCTTCATGGTGAGGTGGGCCACGATGCCAGTGGGTTGAATGCTTTCAACTTTCAAACCCATCCACTGATTGAAAAGAATTTTTTCTTCGTAGATGTCCTTGAGCCCTGCAATGAACTCCGGCTCAAATACAAGATCGGGCGGAAGATCAGAGGTAGCAGCAGTCATGGGTGAATGTATTGGAATGAGGCAGCTTAGATTTTAGAGAAGTCTGGCTTGCGCTTTTCCATGAACGCGCCAAAGGCCTCGCGAGCTGCCGGCTCTGACAGCATTCGCCTGAAACTTTGCCCCTCTTCGCCCATGCGTTCAATCAAGGTCTTTGATTGCCCATTCTTCATTAAACGCTTGGTTTCTATCAAAGCAGACAAAGGCTTGGCGGCCATTTTCCTGGCCTGCGCCTGGGCATAGCCATTGACTTCAGTGGGGGGCACAACGCGGTTGACCAGACCAATTTCCAAAGCGGCCTCAGCGAAGAAGGCCTCACCCAATAGCAAAGCTTCGGCAGCACGGTGGTAGCCAAACATTTGCGGTGCCAGCATGCTAGATGCAAATTCAGGGCACAAGCCTAGGTTGACAAAAGGCATAGAAAAGGCCGCGTTGTCGCCGGCATAAACCAAGTCGCAGTGAAACAGCAAAGTGGTTCCAATGCCTACAGCAGGCCCAGCGACGGCTGCAATCACGGGTTTTTCAAACATCGTGAGGGCACGCATGAAATGAAAAACAGGTGAATCTACAGTAGAAGGCGGCTTGTTCAAAAAATCGCCAATGTCATTGCCAGCACTGAAAATACTTTCGTGACCTTGAATGACCAAAACACGTATTGCAGCATCGGCTTGCGCTTGGTCAACGGCTTGTGCCATGGCGGCATACATGTCACCCGTGATGGAATTCTTTTTGTCTAATCGATTCAAGGTGAGGGTCATGACCCCTGCGTCAATGTGGGTCAAAATGTCTGACATGGCGAAGCTTCTTTCAAAAAATAGGGATGAGCTAGAGAGACTTTGTGCAAGTCGGCCCCCTTAAGGAACGCGCACCCAAGTCTGAGTTCGGCCAATAGGGCCAAACGAGCCGCGCACTTCCAACTTGGCACCGTTTTCAATGGGCGTGAGGCGCAAAGCATATGTTTTGCCATTTTCTGGATCCAGAATTTCGCCATCTTCCCAAACGTTTTTGCCACTGGCTTTTTTAGCACCACGAATGATTTCCAAGCCAACGACTGGTTGATTTTTGCGATCATCGCTGCACTTGTCGCACTTGGCAGCAGGGTCTGCATCTTTGCGAAGCACCTTTTCTACGCGCCCTTTCATGACGCCTTGTTGCTCAAAAATGACGACCATGCTTTTGAGTTCACCCGTTTTCTCATCCAAGGTATGCCACTGGCCCACAGGCGAATTGGCAAGAGCCCAAGGCGTCATGAAGCATGAAATCATGAGCGCACTGATTTTCAAAAGGCGAATTGTGAATTTGTGAGTTGTCATAGGTCTATCCAAAGAAAAGAGAAATCAATCAAGTGAGGCTCAGGCCAAGGCCAAATCGGTGTCCATTAAAACATCGGCTCCCGAGCGTGCTGTGTTCATCAAGCTCAAGGTTTCGGGCAACAATCGTGCAAAGTAAAAACGCGCTGTTTGCAATTTGGCTTTGTAGAACGGATCGGGGCCCTGGGCTTCTTCCTCTGCGGCTGCAATTTTAGCCAAGGCAACTTGCGCCATGCGGGCCCAAAAGTAGGCAAAGACCAAGTGCCCGGCAACCCGCAAATAATCGACAGATGCTGCGCCCACTTCATCGGCATTGCCCATGGCCTTCATGCCAATTTCGGTGGTGAATTGGGTCATTTTTTGGCCTAAATCTGCCAGCGGTTTGATGAACTCGGCCATGGCTTCATTGCCCATTTCTTGGGCCACCAACTTGCCAATCAATTTGCCAAATTTTTGCAGACTGGCGCCTTGATTGCCCAGCACTTTGCGACCCAGCAAATCAAGTGACTGAATGCCATTGGTGCCTTCGTAAATCATGTTGATGCGTGCATCGCGCACATACTGCTCCATGCCCCACTCTTTGATGTACCCATGGCCGCCAAACACTTGCTGACACAGGGTGGTGGCCTGAAAACCGTTGTCCGTGAGGAAGGCTTTCACGATAGGCGTCAACAGCGCCAGAATTTCTGCAGAATCGGCGCGAACCTTTTCGTCGGGGTGGTTCAATTCTTTGTCAATCAGCAATGCGCCATAACAGGCCAAGGCACGGCCGCCTTCGGCATAGGCTTTGGCTGTCAGAAGCATGCGCCTGACATCTGGGTGAACCAAAATGGGATCGGCTGGCTTGGAAGGCGCTTTCACGCCCGACAGGCTGCGCATTTGAATGCGATCTTTGGCATAGGCCAAGGCGTTTTGATAGGCCACTTCGGTCAAGCCCAAAGACTGATTGCCCACGCCCAGACGCGCGCCGTTCATCATGACAAACATGGCGGCCAAACCTTTGTTGGCTTGACCCACCATCACGCCTGTCGCACCGTCTAGCACCATCTGGCAAGTGGCGTTGCCATGAATGCCCATCTTGTGCTCCAAACCGCCGCAATAAATAGCATTGCGATCACCCATAGAGCTGTCGGCATTCACCTTGAATTTGGGCACCACAAACCAGCTAATGCCCTTGCTACCCACTGGTGAGTCTGGCAACCGAGCCAAGACCAAATGAACAAT
The DNA here is from genome assembly GCA_903961095.1 of uncultured Burkholderiales bacterium. Lineage (GTDB taxonomy): Bacteria > Pseudomonadota > Gammaproteobacteria > Burkholderiales > Burkholderiaceae_C > Limnohabitans_A. The sequence goes on along the minus strand of CAJCDH010000283.1, from coordinate 1,497 downwards.
GTTGGCCGCTAGGTCGTGCTCACCTGCACTGATGAAAATCTTTTGACCTGTCAGAAGGTAGGTGCCATCGGCTTGAGGCTCGGCCTTGGTTCGAAGCATGCCCAAATCGGTACCGCAGTGGGGCTCGGTCAGGCACATGGTGCCCGTCCATTCGCCGCTGGTGAGCTTGGGCAAATACATCTCTTTTTGCTCTTTAGAACCGTGTGCTGACAAGCAAGCATGTGCGCCATGCGACAAGCCAGGGTACATGGTCCAAGCTTGGTTGGCTGAATTGAGCATTTCAAAAAAGCACTGATTGACCACGAAGGGCAAGCCTTGACCGCCATATTCTTCTTGTGCGCTGAGGGCTGCCCAACCACCCTCTACATATTTTTCATAGGCTTGTTTGAAACCTGCAGGAGCCTTCACTTCATGTGTGTCCCGATTCAGTTGGCAACCCTCTTCATCGCCAGACACATTCAGCGGGAACACCACTTCTGCAGCAAATTTGCCACCTTCTTCAAGCACAGCATTGATGGTGGCAGCATCGGTTTCAGCATGCTTGGGCATGGCTTTCAATTCATTTTCCAAATCGAGCAATTCATGCAAGACAAATTGAAGATCACGCAGGGGGGGAACGTAACTTGGCATGCTTATCTTTCAAAAAAATTCTGTGTGTAAAAAAGTTGTTCTGTCTAGTTGGCTGCAAATATCAAGCTTGATTTCGCGCCACAATTTCCGAAAAACCTTTGCGAGCGCGTTCTGCTGCAACGGGGTTGCGAAGAAATCTGGCTTCATAATGCAGCGCCAAAATCAAACCATGAATTTCAAATGCCATCTGCAAGGGATCTGCTTTGGACGTAAGGTGTTTTTCTTCTTGTGCTTGTGCCACCGAACGCTGCAATGCAATTTGCCAAGTGTTTACCGAGGACGCCAACGCATCGCGCACAGATCCCGGCCGGTCATCAAATTCAACAGCACCACTGATGTAGATGCAACCCGAGTCAATTTCAGTGGTGGTGCGCTGCATCCAGTTGTCAAACAAAGACTGCAAGCGTGGTAAGCCGCGTGCACAACTGAGGGCGGGATAGAAGACTTCACTTTCAAACCGATCGTGGTATTCGCGAATCACTGAGATTTGCAACTCCTCGCGTGACCCAAAGTGCGCAAACACGCCAGATTTGCTCATGCCAGTGACTTCAGCCAAAGCGCCAATCGAAAGACCTTCCAAACCAATTTGGGAAGCCAAGCCCAAGGCCGCCTCCACAATGGTGGCTTTGGTTTGACGGCCCTTCATCAAGGTTCGACCACTGCCATCATCGGCAGCTTGAGGGACTTGAGATAAAGAGGTGATGTGTCTAACGGTCATGGTGTGCATGTCTTAAAAATAGAACGCCCGTGCTATTTTGCATGAAAAAGAAAGCTTCAGCACAAAGAAAAAGCGAATCAGGGTTATTCCTGATTCGCCTTGGATGCCGTTGATCAACAACGGCAGGGGTCAAAACGCAGTCTTTTAGG
>CAJCDH010000282.1 GCA_903961095.1 uncultured Burkholderiales bacterium | reverse complement strand
CCTACAATGAAGTCCCAACTATCGCAGTTGCCATTGATTGTTGGTTCAGGGCGCGTCCTCATTCGACGCGCCCTTTTTTCTTGTCTAGTCCTTTGAATCTCAAACACTTGTAGCTGGTCCTTGATGAATCACATCAGAAATTTCTCCATCATTGCGCACATCGATCATGGCAAATCGACGCTTGCCGATCGATTGATTCAACGTTGCGGTGGGTTACAAGACCGCGAAATGGAAGCGCAAGTTCTCGACTCCATGGACATTGAAAAAGAGCGTGGCATTACCATCAAAGCGCAGACTGCATCCCTGCAGTACAAAGCCAAAGATGGACAAATTTACAACCTCAATTTGATCGACACTCCGGGTCACGTTGATTTCTCTTAGGAGGTTTCACGCTCGTTGTCAGCGTGTGAAGGTGCGCTGCTGGTGGTTGATGCAAGCCAAGGTGTTGAAGCCCAAACGGTTGCCAATTGCTATACAGCTCACGACCTTGGCGTCGAGGTGGTCCCCGTTTTAAACAAGATGGATTTGCCTCAGGCCGATCCCGAGAATGCAAAAGCTGAAGTTGAGGACGTCATTGGTATTGATGCCAGCGAGGCCATTCCCTGTTCTGCAAAAACCGGCATGGGCATTGATGAAATTTTGGAAGCCATCGTGGCCAAAATTCCTGCGCCCAAAGGTAATCCCAATGCACCTTTGCGTGCCATGATTGTCGACAGTTGGTTTGATACCTATGTCGGTGTGGTCATGTTGGTGCGTGTGGTGGATGGCCGCTTGGGCAAAGGCGAGCGTTTCAAAATGATGGCCACCGAGACTGTGTACAACGCAGACACCATGGGTGTCTTTACGCCAGCAAATGAACCGCGTTCAAGCCTTGAAGCGGGCGAAGTGGGTTACATCATTGCCGGTATCAAAGAGCTGCAAGCTGCCAAGGTGGGAGATACCATCACCTTGGAAAAGAAGCTTCCCAATAATTTGGGACCCGCAGAAAAGGCATTGCCAGGTTTCAAAGAAATACAGCCTCAAGTATTCGCGGGCTTGTACCCCACAGAAGCAAACCAATACGACTCCTTGCGGGATGCGCTTGAAAAACTCAAGCTCAACGATTCGTCTTTGCACTACGAAGCAGAAGTCTCGCAGGCCTTGGGTTTCGGCTTTCGCTGTGGCTTCTTAGGATTGCTGCACATGGAAATCGTGCAAGAGCGACTCGAGCGTGAATTTGACCAAGACTTGATCACAACTGCGCCCAGTGTGGTGTACGAAGTGGTGAAGGGCGACGGTGAAGTGGTCATGGTCGAAAACCCAGCCAAGATGCCCGATCAAGGCAAGATGCAAGAGATTCGCGAGCCAATTGTCACGGTGCATTTGTACATGCCTCAAGACTATGTCGGCCCCGTCATGACTTTGGCCAATCAAAAGCGTGGCCTCCAAATAAACATGGCCTACCACGGTCGCCAGGTCATGCTGACCTACGAAATGCCTTTGGGCGAAATCGTGCTCGACTTCTTTGATAAGTTGAAGTCGGTATCTCGTGGTTATGCCTCTATGGACTATGAGTTCAAAGAATATCGAGCATCCGATGTGGTGAAGGTTGATATTTTGCTAAACGGCGAGAAAGTTGATGCACTGTCCATCATCGTTCACCGATCACAGTCGGCCTATCGAGCCCGTGCTGTGGTAGCCAAAATGCGTGAAATTATTAGCCGACAAATGTTTGATGTGGCTATCCAAGCGGCCATTGGCGCGAATATCATTGCCAGGGAAACTGTCAAAGCACTTCGGAAAAACGTGTTGGCCAAGTGTTATGGTGGCGACATTTCCCGCAAACGCAAATTGTTGGAAAAACAAAAGGCGGGTAAAAAGCGAATGAAACAGATTGGCTCGGTTGAGGTGCCTCAAGAGGCATTTTTGGCCATTTTGCAGGTGGAAGATTGATGCAAGTCTTAACGGCTTTTATTTTGGCTGCATTTTGCAGCTATGCGGGTTCTTGGTATTTTGGTCTCATCGAAGGCAATTTCGCCTTGTTGATGCTGATGGCTGTCGTCATTTCTGGCGTTTACTGGTTGGCTGAAAAGTTCTATTTCTGGCCCCAGCGTGTCAAGTCTGTTGCCCAGTTAGACAGCGACAAAGCCAAACGTCAACAAGAATTGTCCAAGCTGGGCATCGATAAATCGGATACCGATACGGGTGAGGCACGTCAACAATTGCTCATGCAGCCTTGGTGGTTGGATTGGACAGCAGGCTTGTTTCCCGTCATTTTCCTTGTTTTTGTGCTTCGCTCTTTCTTGTTTGAACCGTTCAAGATTCCATCCGGCTCAATGATCCCGACGCTTTGGGTGGGCGACTTGATTTTGGTCAATAAATTTCATTATGGAATTCGCCTGCCCGTTGCCAATGTCAAAGTGACTCAGGGTAGCCCAGTAGCCCGAGGCGATGTCATGGTTTTTCGTTACCCACCACGCCCAAGTGTCGATTACATCAAACGTGTGGTCGCAATTCCAGGCGACCAAGTGGCTTATCTGAATAAGAAACTCAGCATCAACGGCCAGTTGGTGCCTACAGAAAATTTGCCTGAATTCTTTGATGAATCTGTCATGCGCTATTTCAAGCAATCGCAAGAAAAATTGGGCAACAAGCCACACAATTTGATTGTTGACGATGAGCGCCCCGCATTTATTCCTGGTGCAGAAGATTTTCCTTTCCGCGACCAGTGCAATTACACCGTTGAAGGTGTTGTTTGCAAGGTGCCTGAGGGACATTACTTCATGATGGGCGACAATCGGGACAATTCCCTTGATTCACGTTATTGGGGTTTTGTGCCTGACGCTAACATTGTGGGACGCGCATTTTTTGTTTGGATGAATTTCGGCAACTTGGACCGAATTGGTTCATTCAATTGATTTTGTCACTCCAAAGAACAAAGATTCATTCAGTTTTGATTTTTTCTCAACGCATACCTTGCTAACAGTTTGAACGCCGACCTCAGTCAATTGCAAGCTCGCCTTAAGCACAACTTCAAAGATGCAAGTTTGCTAGAAAGAGCTGTGACTCATCGCAGTTACTCGGCTAACCACAACGAGCGCCTAGAGTTTTTAGGTGATTCTGTTTTGAATTTGGCTGTTGCCCATCTGCTATACGCCCAATTGAGTGATTTGCCAGAGGGTGATTTGTCTCGCGTCAGGGCCAACTTGGTCAAGCAAGAAACCTTGCATCAGTTAGCCCTGAGCTTGGAAATTCCAAGTTGTTTGAAACTGGGCGAGGGCGAATTGAAGTCTGGCGGGCAACGCCGCCCCTCTATTTTGGCGGATGCCTTGGAGGCTTTGATTGGTGCCGTTTTTATCGATGCTGGCTATGAAGTTGCAGAACAATTGGTTCATGGCTTGTTCCAAAATGTGGCCATCAATCCACAAATGCAAGCGGCAGCCAAAGACCCTAAAACTGAATTGCAAGAATGGCTACAAGGCCGCAAATTGCAGCTCCCCCAATACAGCGTTGTCGCCACTTCTGGTGCTGCGCATCGGCAATTATTTGATGTCGCTTGCGACATTCCTGAACTCAGTCTCTCGCAGCATGGCAGTGGTCCCTCACGCCGTGCCGGTGAGCAAGCCGCGGCAGCTGCCATGCTTGAAATTTTGAAAGTCAAGGCACGCGGATGAATACACAAACCAATCCCGCCCAACGTTGCGGTTTGGTCGCCATTGTTGGCAAGCCCAATGTGGGCAAATCGACATTGCTGAATGCGCTGGTGGGCCAAAAAATCAGCATCACCTCACGCAAAGCACAAACCACGCGGCACCGTATCACAGGTATTCGCACGGAAGGCGCTACACAATTTGTATTTGTTGACACGCCAGGTTTTCAAACCCGTCACAACACCGCGTTGAACAAGTCTTTGAACAAAACGGTTCTGGGCGCCGTGGGCGATGTCGACTTGGTTTTGTTTGTAGTCGAAGCTGGCATGTTCAACACAGCCGACGCCAAAGTTTTGGCTTTGCTCAAACCCGAAATCCCTGTTTTGCTCATTGCCAACAAACTCGATGCCATCAATCGCCGTGAAGACTTAGCGCCTTGGCTCAAAGAGATGCAAGAGCGCCATCCGTTTACAGAGTTTGTGCCAATGTCGGCCAAAAACGCCAAAGACGTCGAACGACTCATGGGCTACTGTGAAAAATACCTGCCGCAACAAGCCTGGTGGTACGCCGAGGACGAGCTCACCGATCGCAGTGAAAAGTTTTTGGCCAGTGAAATTGTTCGCGAAAAATTGTTTCGTTTCACGGGGGACGAATTGCCCTACACGTCCACAGTGGTGATTGACAAATTTGAAGAGGAACCGAGTCGGTCGGCCAATCGCATGATTCGCATCGCAGCCACCATTGTGGTGGAGCGTGAAGGTCACAAGGCCATGGTCATTGGCGACAAAGGCGAGCGCCTTAAGCGCATTGGCACAGAGGCTCGCCAGGAGTTAGAAAAACTCATGGACGCCAAAGTCTTCATTGAGTTGTGGGTCAAGGTTCGGTCTGGCTGGGCCGACGACGAAGCGCGCGTTCGCTCTTTCGGCTACGAGTAAAAAGTACAGGCGATGGCCGCTGTCTTGAAACGAATTTCTGATGAGCCGGCCTATGTGCTGCATCGCTATGATTGGAGCGAGTCGAGCCTCATCTTAGAAGTTTTCACCCGGCATCATGGGCGAATTGCATTGGTAGCCAAGGGCGCAAAAAAGCCAAGCTCTTCCTTCAGACCTGTTTTGTTGCCGCTTCAAGCCATTCAAGTAGCCTATGGGGGCGATGCAGACATTCGAACATTGAAGTCAGTAGAGTGGGTCGGTGGGCATGTCATGCCGACCGGCGATGCATTGCTCTCGGGCTACTACCTCAATGAGTTGCTGCTGAGGCTTTTGGCGCGAGATGACCCCCATCCACAATTGTTTGATGCCTATGCTGCCACAGTGCGGGTGATGGCCACCGAGCCAGGCGAATTACTGCAGGCTTCTTTGCGCGTTTTCGAACTTCTGATGCTCAAAGAAATTGGGCTGCTACCCAGTTTGAATTGTCAAACACTGACCATGGCTGATTTGGATCATTCCCTTGACTATTGCCTGGTGCCTGAGGGTGGCTTGCGCTTGGCACACCGAGATGATCGCCATGCTTTGCGCGGCGCACAATGGCTTTCGCTCCAAGGCGCATTGGACGGTCAATCGCCATTTACAGAAACACTTCGTTTGAGCTTAAACATGTTGACCCCACTGCGCACCCAACTTCGCACCTTACTCAACTACCATTGCGGTGTCGGTACTTTAAAGACCCGCCAAATGATGATCGACATACAAAGTTTGTGAGCCCTACATGACCTCCAATTCCTCAACAGCGCTTTCTGTCAATGTCAACAAGGTGGCGCTTTTGCGCAACTCACGTCACTTGGGTATTCCCAGTGTGCTCAAAGCTGCGCAAATCTGCTTAGAAGCAGGGGCACATGGCATCACCATACACCCCAGGCCCGATGAGCGCCACATTCGCGCGACTGATGTGGTCGATTTGGCCAAGCTGATGCAGCAATGGCCCGATCGAGAATTCAACATCGAAGGCAATCCATTTCACCAGTTGATGGACTTTGTCAGAACTTACCGGCCACATCAAGTGACCTTTGTGCCCGACAGCGAGGGACAATTTACCAGCGATCATGGTTGGTCATTTCCCAAAGATGCGAAAAAGTTAAAGCCACTCATCGATGAATGCAAGACCCTGGGTGTGCGGGTGAGTTTGTTCATGGATCCAGAGCCAGCGCAAATGCCTGATGTCAAACAAATAGGAGCCGATCGGGTCGAGTTGTACACCGAGCCCTACGCTGCAACTTACGGTACGGAAGCTAACCAGGCATGCTTGGCGCAGTATGTCAACACAGCAAGGGCCGCGCTTGAGCTGGGCCTCGGGGTCAATGCTGGCCACGATTTGAATCAAGACAACCTTCCCAAGTTTGCACAAACGGTACCTGGTTTGTTGGAGGTCTCCATCGGTCACGCCTTGATTGCCGATGCATTGGAGCTGGGGTATGCCGCTACGGTGCAAGCTTATTTGAAGGCATTGAGGCGGTCGTCCTCGAATTGAATCAGCAGAACAAATCATGATTTACGGCATTGGTACCGATCTTTGCGACGTGCGGCGTATTAGAGCCAGCTTGGAAAAGCATGGCGATAGGTTTGCCCAAAAAGTTTTGAGCGATGCTGAGTTTGCCACTTACAAAGCTCGTGGTGCTAGGTGGCCTGAGCGAGGCGTTCGGTACGTGGCAACACGTTTTTCAGCCAAGGAGGCCTTCAGCAAAGCCATTGGCATGGGCATGCGCATGCCCATGACATGGCGTTCCTGTGAGATCGGTAAATTACCCTCAGGTCAGCCTGTCATTATTTTGCACGGTGACTTGAAATCTTGGTTTGAGGCCCAAAATTTAAAAGCACACATTAGCGTCACTGACGAAGCAGATTACGCGGGCAGTTATTGCGTGGTAGAAACAACTGAATGAACATCCAAGCTCCTCTCATCATTGACATTGAAGGTTTTGCGTTGTCGGCGCTTGACAAAAGTCGACTCAAAAATCCTTTGACGGGTGGCCTCATCTTGTTTGGTCGCAATTGGCAAAGCCGCAAGCAGCTTACCGATTTGTGTGCAGACATCAAGGCGGTTCGAAAAGATTTGCTCATTTGTGTTGATCACGAGGGCGGTCGCGTCCAGCGCTTTAGAACCGATGGGTTCACGCATTTGCCAGCCATGCACCGCTTGGGTGAAATGTGGTCTCAAGATGGCAAAGGCCTTGTAGGTGAGGGCGTTTTGAAAGCCTGTAAAGCAGCTTCAGCCGTGGGTTTCTTGTTGGCCTCTGAATTGCGCGCTTGCGGTGTTGATTTCAGTTTTACACCTGTGCTTGATTTGGACTATGGCGAAAGCAGCGTCATTGGCGACCGTTCATTCCACAGAGATCCACGTCAGGTTAGCTTGTTGGCCAAGAGTCTGATGCATGGCCTGCAGCTTGCTGGTATGGGCAACTGCGGCAAGCATTTTCCGGGTCACGGCTACGTGAAGGCTGACTCGCATGTCGACATGCCAGTCGACAATCGAAATCTCAAAGCCATCTTGAAAGAAGATGCCAAGCCCTATGAGTGGCTTAACAATGAGCTTAGTGCCGTGATGACTGCGCATGTCATCTACCCTAAAGTGGATTCAAGGCCTGCTGGGTTCTCTCAAAAATGGGTGCAAGACATTTTGCGAATGCAGTTGGAATTTACGGGCGCTGTGTTCAGCGACGATTTGTCGATGACGGGCGCTCGTGTCTTGGAAGCTAAGCCCATCAGCTTGACAGAAGGCGTTCTGGCAGCGCTCCATGCCGGCTGTGATTTGGCCTTGCTTTGCAATCAATCCTTGAAGGGCAGCACAGTCATCGATGAGGTTTTAGATGGCCTGGCTGAGGCTCAGGTAAAGGGTTGGTGGCAGCCCGATGAGTTGAGTGAAGCGCGCCGCTTGGCGCTGTTGCCCACTTCGACTGCTTTGGCTTGGGATGACCTGGTTCGTTCAGTCAATTATCAACAAGCCTTAGCCTGCTTACCTTGATATGCAATTTGTCGCTTGGATTTTCAAAGTTTTCTTCAGCCTTTTAGGCTTGGTGTTTGTGCTGGGCATGCTTTGCATTCTCTTGTTTGCACTGCTGTTTGGCGCTCTGTGGTCCTTGCTGCGAGGTCGCAAGCCCGAGGTGGCTGTGGTGTGGCAGCGCTATCAAGACATGGCCCGAAGCAGAGCACCTTTTGGTGCTTGGAGCAAGAGCGCCCCCAACGAAGCCGAGGTAGTGGATGTTGTGGCCAAAGAAGTCAGCGATGTGGCACGTCCGCAAGATCGCTTGCCTAAGCAATAAAGCAACGCGGCTCAAATTGAATGCTCTTTTTGTTCAGTCTTGTTCTCGCTTTAGGGCGGGGAACAAAATGACATCTCGAATGCTAGGGCTGTCGGTTAAGAGCATCATTAATCGGTCAATGCCAATGCCACAACCCCCTGCTGGCGGCATGCCATATTCCAAGGCTCGCACAAAGTCGTGGTCAAAGTACATGGCTTCATCGTCGCCGCTGTCCTTTGCATCCACTTGAGCTTGGAAGCGCGCTACTTGGTCTTCAGCGTCGTTCAACTCTGAAAATCCGTTGCCAAATTCTCGGCCAGTGAT
>CAJCDH010000281.1 GCA_903961095.1 uncultured Burkholderiales bacterium | reverse complement strand
CAGCAGTGCTTCCCATCAGCTGGATGTATTGCCGCATGATGGGCGCTGAAGGTTTGAAGCACGCCACTGAAGCTGCCATTTTGGCGGCCAACTACATCAGCCATCGCTTGGCCGATCACTACCCCACGCTGTATGCCAGTGCAGGTGAAAATGGTAAAGCTGGTCTTGTGGCACACGAGTGCATTTTGGATTTGCGTGGCCTCAAAGAAACCAGCGGCGTGATGGCCGAAGACGTGGCCAAACGCTTGATGGACTATGGCTTCCACGCGCCCACCTTGTCGTTTCCAGTGGTCAACACCCTCATGGTGGAACCCACCGAAAGCGAAACCCTCGCAGAGCTAGACCGTTTTATCGACGCCATGATTGCCATTCGCGAAGAAGTGCGCCTCATTGAAAATGGCGTTTGGCCCCAAGACAACAACCCCCTCAAGCACGCACCTCACACTGCGGCCAGTTTGATGGCTGCTGATTGGGGTCGCCCTTACTCACGCGAAGTAGGTGCTGCGCAAGCAGGCCGCCCTTTAAGCAGCGTGAAGTATTGGCCGCAAGTGGGCCGCGTTGACAATGTGTATGGCGATCGCAATCTGTTCTGCAGCTGCGTACCCCTGAGCGACTACGCTTCATGAGCGCTTTGCAAATCAAGCGCGTTGACTATTTGGATGCGCAAGATGCGCAGGCTTTGGTCTTCTTGTTAGATGCCTATGCGCAAGATCCTATGGGCGGTGGCGAAGCACTCAACCCAGAGGCATCAGCGCGTTTGTGCAGAGACATGGCCCGCATCGCAGGTGCCGCCAGCTTCATTGCTTGGCTTGAAGGTCAACCGGTGGGCCTGATCAACTGCTTTGAAGGCTACTCCACCTTCAAGGCCAAGCCCTTGCTCAATGTGCACGACATCGCCGTTTTGGCGGGCCATCGGGGACAAGGCGTTGGTCAAGCCCTGCTCAAAGCAGCGGAAGACTATGCCCGCGTACGTGGATGCTGCAAGCTCACGCTTGAGGTACTCAGTGGCAACGCTGTGGCCTTGTCAAGCTACAAACGCTTTGGATTTACCCAATACGAACTCGCTGCTGCCGCGGGACAAGCTCAATTCATGCAAAAGTGGCTGTAAAGTCACGGGTTGAATGAAGCCAAAGCCAAACCCCAACCCCATTCGCGTTTTAAGCGTCATCCCACCGATGACGCAACTCAACACACCCTATCCGTCTACGGCCTACCTGACGGGCTTTTTGCGTTCCCGCGGAGTAACAGCCTTTCAAGAAGATCTGGCACTCAAACTCGTCTTGACTTTGTTCACCTCTCAAGGATTGGAAGACGTCAAGGCACGCGCGCTGCAATTATCAGAAGCACAGCGCAGTGCCAGTGTCAATTTCTTCCTCGATTTCTTTCAGCGTTATGTTCACACCATTCAACCCACCATTGCTTTTTTGCAAGGTAAGGACAGCACGCTCAGCCACCGAATTGCTGGCCGCGGCTTTCTGCCAGAAGGCCCGCGCTTTGCTGCGCTAGACGCTTACGACGACAGCGAATCGGGCGACCCCCTGTCATGGGCTTTTGGTGCACTGGGTCAGCAAGACCGCGCACGCCACTTGGCCACTTTGTACTTGAACGATTTGGCCGACGTGTTGCGTGATGCTGTCGACTCTCGGTTTGAATTTGTTCGCTACGGCGAATCATTGGCGGGTAGCCAAGCCACCTTTGAGCCCTTGGCCAAAGCACTTGCAGCACCCCTCACCTTGATGGATGAGACGCTACAAACCCTCACGCTACAAGCCATTGACAAACACCAACCCAGTTTGGTCCTGCTTTCTGTCCCCTTCCCTGGCGCTGTTTATGCTGCTTTCAGAATTGCGCAGAGCATCAAACAACAACATCCCCATATTCACATTGCGCTGGGTGGCGGCTTCGTCAACACCGAATTGCGTGAGTTGACCGAGCCTCGTGTCTTTGATTATGTTGATTTCGTGACACTCGATTCTGGTGAAAGACCCTTGCTGGCTTTGCTAGAACATTTAGAAGGCAAACGGTCTGCTTCACGCTTGGTCAGAACCTACATTCGCCAATCGGCCGACGAATTACAAGCTGTCAACAACGCTACAAAATCGCAACGCGTTCAACTGATCAATTGGTCAGAGCCCGATGTACCATTTGAAGAAGTGGGTACCGCCACCTGGGATGGCCTGCCGTTGCAAGACTATCTGTCCTTGCTAGACATGCTCAACCCCATGCACCGCCTTTGGAGCGACGGCCGCTGGAACAAGCTCACAGTGGCTCATGGCTGCTATTGGAAAAAATGCAGCTTCTGCGATGTCAGTCTCGATTACATCTCGCGCTATGAAACAGCTTCTGCAACGCTTCTGGTCGATCGCATTGAACAGATTGTGAAAGAAACAGGGCAAACTGGTTTCCACTTTGTGGATGAAGCCGCACCCCCCAAAGCCCTCAAGGCATTGGCCGAAGAACTGATTCGCAGAAATGTGCACATCTCATGGTGGGGCAACATTCGCTTTGAAAAAACCTTCACACCCGAGTTGTCAGAGTTGTTGGCAGAGAGTGGCTGTATTGCCATGTCGGGAGGACTCGAAGTGGCCTCCGACCGCTTGCTCACTCTCATGAAAAAAGGCGTGACAGTTGAACAAGTAGCGCAAGTGACCAAAGGCTTCTCAGAAGCTGGTATTTTGGTGCATGCCTACCTCATGTATGGCTTTCCCACACAAACCATACAAGACACCGTAGACGCACTCGAGTACGTACGGCAACTGTTTGAAAACGGCTGCATTCAAAGCGGTTTCTTTCACCGCTTTGCATGCACCGTTCACTCGCCAGTGGGCTTGAACCCCAAAGAATATGGCATTGAACTTGTTCCACTACCGCCCGTCAGTTTTGGTAAAAACGACATTGGTTTCAATGACCCCACAGGTGTTGATCACGATCTCTTAGGATTGGGCTTGAAAAAAGCTATCTACAACTTCATGCATGGCATTGGCTTAGAACAAGATGTGCGCACATGGTTTCAGGATGCGCTGAATGAACATGCACATGAGAAAAGCACCGCTTTCAAAATACCGAAAAGTTCGGTCTCAAAGCGCAAAATTGAGCAAGCACTCCAAAGCCTGCAATCGAAAGCTTGAGCTTAGAGCACTGCTAGGCTGATACGCATTGAAGCCAGCTTGTCTCTTTTTACGGGCTTGGATAGATTTTGAACGACAGCATTTTTCCAGCTGCATTCACTTTGGCAAGCACCATGTCGCCAGACCCTACGTTTTCGCCCATAAACTCTGCAATATTCACATGGTGCGTGACCAGAATCAAAGCCTTGTCACCTTTGGTTTTAAGCTGATGCGCAATGAATTTTTGCAAGTTTGAATTGCTTTGAGACCCTTGACGCATGTCATCAAAAAATGAATTTAAAGACGCTTCAAGCACCGGAGTGCCGAATGCCAAGTTGTCGGCAGTCTCTTTGCATCGACACCAAGCACTTGTAAATACAAGTGCATTTCCAACACCTTGAGCCTTCAACCACTGACCTGTCCTTTGTGCTTGCTCGCGGCCTTTTGCATCTAAATTTCTTTGAGATTTGCAATCTTGCAACTTGTAACCAGCAGGATCACCAACACCAGGAGCCAGCGCATGGCGCATGAGCAAAACATAGTCAGACTTTTTAAGCGACTCTGACAATTCACTGGCGGACGCATGAAAGCTTGCAAACATGACCAAGCCGAGCACCGCCCACTTCGTGAAGTTTGTTTGGATGAATTTGATCATTGAGAGCCCGCAGACGACTGATTCTGAAAGGATGGATTGGCCCGCCCATCGTCAGTGGGTAGCTCTAATTTTGGCATAGCCATTTTTTCGCCATCCCATTGTTGACCGCACCAACAACGACCTTCAGGGTCAATGATGCAAGTACCGGTGCCACAACATCTTGGATCTTCGTTCATTTTTCCCCCTTCAATAGTAGATTCATCACCATGCAATGACCTGCCCTGCGTAGTCTACAAACTGCGCTCTACCGTTAGGCTTTAAGCCTGACATCGCAGTCATCATTTTTGAAACTGCATGTTCTGGCAGCATCGCCTTGTCTGCCGCCACAAAGCTAGAAGACAAATTCGATTGAACCGTACCAGGTTGTAGAGCGGCAAAGACACACAATGGTTTTTTTCGGGCTGCCTCAATAGCAGCTGTTTGCAACAGCATATTTCGGGCTGCTTTGGCGGCTCGATAACCATACCATCCGCCCTTTTGATTGTCTGCAATGCTTCCCACTCGCGCAGACAGCGTGGCATAGCACGCCGGCTCTTGAGTTATCAGCAAAGGAAAAAAATGCTTCATCAGCAAAGCTGGCCCCACCGCATTGATTTCAAACTGTCTGAGCAATTGCTTGGCATTCAAAGCCTCTAAACGTTTTTCAGGTCCAAGCCCATCTAGGGTCAATGCGCCTGTCGCATCAATGATCCACTTGAAATGACAAACACCAAAAGGGCCTGTGGCACTTTGCAGTTGGGCAGCGCAATGCGCCATGCTGTCCTCGTTTTCCAATTCAAAGTGCAATTGACTTTGACGCGACAAACCCACCACCTTCGAACACTCAGGGTCTTGTTGAAAATGCGAAAAAAACGCACTGCCAATGGCGCCACTTGCTCCCAACACCAAAGCTTGGTATGCACTCATCAGTGACGCGCTTCCCATTTGATTAAATACTTTTGCAAGGTGGGCCGAATGGGCAAGAACATTTTGTAGCCTAGCTTAATGAGCCAACTGAAAGGCCATACCGAAAACAAACGACCTGCCAAACGCCAGCCACTCAGTTCTAACCACAAGCGCGCAAAAGCAGCACCGCCCTGAAACAAATTGCCCTGCTCATCTCGCACATGAAAGAACGCCATAGCGCGCTGGCAACTAAGGCCTTCACCCAAGCTCGAATCGTCGTTGGCCTGAAAATTGACACTCACATCATGCCAAACCAATTGCGCCGCATCAGGGTTGCTTCTGTAAAAGGCAATTTCACGCCGGCACAGCGGACAGCTGCCATCGTAGTAAATGGTCAGTGCAGGCATGTCTCAAACTTCACCGGCAGCTATTCTTTTGAGCGCTTGCTCAAAGACCTCTGCAGGCTGCCCCCCAGAAATTAAATGTTTGTCGTTGATGATAACGGCAGGCACAGAATGAATGCCTGCTTGTTGATAAAACTGCTCTATCTCTCGCACTTCTTGTGCATAGGTGTCAGAGGCCAAAATGACTTTCGCCTCAGCCACATCCAACCCAATTGAGCCCACAACGGCCAACAAGACCTCATCTGATTCGACACGTTCAGCT
>CAJCDH010000280.1 GCA_903961095.1 uncultured Burkholderiales bacterium | reverse complement strand
GCTGCCGTATTTGCGTTTGGCAAATTCCCAGGCAGCCAGGTAGTTCCAGCGCGCACCGCCCGATGTTTTGGGGTTGGGCGTGATCACGCTGATGCCGGGCTTGACCAGGTCGTCCCAGTCCTTGATGCCCTTGGGGTTGCCTTGGCGCACCACCAGCACGATGGTCGATGTGTAGGGCGAACTGTTGTGCGGCAAGCGCTTTTGCCAGTCTTTGGGGATCAGGTTGCCGTTTTTGTGCAGAGCATCGGTGTCACCGGCCAAAGCCAGGGTGGCCACATCGGCGTCCAGGCCGTCGATGATGGAGCGGGCTTGCTTGCCCGAGCCGCCGTGCGATTGCTTGACGCTCACGTCCTGCCCGGTTTTGCCTTTCCAGTGCTTGGCAAAGGCCTGGTTGAATTCGGCATACACCTCGCGGGTCGGGTCATACGAGACGTTGAGCAAGGTGACCGAGGTCGGGGCCTGGGCCATGGCGCTCAGACCCGAGAGGGCCACGGTCAAGATGGCGGCCAGGTTGATCAAACGGCTTTTGATTTTCATCGGGTCATTCCAGAAATGCACATCAGAAAGTTGATGGGCTGGATTCTGCGAGTGAGCCTCTAAAACTCAAACGACTGTTTTTCTATTTCTTAATGAGGGAAAAATCTATAACTCACTCCAATGACCTGCCCGAAATCTAACTCACACGGTTTGCTCATGATTGCGCCACCTCATCCAGCCCTCGACCAAGGCAACAGGCACGGCACTCATGGACAGCACAGGCATGGCAACCAACATGAATGCCCCGCCCAACCAGGCCCAAGGACTGACGCTGCGCCAAGTTCCCGGCAAGACCACAGGCCACACGCTGGAGCCTGTTGCACGGCGTTTGAAGAACATCACCCAACCGGATACCAGTGAAAACAAAATGCCCGCGCCAAAAACAAACAACAAAACTTGGTTCCAAACACCGAATTCACCCCGATGAAATGGAATGCCAATGGCTGTGGCTTTGCCAAAAGCTGTTTGGTCAGACCATCCGCTGAAATAGAGTTTTTGTCCCGAATAAGCGTCCAGCAGCAAATCGAAACGTTTGGTCGGATCACCCTTGTCCATTTGGTTGGCACGCCAAACACCTTCAGGACCTTTGGGTGCCATGACCATCAAAGAGATGTTGGGGGCTTCACGGCGAATGGCTTGCAATGCTTGCTCCCATGTCAACGGTTTAGCCCCTTCGGTCACAGTGGACTTGAATTGAGCAGGAATACGCGGGGGTGTCTGGCCAGTCGCATCACGCGCCCATCTGATTTGATTTCCAGCGTTCTGGCTCCAGGTCAAGCCGGTCGTCAAGATGACGAAACTGACCAGTCCCAACGCAACACCCAAAAATGCATGCCACTGCCGCCAGGCCACACGCCCTTTGGCATTCGCCTGTGGCAACAAGGGCTGACCTGGGCGTGGCAACCAGAGGTACACCCCGGTGACCAACATGACCATGGTCCAGCTGGCGGCCAACTCGATCATCCAGCGCCAGCCATCGCCTTGCTGCAAGCTTGAATGCAGTTTGCGCGCCCAGGTAGCAAAGCGCTCAGACTCCTTGAGTTGGCCCAGCACTTCGGCGCTGTAAGGATTCACATAAACGACCACCGCACGTGCAGGAATACCAAAGTTGGGCCGTAAAAATGGCGACTTGGCTTGTGCAGCGCCAGGACTCGCCCCATGGCTCGCGTGCCCACCATGCCCACCCGCTTGGCTCTTTTCTGGCATAGGAGCGGTAAAAGCCACGCGCACACTGTCTTCGGGTTCATGCGCTGGAATCACCGAGTGCAAACTCCAGCCCTCAGGCGCCACCTGCTTGGCCGCTGCCACGGCATCGTCGAGAGATCGAGCTTGCGACTGCGGTTGCACCTTGTCCAGTTGACCATGCATGACACTTTCAATTTGCGGTGTGAACACATAAAGCATTCCGGTCAAACAAGCCGCCAAAACAAAAGGGCTGGCGATCAATGCAGACCAAAAGTGCAGCCGCCAGAGCAAAGAGCGGCGAGCCGCTCGCATGAGAGTCTCGTTCATAAGATTCTTCGTTTATTGAGCCGTTAAATAAGCAGAACTGAAGGCCAATGACCCAGCACAGCCTTTCGCCATGCTGGGTCACTCAACGCATCAATGGATTACCTGAGGATCAATCGATCTTGGCTTCGATGCCCACATAAATCGATCGGCCATTGCCTGGGTAATACAAAGCACCAGTGCCATTGCCCGCCAAGTTGGCAGAAATGTTGCTGTCGGCTGCGTACTTTTTATTGGTCAAATTACGCGCATCTGCAAACCATGACCATTTCTTATCAATCGCTTGACCAGCCTTGAAGCCAAGCAAGGTGTAGCCATCGCGATAAACGGTGTTGGTGTTGTCCATCGGGGCTTTGCTCGGTACCCATTCAATTTTGGGACCGGCGTAGAAGCTTGGTTTGCCGTTGACTTCAGCACCAAAGCGATAAAGGCTTTCTGCGCGGACAATGATCGGAGGGAAGCCTGGTAGCTTGTTGTTGCCATATGCTGTGTTGTCCACAAACTTGAAGTCGCTGTAAAGCAAGGACATGCGGCTGTCAATTTGGCGTGCATACAAATGGCTCAAGCCCAGCTCGATGCCTTGGTGCATTGATTTTGGCACGTTGGTTGTCGGTGCCGGTGAGCAACCCGGTACAACGCAAGCACTCAAGAACTCGTTTTTCAAGTTGGAACGATAGTAAGTTGCATCCCAACCAAATTGGTTACCTCCTTCTACCACCTCACCACGCGTACCCACCTCGAAGGTTGTGCCACTCTGTGCTTTGGTAGCCAAGGTGGTCGAACCAGCCAGGCCATGAATAGGCGCTTCAAAGTTTCGACTCACACTCGCAAAAACTTGCTGCTTAGGCGTCAAATCGTGCGCCACACCAACTCGAGGGCTCCATTGGCTCAAGTTGTGATCGTAGTTATTTGAAGCCGACACCACGTCAGACACTTTGCGATTTGCTTTGTCATATTGCAAAGCACCCACCAAAGTGGTTTTGTCAGAAACGCGGTACTTGTTTTCAACAAAAAATGTATGGTTTACAGATTTTTGTTGGTAGACGGACGATGGATTACCCGTGACCAAACCATTGATATTTGGCGCATGGGATGTGCCTTTGGTAGTGCCTTTACTTGGCAGATAGGCGACCGTTAGCTGGTTCGCTCCTGTGGTGTTAGTGAACTTAAGATGGCCGCCTTGTGTGCCCACATCTTGCTGAATGACGCTGAATGAAATGGGATGCCACAGACTGTAGTTCATGGCATACGCAGCAAATTCGTACAGATTGTTGCCATCGCGCACGGTTGTTTTGTTGGCCAATCGTTGTGAATCAACATCACGACGCTGGTTGTTGTCATCGACGTAGGCTGAACCCGTGTTACGGAGGTTGGGCGTGGATTCCAACTGCGCTTTTGTCAAATAACCTGGCAATTGGGTGCGACTGCGTACGGCGGCAACGTAGAAACGCGACTCCACATCACGGTTCACTTTGACACCAAAGTTGGCCAACAGTTTCTGACTTTCCATTTCTGCATGCTGGCGGTAACCGTCTTGCTTGGTTTGCGATCCGGCCACGTAGTAGTCCCAGACATTGCCACCCGCTTCAGTCGGCTTCACGACACCCGCCGTACTGCCAAAAATTTTGTTGTACCCAAAGCTACCCACTTCGGCTTTACCCACAAACGATGG
>CAJCDH010000279.1 GCA_903961095.1 uncultured Burkholderiales bacterium | reverse complement strand
GCGCATGAATGGCATCGTTAACGTCGCTGGCGAACCCGTGGTGGTTCAGGGTGTACAGCATATTTTTGCAACGCCTGTGAAGATGGACCGATGGCCCAGTGAAGACAAAGATTCCCGCTTGGTTTTCATTGTTCGCAACTTGGAACTTGATGTCATTCGCAATTTATTCCAAGCAGTTGGCGCCATCAAATCGACACCCTCTAGCCATATTTCATTGATTCAATAACCCTGCAGAAATGCTGGTCAATGTGGCAGACATAGGGAAACCCCTTAGCAGTTTGGCCTTTGGATCACCTTAAAGTAATCAAATGAACACCAAGATCAATACAACATGGGATAAGCGCGATTTGCGCAACGCTTTGGGCAGTTATGGCACCGGCGTGACGGTGGTGACCTCTGGCAATTCGAAGTCGCGTTTGGTGGGTGTCACGGCCAACTCTTTCACCTCGGTGTCCCTGGATCCACCCATTGTTTTATGGAGTTTGGTTTCAACATCACCCAGCTTGGAAGTGTTTGACCAATCGGGTCGCTTTGTCATCAATGTTTTAGCCCTTCATCAAATTGATTTGTCAAAACAATTTTCAAAAACCTTGGCAGACAAGTTTGCAGGCGTTGAGTACCAGGAAGGCCTAGATGGTTTGCCCATTATTCAAAATTGTGTGGCCACCTTTGAGTGCAAAACCATTCAGCGAACTGTGGTCGGTGACCATGTTTTATTTTTAGGGCAAGTTGAAAATTATGTTTACGAAAGCAAGACCCCCTTGTTGTTTTGCCAAGGTAACTATGTTCAGGTTGCAGAAGCCTTGCTCAGCAATTAAAAACCATTTAATTTATTTGGAATATCCATGAAATACAGCACCTTTATGATGCCCTTGCATCCACCAGGACGCAACATAGGGCAGACGATTGCCGAAGATCGAGAGGCCATCATTTTGGCAGATCGATTGGGTTTTAGCGAAGCCTATGTGGGTGAGCATGTGACAGATGCAGCAGAAACGGTCACGTCGTCTATGATTTTTTTGGCCAGTCTAATTTCTGAAACAAAAAACATCATGTTGGGCACTGGCACCATCAATGTCCCCAATTCTCATCCAGCAGCCATTGCAGCGCAGGCGGCCATGTTGGACCACATGCTTCAGGGCCGTTTCATCATGGGAGTTAGCCCTGGCGGATTGATGTCGGATGCAGAGGTCTTTGGCAACTTTGGTAAAGATCGCAATGCCATGTTTGTTGAAGGCATTAACATGGTTCTTAAAATCTGGGAGTCTGAGCCACCCTACGACTTAGAAGGTGAATTTTTCAAAGTGTCGGTGGGTAGAACCATGATTCCAGAAATTGGACAAGGCTACATCATGAAGCCTTTCCAAAAACCTCACCCCCTCATTGTGGGCACGGCAGTGGCACCATTTTCAAAGGGCGTGACAGAGATGGCCAAGCGTGGTTGGCAGCCTATTTCAGCCAACTTCCTGATGCCTGAGTGGGTCAAATCACACTGGCCTAAATACGTTGAAGGCCGCGCTGAGGTGGGCGCCGTAGCGCACCCCAGTGAATGGCGCGTTGCAAAAAGTATTTTTGTGGCAGACGATGAAGCTACCGCCAAAAGGTATGCATTGGAAGAGGGTGGTCCTTACCATTTTTATTTCAAGCAATTGGTGCGAAAACTGCTAAACGGTGGACGCAGCAATTTGTTCAAAACCGATCCCAATATGGACGATGCATTGATCACGCCTCAATATGTCACCAACAGGTTGGTTTTGGCTGGAACGGTCAACTCAGTTGTCGATCAAATACTGGCGTTCCGCAATGAAGTTGGCGATTTCGGTAACTTGTTGTATGCCTGCCACGACTGGATGGACCCTGCGTTGGCCAAGCGCTCCATGGAACTTTTTGCCACCGAAGTCATGCCCAAGGTTAATGCTGCCATCGGTCGTTAAGCCAATTGCACAACACATCGTTTTCATTTAGAAGGAATATTCATGATTTTTACTTGCGCGCCTACCTGTAAGCATCCCTATCACAACCATGGCAAAGAGGCTAAGGGTGCTAAAGGCATGTTTACTTCCTTGGCCACCAAAAAATTGGCCAAGCGCAAGGACGGACATCTGAACGTCGATGTGCATTGTCATTACTTCAATCCTACAGTGGGACAAAAGGCCGCTGTGATGAAACCCATTGAGCAAGAAGTCGGACACATCTTTGCCAATCAATTAACGCGCGATACCAATGCCAAACAAATGCGCGACCGTGCACCCATGCTGTCTGATGTGTCTGTGCGCATTCAAGACATGGACCGCATGGGAGTTGATATTCAAGCGGTCTCACCTGCACCATTCCAGTATTACTACTTTGCCGAACCTGCCTTTGGCGCAGAGTTGGCGCGTGATGTGAATGAGGGCATGGCCAAGTTGGTTGCTCAACATCCTGACCGACTCATTGGTTTAGGCACGGTGCCCTTGCAGGATGCAGGGCTGGCAGTCAAAGAACTCAAGCACGCCATTAAAAATTTGGGACTGCGTGGCATTGAAATCAATACTCACGTGAATGGTAAGAATCTGACCGATCCCTCCCTGAAACTAGAAAAATTTTTTGCAACTGTGAGTGAACTTGGCGTACCTTTGTTCATTCATCCCAATGGGTTTACCGAAGCCAGCCGTCTTGAAAATCACTATTTCAACAACGTCATCGGCAACCCCCTAGACACCACCATTGCGGTGAGCCATTTGATTTTTGATGGTGTGATGGAGCGCAACCCCAAATTGAAAGTGCTTTTGGCACATGCTGGTGGCTACTTGGCGCACTATTGGGCCCGCATGGACCATGTCTATGGCGCACGTCCGGATGGCCGAACGGTGATCAAGCGCAAGCCTTCCACTTATCTGGAAAGGTTCTACTTTGACACCATCACATTTGACCCTGGCATGCTGCGCAACATGATTGATCGCTTTGGCCCTGACCATGTGATGTTGGGCACAGACTATCCTTATGACATGGCAGAAGTTGATCCACTGGGACTGATATCAGCAGTGAAGCGCTTGCCCAAAAGTGATCGCGATTTGATCACTGGCGGCAATGCGAAGAAGCTGTTTAAATTAAAGTAACAAACCACCTTGCGGCTGCAAGCCTAGGGCGCTTTGTCCATAGGCTGCGGCGTGAACATCCCATGTGAGCCCAATGTGAGTAGAGGCAGCGTGGATGTCTCTAAATTGTCTTTGAAGGGGAGAGTTGAGAGACAGTCCTCCTCCGCCAGCAGCTGGCATCAGCGCATCGATGCTGCGCACCGCCAAGCCTGTGGCAAATGCTGCATTGCGCTTCCAACGCAATTTGGTTTCTATGCTGGGAAACTCGCTGTTCTGAACGGACGTTTCAAGTTCTGTCCAATCACGGCGAATGACTGTTTCGGCAAATTCAACACAGGCCGAAGCTTCAGCAATGCGTGCTTGAACAGGTGCCAATTCTGCAATGCGTGTGCCCGTGTAGGTTCCAGCCCTGTTGCGCATGGCGGCAGTAAATTGTTCGACGGCTGCCTTGGCTGTACCCAAAGGCACAATGGACAACACATAGGCATAGGCCGCAAAGGTTGGCATTTGAAACAACTTATTGCTGTAGACCTTGGCGCCTGGTAAGTTTTGCCCTGCTGCAAAGATCTCGGCAGACACGCTGAGGTGATCGGGTACAAATGCATCCGTGATAAGCACATCGTGACTGCCAGTGCCACCCAAGCCATAGGTCTGCCAGTTATCTTGGTTTTTGTAATCGGCCTGAGGAATTAAAAAGAAACGTCTTTGTGGCGCACCGCCATTTTGCTCTGTCATGGCACCAACCAGAATCCATGTACAGGCATCGATACCGCTGCAGAATGGCCATTTGCCAGAGACCTTGAAACCACCTTCGACAGGCACAGCTTTTCCGCATGGAAAGGCCAAGGCTGTCGCAGCCAAAGCAAATGGGTCATTGCCCCACACATCTTCTTGAGCGCGCATTTCAAATTGACCAATGTTCCATGCGTGAGAAGCCAAGTTGGAGTAAACCCAGGCAGTTGATGCGCAGCCCTTGCATATTTCTAAAACCACGTCCATTAAAACGCCAAGCCCTAGTTCCGACCCACCAAAGCGTTTAGGTTGCATTAACCTCATCAAACCGCTGGCATTGAGTTCATCGATGGACTCGTCGGGGACGCGCCGAATTTTTTCTGCATGTGCTGCGCGCTCGGCAAACTGTGGTGCAAGTTTTTTGGCAATGCTAACCGCTTCTTCTGCAGTGAGAATGGGGGCAGTCTGAATGGCTTGAGCGTGTGAGGAGATGACGCGGAGATTCATGGATGTCCTTTATCCGTTGACCTTGAGATAGACCGAATAAAGTGATGTGGTACCGCAAATGAAAAGTCGATTGCGTTGCACGCCACCAAAGCTGAGGTTGGCTACCATTTCAGGTATTTTGATTTTACCAATCAGTCGGCCATCTTGTCTGTAGCAAAAAACGCCCTCAGCACAACTGGTCCACAGACGATCTTGTTGATCAATTCGAAAGCCATCAAAGAAACCAGCTGGGCACTCGGCAAAGACGATTGAAGTGCCTAGGGTATTTCCTGAGTCCGCTACATCAAACCGTCGAATGTGCTTTGGCCGACCGTGACCCTCTGTGCCACCGCTGTCTGCAATGAACAAATGTTTTTCATCGGTAGAAAACGCCAGGCCATTGGGGTGATCAAAGTCATTGGCCACTTGGCTAACTTCCAAGGTGTGTGGGTCGATGCGGTAGACGTGGCAACCGTCTTGTTCCATGCTGTCAACTTTCCCTTCGTAGTCGGCAATGATGCCGTAGTCTGGGTCAGTGAACCAAATTGAATGGTCTGACTTGACCACCACATCGTTGGGAGAGTTCAACCGTTTGCCATTGAATTTGTCGGCCAGCACGGTGATGCTGCCGTTGTGTTCGGTGCGGGTGACGCGTCGGTTGTAGTGCTCGCATGTGATCAAACGGCCTTGTCGGTCTACTGTGTTGCCGTTGGCATAGCCTGAGGGTTGGCGAAACACAGAAACAGAACCATCTGTATCGTCGTATCGCATGATTCTGTTGTTGGGCAAATCAGACCATAACAAGTAGCGGCCTCCACCAAACCAAGCTGGCCCTTCTGACCAACGTCCGCCTGTCCAAAGTCTTTCAACGCGGGCATGGCCTACAAAACAGTCTGCAAATTCTGGTTCGATGACATGAAACCCACTGCCTTCAATTTCGCCGTAAAACATGGAGTTCCTAAGTTTGATTTAAATTTTTCCCAAGGCTGCCAAAACACGTTGAGGTGTGAAAGGTTGCACACTCACGTTGGCATTGAGTGGCGCTAGAGCATCATTGATGGCATTCATCACTGCGCCTGGTGCTCCGGCTGTACCTGCTTCGCCTGCACCCTTAGCGCCAAGCTCTGAGGTTTTGGTTGGTGTTTGCACATGGCCAATCAACATATCGGGCATCTCACTTGCCATTGGCACCAAATAGTCTGCCATAGAGCCATTCAGCAATTGGCCATCGTCGCTGTAAATGCATTCTTCAAACATTGCTCCGCCAATGCCTTGAACAATACCCCCGCGAATTTGTTCGTCGACCAACATGGGGTTGATGATGGTGCCGCAGTCTTCTACGCACCAGTGCTTGAGCAGTTTGACAAAGCCAGTTTCTGTATCCACTTCGACATAAGAGGCTTGAATGCCATTGGTGAATGTGAAGCCATATTCGCGTGGTGTGTAGTGCCGTGTGACAGTAAGCTCTGATTGAAAATTCATGGGCAAAGTGTCTGGCCTGAAGTAGGCCACCCGGCCTACTTCACTCAAAGGCATTTGCGCTTGACCACTGAGCTTGTCCAGCACCATGCCATTGACCAAATTCAGGCTTTCAGCTTCCACCTTCAAAATGGCTGCAGCCACATCCAAAATGTGTTGACGCAGTACCTTGCCAGCCTGTAAAACCGCTTCTCCACCTATGCCTGCACCCCTTGAGGCCCAAGTGCCACCGCCGTAGGGTGTGATGGCAGTGTCGCCTGTGATGACGCGGACGTTTTCTACTTTAACGCCCACTGCTGTGGCTGCAATTTGTGAAAATACGGCCTCTGTGCCCTGACCCTGTTCGGTGACGCTCACCAGCACATTGACCATGCCTGCAGGATCAAGTCGAATGGTGGCACCATCCTGTGCAGAAATGCGTGCGCCGCCCACGCCGTAAAAAGCTGGGGATGGGTTTGTGACCTCAATCATGGCGGCCAGTCCAATGCCGCGGTAAATGCCTTGAGCGCGCAAAGTTTCTTGCTCTTGGCGCAGCCCTTTGTAATCCATTAAGGTCATTAACTGATCTAGACACTGGTGGTGTGAAAGCTTCTCAAACTTCACACCAGAAGGAAAGGTGTAGGGGTATGCGTCGTCTGCAATTAAATTTTTGCGTCTGAATTCGGCAGGGTCCATGCCAATTTTTCTGGCTGCTTCGTCGACAATGCCTTCTGTGATAGCCATGGCAATAGGATGGCCTACTGCGCGATATTGACAGGTGACATTTTTATTTGTGAAAACCACATCCAACTTGGCTCGGTAGTGCTTGTGTTTGTAGGGGCCACCCGTGAGGTTAACCACTTGGTTGCCTTCAATGCCACTGGTGCGGGGGTAAACAGAGTAGGGACCAATGCCAGTTAAGTCGGACATGTCAAATGCAATGATCTCGCCTTGCTGTGTGCAGGCCAGCTTTATTGTGACTTTGTGCTCGCGCGCGTGAATGTCAGTCAGAAACGACTCAATTCTGTCGGCAGAAAATTTAACTGGGCGTTTTAGCATGACAGCAATGGCAGCTGTGGCCATTTCATCTGCGTAGACATGGACCTTGATACCAAATGAACCACCTACATCTTTGCAAATGACACGAACATTTGATTCAGGAATGCTCAGATGACGCGAGAAAATATCCTGCATCATATTGGGCGCTTGTGTGCCTTGGTAGACCGTGAGCAAGTTTTCAGCAGGGTTGTAGTCTGCCAAAATGCCTCGCGGTTCATTGGTCACGCCTGTGTGTCTGCTAAATTCGTATACTTTTTCCACCACCACATCAGCCTTAGAAAAGGCGTCATCAAAGCCCTCAGTGATGAGCTCTCGGTTGAAGCATTTGTTGTCTCCCAAATCGGAATGAATGACCACATCACCTGCAAGCGAGGCTTCCATGTCAGTCACTGCAGGTAAAAGCTCCCAATCAACCATGACATGATCGAGGGCGTCTTCTGCCTGACGCCTGGTTTGAGCCACAATGGCCGCAATGGCTTCACCTTGCCAGCAGGCTCTCTCAGGGGCAATGGCGAATTGCGGCGCAGACCGAATTCCTTTGAGATGTCCTAAAACACCGACCCAAGGCGTGCAAAATTTAGCCACCTCGTGGCCGTCAAAGACCGCTACCACGCCTGCTTGTTTGCGGGCCTGTGAAAGATCCAAATGTTGGATGCGAGCATGTGCGTGTGGACTTCTTAAATACACCACATGGACCAAACGGGGTAAGCGCAAGTCATCTAAGTAAGTGCCACGGCCTTCCAGTAATTTCTTGGCCCCAGAGCGAGGTACACTTTGACCCACATAATTGTGTTGTGTGGTTTCACTCCCAGAGTGCAGAGGCAATTCGTGAGGTGCATTCATACCTTGACTCCTGATTCAGAAGAAGATTTGGCCAAGACCGATTCAATGGCATTCACAATGGCCTGATAGCCCGTGCATCGGCAGTAATTGCCAGAGATTAATTCTCGAATTTCTTCGCGCGAGGCTTGCTTGTGATGCTTGGTAATTTCTAGGGCAGTGAGCAACATGCCAGAGGAACAAAAACCACATTGGAAGGCATTGTGTTCTAAAAATGCAGCTTGCAATTCTAGCAACTCTCGACTCTCAGATAAGCCCTCAATGGTTTGTACAACTTTGCCATCAGCTTGAATGGCCAAGGTGAGGCATCCGCGCACAACTTGTCCGTCAATCATCACTTGGCAAGCACCGCAAACGCCATGCTCACAACCTAAATGCGAACCCGTGAGACCCATTTCTTCTCGCAAGTAATCTACCAAGTGCATTCGAACGGGTACTTGAGCGTCAACGGATTCGCCGTTGACCGTAAACTTTGCATGCATGCGTTGTTCAGACATGTGCGGCTCCTGCTTGTATCAAGGCTCTTGACAAAAGAACCCGAGATAAATGTTTTTTGGTGGCGGCGTTGGCCAATAAATCGCCGACTGGGTGCAGATCCTTGTCCAGACTTTTTTGTGCTTGTGAAATGGTGTGCGGGTTGATAGATTGCCCAATTAGAGCTTGCATGGCGTGAGGTGCAAGAATAGGTTTGTCGTCCATCGCCATAAATGCCAGCGATGCATCACTGATGGTTTGTCCTTCTAAATTTAAAGCCAAAGCCATGCCAACCATGGCGTAATCCCCTTTGCGCCTAGCCAATTCTGAAAATACAAATCGTTGCTTAGAAGTGGCAACAGGAAACTCAACGGCAATTAGCACCTCGTGTGCTTGCACAGCCGTGCGGTACAAGCTGATGAAAAACTCAGTCGCCTTGACCCGACGCTCGCCATTGGCACTTTGAATGATCAGGGTGGCATTTAAGGCCAATGCCACAGCAGGGTATTCAGCGGCGGGATCGCCTAACGCCAAGCTTCCCCCCATGGTGCCTTTGTTGCGAATGGCCAAATGGGCTACATAAGGAACGGCTTGTGCTAACAATGGGACGTGTGCTTGCACAATGCTCGAAGAAAGAACTTCTTGATGAGTGGCCAGTGCGCCAATGCGGACCACATTGCCAATCATTTGTATGCCTTTGAGAAAATCTAGGCCACTGATGTCGATCAATATGCTTGGATTGGCCATGCGCAAGTTAAGCATGGCCAAAAGGCTTTGACCGCCTGCCAGTAATTGTGCCGATTCACCGTGTGTTTGAAGTGCTGAAAAAACCTCAGCCATGGTTTGAGCTTTGAGGTATGAAAAATCTGGCGACTTCATTGGAAATTCCTCTTCACCAATTTGTTATTGAAGCATGGCCAATCAGCATGGCCATTCAATACTATGAGAGGGCGCTTGAACTGGCATCCGCTATTACCCTAATTGGCAAAAGGAAAAACAGTCTAACGGGTCACTTCGCGAATCTGAATACAACACTTCGCAGACTTCGCAGACTTCGTAGGCTTTGTAGATGGGGCCGGGACGCATGCGCAACCAATCACCGCCAGGGGCATGAACCACTGTGCAAGTCATGCAATATGACGAGTTTGGATCGTTGTGGCGCCTACAAAAAATTAAGTTTCAGATTGACGTTTGAAAATTTCTTTGATTTTAAAATTGGGAGTGAGTACCACTACCATAGCGATGAGGATCAAAAATAAAGCGGCAATGTCGGGAACGGAGACAGTTTCACCTAACACCAGTGCGCCTCCCGTGACACCAAAAACGGGTACCAACATGATGGAGAGTCCACTTGAAACAGCAGACAGTTTTCGAGCGACCTGAAACCATGCGACATAACTGACAGCAAATGTGATAACCCCGCCATACAGAATGGCCAGCCATTGCAAAAAGTTGGGCCAGGCCCATTGATCTGTTTCAAAAGCAACTGTGATGCAAACGAAGAATACAAATGCAATGAAAAGGGCCCAGAAGGTGAGTCCCACGCCATGCAGAGCGAGTTGGGTATTTTTGACCATGGCATTGCCAATACCCCATGTGACAGCGCCAACCAGCATGACCCCGACACCTAGAGGGTGGTTACCCCAATCTTGATAGCTGCCCCAAGCCAGTAGCAATGCAGCCATCATGGCCAAAACGATACTGACAATTGACCGAGCATTGATTTTTTCTTGATAGAGCAAAGCACTGGCCAACAAGGCCCAAACTGGCATGGTGTAGCCAATGATGGCCGCTCGTCCTGAATTGAGCATACTGACGCCATAGATCATAGGCAAGTGCCATCCAACCATATTGAACATGCTTAGCTTGAAGACAGGCCACCTTTCTTTTCGAATGACTGACAAAGAAATGCCCTTGAAATGGGCGTAAATTCCTAAAGCGACAAAGCCGACAATGAAGGTGTATGCTCGAAACGCAGAAGGTGGATAACTGTTGACCACATACTTCATGATGGGGTAGTTCATGCCCCATGAAACCGTCACAACAAGAACCATGAGCAAATCTTTAGCGTCAACTTTGGCGGTAACTTTGTCATCAACTTTGTCGTTAACTTTGGCCGGTTCTGAAGCTTGTAGAGGCATCTTTGATTAAATTTTCTTTGAATATGCAACAACTGTAAACTTTTTTTGATTTTTTTGGAAATGAAAGTACAGACCGTGATCTGACCTCATTCCAAAAATGAAAGAGTAAGCCGTCAGATGTGGCAAACCTTGTGACTGAAACTCACGTTGAAGCCCATTGCGCTTTTGTTGCTTGACGCATAGAATTTTTAGTGCCTAGTTTGTCATCAGAGATTTAACTGAAATAAGAAATGCCGAAATGCTGAGATTGCCTTCTTTGTTTATTCCACATGGTGGTGGCCCCTCTTTTTTTATGACGGGGGAGAGAAAACAGCAGTACCAACAAACTGAAGATTTTTTAAAGAATATCAAAAATTTTTTGCCTTCTAGGCCTTCAGCTATATTGATCATCACAGCGCATTGGGAAACTGCTATTCCCAGTTTGACCGGGGGCAAAAACCCTCAACTTATCTACGATTATTTTGGTTTTCCTGAGCATACGTACCAACTTAAATACGATGCGCCGGGAGCACCTCAACTGGCCAAACAAGCTTCAGAGTTACTGACTAAAAATGGCATCAACTCATTCGTTGATTCAGACTACGGTTGGGATCACGGTGTTTTTATTCCATTGAAAGTCATGTTTCCTGATGAATCTATCCCAGTCGTTGCCATGTCTTTGCAGGCAAACTTAGATCCAATGCAGCACTGTGCTATTGGGCAATCACTACAAAGCCTGCGAGATGAAAATGTGCTCATCATTGGATCTGGTATGAGCTATCACAATCTGAGGCGCTTTGATGAATTCGCTCCAGAGTCTCTTTTGTTTCACAATTGGTTAGACAATGCCTTAAATGGAACTTGGAACGAGAGAAGCCTTCAGTTGGCCAATTGGCAACTTGCGCCTGGCGGAAGAAACTCGCACCCAAGAGAGGAGCACCTATTACCGCTCATGGTTGCCAGTGGCGCTGGTTCAGATTTGCCAGGGAAAGCTATTTGGCGAGGCGAGGTGGGCCGATCATGCATTGGCGCATGGGCTTTTGACTGACAACTTATCGGCAGACAATTTATTTCAAATTTTGTAACTCAGGAAATTTCCAATGATCTCTAGACGACATGCTCTTTTGGTGACCAGTAGTTATCTCAGTTATTCAAATGCTTTTGCTCAAAACGACAAGAGCGTTATTAAATTGTTGGTGGGTGCAAGTGCTGGAACCGATGCAACTGCCAGACTGATTGCTGAAAAATTGCGTGATGTTTTAAATCGCCCCGTCATTGTCGTGAGTAAATTAGGGGCAGGGCAAAGAGTTGCGCTGAATGAGTTGCAACGCTCTGCGCCAGATGGCCGAACATTGATGTTGGTCACGAGTGCGCCATTCTCAATCTATCCGCATATTTATTCCAAGCTAGATTACGAGCCACTCAAAGATTTCACGCCAATTGCAAGTGTGTCGTCCTTTGATGTCGGCATGTGCACCGGCCCAATGACAGGCGCTAGAGACATCGGTGAACTCGTGAAGTGGATTCGAGCAAATCCTAAACAGGCTCTTTATGGATCGGCCCCAGGAACGGGCTCTCTCTCACATTTTGTGGGTATTTCATTGAGCCTGGCGCTTGGTCAGGAACTCACACACGTACCGTACAAAGAAAGCAGTGTTGGTCTCCTCGATATTACCTCGGGGCGTTTGCCAATCATGATGACGGGCCTCAGTGGAATGATCCCTTTGCATAAAGCGGGGAGACTTCGTGTGATTGCTTCTTCAGGCAATTCACGTTCAATGTTGTTGCCCGATGTGCCAACGCTGACTGAGAGCGGCATCAAGGTCAATACAACCTCGACGGTTGGCATTTTTGGCCCAGCTGGCATGCCACCAGAAGTGATTCAGCCACTGACCAAAGCCATCATGTCGATTGCAGCCACTCAAGATTATCGAGAAAAGTTATCAGTTTATGGTGTGGCACCCAAACCTGGTACCCCAACTGAATTGACTGAAATACTCACTGAAGAATATCGTCATTTTGCATCCTTGGTCAAAGCCAGCGGCTATGTGCCTGAATAAATAAATCGAATTGAATGATCACATCTACTATGAACAAAGTCACATCGAACTCAGAAGCCATGACTCGGGTTGGTCCAGATACGCCTATGGGCAATCTAATGCGCCAGTATTGGCTTCCGGCTTTAGCTTCAAGCGAATTGAAATCCGATGGTGATCCTGTTCGTATCGTCCTGTTAGGTGAAAAACTCATTGCATTTAGAGACAGCAGCGGCAGAGTTGGCGTCATGGATCATCGCTGTCCCCATCGGTGTGCGTCGCTCTTTTTTGGTCGCAATGAGCATGATGGTATTCGCTGTATTTATCACGGCTGGAAGTTTGATGTAGAAGGAAACTGTTTGGATATTCCCAACGTTTCCAATGGCAACGAAATTAAAGAAAAAATTCATGCCAAGGCATACAAGGCATTAGACAGAAATGGACTGATCTGGGTTTTTATGGGGCCGCAAGATCAAGTTCCCCCATATCCAATGCTTGAAGCGGCCCTCATTCCAGAGGGTGAGGCATCTATACGGTTTGTTCAAAGAAATTGCAATTGGCTTCAAGCCCTAGAAGGCGATATAGATACATCGCATTTTGGGTTTTTACACGCGGGAAGCGCTGAGCTTGACGACTTTCAAGATGACCACCCAATGCGCCATACCGTTACCAATCGCGCACCTGACTACCATGTCACTGATACTGATTGGGGAACTTCCTATGGGGCTTATCGGCTAGAAGAAAACGGCAGTATGTCTTGGCGCGTTGCAAATTTTGTATTTCCATTTTGGACGCAAGCTCCAAATTCCGATTTTTTCACCAATGTGGGTGTCAGAGCTTGGGTGCCCATGGACGATGATCACACGATGGTGGTTTTAATTTCATGGAAAAAATCTCCAGGTGCTTACACAGGAATGCCTCTCAAAAACGGCAAGCCTATTCCAGGATTTGCCCCCAACATTGACTACTTGCCAAATACCAACGATTGGTATGGCAGATGGCGTCCTGTTGCACGATGGGAAAATGACTATGAAATTGATCGGGATGCCCAACGTCAAAACATCATTTACTCAGGCATCAAAATGGTTTTTATGCAAGATCAAGCTGTGACCGAGTCGATGGGCGGAATGACCGATCATGCCTTTGAGCATTTAGTCAGTAGTGATCAGATGATTGCCAGAACAAGGCGGCGAGTTCTCAAGGCGGCATTGAGCCTGCAAGATGAAGGCAAATTGCCACCAGGTGTTTCCAATCCTGAAGCAATGTGGCGGGCTCGCAGCGGTACCTTTCATACTGAAGCGCATGAAGATTGGCAAGTGGCGTATGAAAAAAATCTGAAAAATGCTGTTCGCGTTATTTCCAGTACGCCACTTACTCAAGTTTAAATTTAAGAAACTACTCTCTTAGCTGTGCTCATTTGATTGGCATAGCCCTGTTGCCATTCAATTGATTCGTGCGCTTCAAAATAGCCACTCCTAGCCTCTGCCAGTACTTCGGGTTGGTCAACACCTGGGGGAGCTGTCCCTTCTTGAAAAGCGCGCGCAGCTTTAAGGGCCCGTCTGCGAGTTCTTGAAATCATGAGGTCGCCAGGGCCTAAGTGCTCGAGTTCATGATTCGTGATGGCACCCATTGACTCGGTCACTGCTTGATCTTGCAGACCAATATTGTCAATGCCGGAGTAAATACGGTTTGTTCTTTGAGCCTCTCGGTCGATCAACCAGTCATTGCTTTCATTGGCCTTGACTCGATATCTGCCAAGCCATTCGGTAGAAATGGGAAGGTACTCAGGCTGTGGCCTGCTGCCACCAAGGGGTTTGCCATCTTTCAGTGGTTTGCCAGTACCGCCGCCAATGCTCTTTGTGCGCCAAAAAATCATCATGACATGTTCGTCGTCAAGTGGCACCCATGCACGTGCTTGAATATTGATTGGAAATTCACCTTGAGGTGTTTGAGTCCAAAATGGAAACATGTAGTTGGCGAAACGCCAATAGGTTGTTTCTGGTTTAACTGTTCTATAGGCACCATACGTGGTGCCCCAAGGTGCATCACTCACGTGATACTCTGGCGCTCTCTCGCTGGCTGTGTGCTCAAGGGGGTGGCCCTCTGGGACGTTGTCTGGATCTAAGTGGCCAACGTGCAGAAAACCAAAATGCGAAGTATCTATATCGCCTTCAAGTGCTTGTAGCCAGTTGCAATCTCTTTGAGTGAATGAGATATCAACTTCACTTTCAAGCAACAAAGTAGCTTCAATTTTTGGCAAGGGAGGCGGTTGCTTGCGCGGTCCCATGTAGACCCAAATGATGCCGTTGCGGTCGACGGCTTTGTAGGCCTTGGCTTTTACTTTTTCTTTGAAATCTTGACTTGGTGCAACGCTTGGCATCTCAACGCAGTTGCCATCAACGTCAAATTTCCAGCCGTGATAAATGCAACGTATGCCGTTCTCTTCATTTCTACCTAAAACCAAAGATGCACATCTGTGAGGGCACAGGTGATCCATGACGCCGACCCGGCCACTGCTGTCTCGGAAGGCCACCAGTTTTTCGCCAAGAAGCATGAGTCTCATGGGCGTTCCGTCATTGCCCAATTCGCTAGATTTGGCTGCTGGAATCCAATACTCACGCATAAAGTTGCCCATGACTGTTCCGGGGCCTACCCTTGACATGTCTATGTTGTCTTGTTTAATACTCACAGCTTCTCCTTTGTTTGTAGGTTGATTAATTTCGGCGAATAAGTTTGATTTGATTCAGTTGGCCACTTGGCCCAAGCCCTGAGTAGCCCTCAATTTTGTCTAAGTCGACCAGCACAACAACACCGAGTTTGGCGAAGTCGTGATCTTGCTCAGCAATTGCAGAGCGTGCATAAACAAGCTGGCGGTCATCTTCAGCTTCACTCACTTTTGCTGTTCCCTGAAACGAATAGGTCGCCTTTGTGTCTTCATTTCGATAAACAAAAGAGACCTTTGGGTTGTGTTGTATTGATTTAACAAATGACCCATCGGGACTTCGGATCCACATCGCAAGTTGGGTATCACTAAATACTTGAAGCGACCCTCTGAATGTTTGAACAGGTTGATTTTCGAGATTGCAATAGGCCATCAAGATGGGGTGTCTTTCAACCAAGGCATGATCAATCATGGCTCTTAGCTCCTGAGGGATCACTAAGGGTCGTTCTGCCGGTGGCGGAGGAGCCGTTTTTTGCTGCTGCACAAGAACGACACTTCCGTTTTCGATATGGAGACTGATGATCAATCCTCGATCAAATGTTCCTTCTTTTCGACGGCCTTCAAGATGCCATTGTTTTTTTATTTGGAGAGGTTCTTGCCAAATTAACCTCTGCATCAATTGACTATTCGGACCATTTTTCAGTGAATCACAAACTTCATCTTTGCCATTGGCCCTTTTGCCTAATACCTTAAATTCAACCTCAGAATGAAGTGTGTCTTTAAGTTTGCTTGCAGAGTCTTCAGAATGAGACAGTAATTCTTTTAAAAAAAGATTCACCAATTCAATGTCGGAAATTCCGGCCATTAGAGAGCCTCAGGCTTGTAACCACTGGCTTTGGCCAGAATTTCGAATTTTTTGCGATCCTCACTCAATGAGTTGGCCAATTGGCTTGCATTCATGGGAGAAATGGCCATGCCCTGACTTGCTAACTTGGTTTTAACGTCAGCCTTCTGAAGCATCGGTAAGGTGGCAGAAGCTATCCTATCGACCAATTCTTTGGACATTTTGGCAGGGCCATACAAGCCAGTAGAATTTTGAATGGCGATATTCAAGCCCGATTCTTTGAGGGTTGGAACCTCTGGAACTAACTCTGATCGTTGCTCGCCAGAAACAGCTAGCATTCGAATTTTCTTTGCTCTGTGCATTTCAACCAGTGCGCTTGTTCCCGTGATCAGCATGGGCAGCCTGCCTGCAGCTAAATCAACAATGCCTACGCCGCTGTCTTTATAGTGAACGGGCTCCATCTTCATCGCTTGAGATTGGGCCAATGCAATCCCAAGAAAATGAGAGGAAGAACCAGCACCCGGTGCCACGCCGTAAACGCCTCCAGCAGAGCCTTGTGATTTAACCGACGCAATCCACTGAGCAATGTCTGTGATGCCACTGTTAATGCCAGTTGCAATGCCTAAATCAAACCAAGTGAGACCGCAGATTGGCGTGAAGTCGGCAACGGGGTCGTAGTCTAATTTTGTGTAAATGTGGGGATAGATGGCAAAAAGACTGCTTGTCGAAAACATCACAGTGTTGCCATCAGGTGCCGCTCGTTTAAGCTCGCCCAATGCCAATCTGCCACCAGCGCCGAGTTTGCTAGAGACAACCACTGGTCGATTGAGTCGTTCTCGCAATTGATCGCCAATGAGTCTGGCTGTGAAATCCATGGACGATGCAGCGCCAACCAAAACAGTCATAGGCGATTTATCGTCTTGGGCAAAAGCTGATTGAGAAAAAAGTTCGACTGCAGTCAATCCTGCAACTTTGAGACTAGTACGGCGGTCCATCATGCATCCTCCTTCACATAACCACTTGACTTCACCAATGTTTCATATCTTTTTCGCTCCTCTGCCAATGACTGCGCCAATTGCGCAGGATTCGCTGACCAAGGCGTCATGGCTTGACCTGCAAGCTTGTCGCGCACGATGGGGTTCAATGTCATTGGGTTGATTGCGTCGTAGAGTCTTTTCACCAAATCAGGGGGCATTTTTGCAGGTCCAAAAATGCCTGTTGAAGTGGTGCTACTCACTGCAATTCCTGCCTCCCTTAAGGTTGGAACGTCTGGCACCAAAGGCGATCTGGTGCTTCCTGAAACCGCCAAAAGTTTGATCTTGCCAGCCTTGTGCATTTCAATTTGTGGACTCAGCCCTGTGATCATGACTGGCAGGCGACCTGCTGCTAAATCTAGCAAGCCAACTCCACTGTCCTTATAAGGCACATGCGTGAGTTGAAGATTGGCTGCTAGTCCAATTGAAATACCGACAAAGTGAGACAAGGAGCCGTTGCCAGGTGCTGAGCCATACAAGGCATCACCAGCTTTTTTACTTTTCATCCAATCGATCAACTGAGCTAAATTCGTGACGCCTGTTGCAGGTCCTGTAGAAATGGCGACATCAAATGTTGAAATACCCGCAATCGGCGTGAAGTCATTCACGGGGTCATAGTCCAATTTGTTATACACATGGGGATAGACTGCAAATGGACCGCTGGTAGCAAAAACCAGTGTTCTGCCATCAGGCTGAGCCCGTTTAACCTCGCCTAAAGCGATGCGTTGGCCTGCGCCCAATTTACTGACAACCACAACGGGTCGGCCTAAGACTTCGCGCATTTGCTCGGCAACAGCCCTGGCGCCGAAGTCCATGGAGGAGGCGGCACCTACAAAAATCGTGATGGGAGAATTGTCTTGTGCAAATACATGGTTGGAAGAAAATCCCAATGTACTGGCAAACATACCAAGCATTGCATTTCGTCTTGTCGTCATCTTTTTTCCTATGTGTAAATAAGACTGTTTAAGAAATTGATTCACAGGGAATCAACGGAATGGAGAATTCAAATTTTTTAAGTTGGGCCAAGATTGATCGACCTTGTAGATGTAATTGGGTTTTTCATCGCAAGGCCAATCAAGGTCTAATTCAGGGTCGTTCCAAAGGAGGCCCCGCAGCAATTCCTTTTCGTTGTAGTCTGTGAGTCTGAAGGAGACTTCTGTCTCGTTTTCTAGGGTGCAAAAGCCATGTGCCAAGCCCGGTGGCACAAGGAGTTGAATCCAGCTATCTGCAACAAGCTCAATTGACTCATGCTTTCCATAGGTAGGGGAGTCTGTTCTGATGTCGACGCAAAAATCCAAGATGCTTCCCTTAACAACTCTCACAAGTTTGTACTGAGCCTTTGGCGGTGCTTGAAAATGCAGGCCTCTGACGGTGCCCTTGAGCGCATAGCAGGAGGCATGCTCTTGAACAAATTCAGGCATGACGCCTGCTTCTCTGAATTTTTGACTGTCAAAGTAATAGCTGTATCTACCGTTTTCATCCGAGGATTGATCTGGGTAGATTGCCAATAGCCCTTCAATTGACAGTTTCTTGACTTGCATTTTTTCGATAGAATTTGATCTAAATCAAAATATAATTCCATTTTCGGAATAAAGCAAATATCAGGAAAAAAATCAGATGGCAAAAATAACGCTTGGAATAGGCACCTCCCACACCCCCATGTTGAATGCCCCTGTCTCTGATTGGCCCAAGTTCATAGAGCTAGATCGACATCGTGTGCATCAAGACAAAGAGGGCAATACCCTTAATTACGAGCAACTGCTTGCATTGGCTGACGATCAAATACCTAGGGAAATTACTGAGGAAAAATTTCTTTCGAAGCACACAAAGGCTTTGGCCGCTTTACAGCATCTTCATGCAGTCGTCAAAAAATCAGAAATCGATATCTTGATCATTGTGGGCGACGATCAGAAGGAGCTGTACAAAGACAACAACATGCCATCCATCTTGATGTACAGAGGAGAGACAATTAGAAACGTGCCGCTAGCTAGCAGGCCAGGTCCTGAGTGGGCGAGAAAAGCTTCTGCGAGGTACTACGAGGCTGAGTTTGAAAAGGAATACCCAGTTGATACAGAGCTTGCCATGCACCTGATTAACCATCTAGTAGATTCTGAATTTGATGTTTCCTGCGCAGACAGTATTCAAGATGGCCACGGGGAAGGGCACGCGTTTGCATTTGTGCACAACAGATTGATGCAAGATTTTGAATTGCCAGTTGTACCCATCTTCTTAAATACCTATTACCCACCAAATCAACCCACGCCCAAGCGATGTTTTAACTTGGGACAACAAATACGGAAAGCGGTTGAGTCATGGCCAAAAGACAAAAAAATTGGGGTCGTGGCTTCTGGTGGTTTAAGCCACTTTACAGTAGACGAGGACCTGGACAATTCTGTCATGACTGCATTGCGCTCCAAGTCTTATGATGATCTGTGCAATATTCCCAAAAACAAATTGAACTCTGGTAATTCAGAAATTAGGAATTGGATTTGCATGGCAGGTGCTTGTGAAAAATTGGACCTGCAGTTTATGGAGTATTACCCGGCCTACAGAACGCCTGCAGGTACCGGTACTGGATTGTGTTTTGCTCATTGGGAATGAAGTAGTTCATGTCGTCATTCAGTCATTCAGAAGAAAAAAATCAGACGCTTTTGGTTAGGCTCCAATCAATCACATATGAAGCAAAAGATGTTTCATTGTTTGAATTCATGCCACTTCATGGGCAGAAATTGAAAGCATTCAGTGCTGGCAGCCACATTGATATTCATCTTCCCAATGGGCTCATTCGCCAGTACTCACTTTGCAACTCTCCACTCGAAACAGAGAGGTATGTGGTTGGCGTGAAAAAGGATCCGCTAAGTCGCGGAGGATCAAACTTCATGCACGATAAATTGAAAGTGGGCAGTGAACTCAAAATAAGTTTGCCTAGAAACAATTTTCCACTTGCGCATGAAGCACCTCACTCCGTTTTGATTGGGGGTGGCATAGGTGTGACGCCACTCATTTCAATGGCGCATGAGTTAAATTCAAAAAATGCTG
>CAJCDH010000278.1 GCA_903961095.1 uncultured Burkholderiales bacterium | reverse complement strand
TCCTCTGCCGCCTGCGGGCTTAGAAACCATACCGCGCATCAAATACAACATGTAACCACCACCCAAAATGGCAGTCAAAACACCAACAGGCAATTCAAGCGGCGCCATTAAACCTCGCGCCAACAAATCGGCACCGCCCAACAGCACCGCGCCCATCAGACAAGACAAGCTGAGTGTTTTGCCATGCACCCCCTTCACGCGGGCTCTGACCAGATGCGGCGCTGCCAAGCCCACAAAAGCAATGAGCCCAGTTTGTGCCACGGCAGCTGCTGTGCACAAGGCCATCACGCCCAACAACAACCAGCGCAAAGACTGAACCGGCAAACCCAAACTGAGTGCGGTGAATTCGCCCAAAGCCAAGCCATCTAGCAATGGACTGGCCGCCACCGAAACGACCCAAGAAACAAGCAATACGCCCAACATGAGTGCGCAAGCAGGCCAGCTGACATAGGCCGTAGAGCCCAACATGAACGACTGCACCGAGCCTTGAATTTGTGGAAACATGACCAGCAGCAAAGAGGCAATGGCACCAAATACTACCCCAACCACCACACCCGCCAATAACAACCTCAGCGTGTGCTGAACACCCCACGACAAAACCAAAGTCAAAGCCACTGCCAACCATGCGCCCATGAAGGCCATGCCCGTGATGCCCACGCGCACAAACCAAGTCGAGACATCGAGTTGACTGAGCATGACCATGCCAATGGCAACGCCCAAACTGGCCCCGGAAGCGCTGCCCAACAAAT
Source organism: uncultured Burkholderiales bacterium (assembly GCA_903961095.1). Classification (GTDB taxonomy): domain Bacteria; phylum Pseudomonadota; class Gammaproteobacteria; order Burkholderiales; family Burkholderiaceae_C; genus Limnohabitans_A. The sequence continues at coordinate 3,285 of CAJCDH010000278.1, read as the reverse complement.
ACGGATCGGCCAAGGGATTTCTAAACAGACCTTGTGCCAAGGCGCCTGCCAAACCCAACAACGCGCCCGCCAAACACGCGCCCAATGTGCGCGGCAATCGAATGTCAACAATCAAACTGGCATCAGCTTGAACTTGACTCCAAGCCAAACCCTCACTTCCCACCAGAGCGCCTGCTATGACCAACAGCAAAAGCAAAAAGCCCAGCTGCCATGCCAACTTTGTCGCTGATGCAATTTGGCGAGTGTTCATTCTGGGTAGATCCGTTTCAAACAAGCCACCATCAACTCTGCGGCATCGGGTATACGAGGCCCTGAGCGCACAATGATGTCTGACTGGTCTGGCGTGAAGCTGCAAATTCTTTGCTGCTCAATGGCTTCAATTCGATGCCAACCTGGCCTTTTCTTGAGATCGTTGGCAGCACGCTCGCCCATGAAAATAATTTGCGGGTTGGCTTTGACCACAAACTCTGGATTGACCTGGGGGAAAGATCCCATCGAAGGCGTCACCACATTGAGCATGCCCAAGCGCTTGAGTGTCTCGCCAATGTAGGAAGCCTCCCCTGCTGCAAAATAGCCGCTGCCCGCTTCAAAGTAAATGCGCGCGCCTTTGGCTGACTTGGGCACGCGCGCTGCAGCGACTTCTAATTTTTGCTGAATTTTTTGCCAAAGAAGCTCAGCGCGTTCTTTCGAATTTGGCAAGTGCAATGCGCCTGCAATTTGCAGAATCACCCGATGCATATCCTCTTGGCTTTGCGGCTCTAAGGCCACCACCTTGATACCCATTGACTCCAAGCGCTGCGTGACGCGCGAAGACCGCGCTAGCAAAACCAAATCGGGCTTGAGTTTCACCAAAGCTTCAAGCTGCGTGTCGTCAAGGCCGCCTAACTTAGGCAATGTTTTGACCCGCTCTGGCCAATTGCTGTATCGATCAACGCCCACCAGCAAATCGCAAGCTTGAAGCTCACACACAATCTCGCCCAAGGAGGGCAATAAAGTGATCACACGTTGCGGCGTTTTTTCTATCACCACAATGCGGCCACGGTCGTCGGTTAAGGTGAAGGGTGCTGTAGCATTTTGTGCCAACGCGTTTGCTGCAAGCAGCAGCATGCCAGCAGAGCAAGCCCAACAGGCCAAGCCCGCCAACAACGGTCGCACAATTTTAAAAGCACCCTTTTGCATGACTTTGTTCCTGGCAAGCTCTTAAAGCTTAGGCGTCCACTTCAAGCCAGCAAACAAACCTCGCTTGGGCATGTTGTAGCCATAGATGCTTTGGTAGTTGGCGTTGCCTGCATTTTCTACGCGCAAGTTCAGACGCAGCTCAGGTGTCAGTGCCTGGCTCGCAGTTAAATCAAGCACAGAGTAAGCCTTCAGAATTTGTGCATCGTCTGTTCGCGCACCGCTGAAGCGCCACTGAGCGCCAGCATCCCAATAACCAATGCTTTGCGTGACACCTGCCTGCGCCAAAGTTTTGGCCCGCCGAGCGAGTGCTTGGTGAGTGATCTCATTTTGTGGATCTTGTGAAGTCATGCTCACGCGCCATTTTTGCGTGCCAAAGCCAGACAACTGCCACTGCCCCGCCAAGGCCACTTCAACGCCTTGGTTTTTAGCCTTTGCAATGTTGGTGCGCGTCCAGTTAAGGTCGTTGTCGATCAAGTCGGTGTAGCGATTTTCAAAAGCGGTGATGCGCGCATTCCAAGTGGCCTTGATGTATTGCATGCCGATCTCGTTAGAACGCGCCTGCTCAGGTCTAAGCAACGGATTGCCGCCCCATGGGTAATACAAATCGTTGAAGGTAGGCGCCATGAAACCTGAGGAGGCACTGGCCTTGAATCGCAACTCGGGCGTCAGAAAATACGCATAGCCCGCATACCAAGTGTTGGCTTGACCAAAATCGGAATACTGATCTTGCCGGACATTCAATTGCCATTGCTGATTTTCAAGCTTGCCTTGATAGCCCAAGCGCCATGAATTCAAGGAGCGCTCGCTGGGGTTGTAAGCTGTGTCACTGACAATTTTTTGGCGCGTGTTTTCATAGCCCGATGTGATTGAATGGTTGGGCCAGAGTGTCCACACTGCGCCCATTGCTGAGGTCTTGGATTGAGAATTAACAAAATACGGGTAAGCAGTCTGAGCCGCGTTCAGCTTGTCTTCTTGCTGCCCCACCGATACCTCCCATTGCAATTCTTTCGAGGCTCTGTAAGTGGCATTGAGCAAGGCATTGCGCAGCACGCTCTTGGATTCATCTGCTTGAGTGGCAGGCCCCCACTGGCTATCGTATTGCACTGTGGCATGTGTTTCTCGCAGCATTAAACCGATGCGCCCAGATTCAAATTCTTGCGATAAATTCACCGCATCCGATTGACGTTTGTAGCCATCTCGATCAGGATTGGTGTCGGGTCTTTGCACAGGATTGATCGCGTTAAAACCTCGTGTCTGGGTGTGCTCAGTCGAAGCGTTTACACCAAAACCTGAAGCCCATTTTTGGCCGACGCTGGCCTGAGTGCTTCTGAAGTTTTCAGAGCCCATCTGCCCCGAAGCCTCTAACCATGGTCCACTCAAGCCACTGCCTGAATTTTGTCGTGTGAAGATTTGCACCACGCCCCCCAAAGCAGCACTGCCGTACAGGCTAGAAACATTGCCGCGAACCACTTCAATTCGCTCTATGCCGCTAAGTGGCAAATGTTCAAGCGCCGCCAAATTGAAGTTCAAACTGTTCATGGGAAGGCCATCGACCAGCACCAAGGCGTGCCTTGATTCGGCACCTCGCATGAACAAGGTGGCAACCCCGCCCATACCGCCCGATTGGGTGACTTCCATGCCCGCCAGTTGTACAAGCAAACTCGGTACATCTTTGGCTTGCGATCGGTCAATGTCTGACCGTGTGATCAGTGAGACATCGGGCAAGGCATCTTGCGTTCGCTGCATCACTCGACTGGCCGTGATCACGGTATCGGGTAAGAATGTTTGAGACAAGGCCAAGACAGGCAGGGCCAAGCAAGTGACAAGCGCACTGAGACGAAAAGCAGAGTATTTCATGAGTCAACCAACAAATGTGTTCTCACCGCCTTCCCCGACAGTGCATGAACGTTCGACCCCTCTTGCGAGGGACCACCTTGTTGGCCGGTATCCGGGCTAAGCAGAACAACCTTCATCGCCTTCCCAAGCACCTGTTTCAGAGCGCTCAGTGGCAATTGATGAAAGCGGGGCAAAAATGCCCGTCTGCTGACCGTTGCGGGGGCAGCGCAGGTCAAGGTCACCCCGTAGGGGCTTCCTCTCCTGCTTCCC
>CAJCDH010000277.1 GCA_903961095.1 uncultured Burkholderiales bacterium | reverse complement strand
TTGACCGCAGCGCCATTCTTGAAACAGTCCGTACTGGTGCCTGTGGCATTGGCCGGGGTGAGCGCATTTTGCGCGCCTAAACTCATTTTTTTTGAACAATTTTTGAAGGAGAGAACCCATGAAAGTGTTTTACGACAAAGACTGTGACCTTAGCGTCATCAAAGGCAAAACAGTGGCCATCATTGGCTACGGCTCACAAGGCCATGCACACGCCCAAAACTTAAACGACAGTGGCGTGAAAGTGCTTGTAGGTTTGCGCAAAAACGGCGCAAGTTGGCCCAAAGTTGAAAAAGCTGGCCTCAACGTCATGGAAGTGGCTGATGCAGTCAAAGCGGCTGATGTGGTCATGATTTTGTTGCCCGACGAGCAAATTGCAGATGTGTACCGCAATGATGTTGAACCCAACATCAAAAAGGGCGCATCTTTGGCATTCGCACACGGCTTTAATGTTCACTACAACCAAGTGGTGCCCCGTGATGACCTCGACGTCTGGATGGTTGCGCCAAAGGCGCCTGGCCATACAGTGCGCAACACCTACACACAAGGCGGCGGCGTGCCCCACCTTGTAGCGGTGCACCAAGACAGAAGCGGCAAAGCCAGTGCCTTGGCACTGAGTTATGCCATGGCCAATGGTGGCGGCAAGGCCGGCATCATCGAAACCAACTTCAAAGAAGAAACAGAAACCGACTTGTTCGGCGAGCAGGCTGTTTTGTGCGGCGGCGCTGTTGAACTCATCAAAATGGGTTACGAGACTTTGGTTGAAGCTGGTTACGCCCCCGAAATGGCTTACTTCGAATGCTTGCACGAACTCAAGCTCATCGTTGACCTGATCTACGAAGGCGGCATTGGCAATATGAACTACTCCATCTCTAACAATGCAGAGTATGGCGAGTACGTGACTGGACCTGAAGTGATCAATGAGCAATCACGCGAAGCCATGCGCAATGCCTTGAAGCGCATTCAAACCGGCGAGTACGCCAAGATGTTCATTTTGGAAGGTCGGACCAACTACCCAAGCATGACCGCACGTCGTCGTTTGACTTCTGAGCACTCCATTGAAGTGGTGGGTGCACAATTGAGGTCTATGATGCCTTGGATTGCCAAAAACAAATTGGTCGACAAATCACGCAATTGATTGTGTTTGCCGCCTAACCCGAAAGAACTATCGCATGCACGATGGCCCAGAAACTCCTGAAGACACCGAAGTGAGCAGGCAAGTGCGTAAACCCCGCAAGGGAATTTATGTGTTGCCCAACCTCGTCACGTTGGCAGCCTTATTTGGTGGCTTTTACGCCATCGTGATGGCCATGAATGGCCGTTTTGACATGGCTGCTACTGGAGTATTCTGCGCCATGGTCCTAGATAGTTTGGACGGGCGTGTGGCGCGCATGACCAACACACAAAGTGCCTTTGGAGAGCAAATGGACTCATTGTCCGACATGGTCTCCTTTGGTGCAGCACCCGCTCTCATTGCCTACGAATGGTCACTGAAGGGCTTAGGGCGATGGGGTTGGATAGCTGCTTTTGTTTATTGTGCATGCGCTGCTTTGCGCTTGGCGCGATTCAATGTCAATACAGCTGTCGTAGATAAAAGATTTTTTCAAGGCTTGCCCTCACCAGCAGCAGCAGCCTTGGTCATGGGTTTTATCTCCATCATGATTGATGCAGAAGTAGCGGCTGCCAGCATGGCATGGCCGATGTTTGTGGTGGCCTTGTTTTCGGGTCTCACCATGGTCACCAATGTGCCTTTCTACAGTTTCAAAGATGTGGGCATGAAAAAAAGTGTCCCATTTGTGGTCATTGTGCTCATTGCCTTGGGCATTGCCGTGGTTAACATTCATCCGCCCATGGTGCTTTTTGGCTTGTTTGTTCTTTACGGCTTGAGTGGTTATGCCCTTTACGGCTGGCGCCGTTTCAAAGGTGAACAAACCAGTGTCATCAGCACCTCCACGCAAGACCCCGATGAACGCGACCTTCATCAGTGATGCAGTTTTATAAAACTTGTGATACAGTATTTGTATGAAATTAAATTTGCTAGCTCTACTGCTGACGCCTCACGGGCGGGATGTATAGCGCACGCTGTTCAATTTCCCTAGAAGCCCGTATGCCAAACGCAGCGGGCTTTTTTTATTTCAGAGTTGCTTTTTGAGAATTTAAAACCAGGAGTGAAAAATGGCTGATAAATTGATTATTTTTGACACGACATTGCGTGATGGCGAACAGTCGCCCGGCGCTTCCATGACGCGTGATGAAAAGCTGCGCATTGCGCGTCAATTAGAGCGCTTGCGTGTTGACGTCATTGAGGCAGGTTTTGCAGCCAGCTCCAACGGCGACTTTGAAGCAGTGAAAGCCATTGCCAATGCCATCAAGGATTCAACCATTTGCTCGCTCTCGCGTGCCAATGACCGTGACATTTCTCGCGCTGCAGAGGCTCTCAAGGGCGCCAACAGTGGGCGCATTCACACCTTCATTGCCACATCAGCCTTGCACATGGAGAAGAAACTCCGCATGTCCCCAGATCAAGTCTTGGAGCAAGCCAAGTTATCGGTTCGCTTTGCCCGCAATTTGGTAGCCGATGTTGAGTTCAGCCCTGAAGATGGTTATCGCAGCGACATGGATTTTTTGTGCCAAGTGCTTGAAGCCGTGATTGCCGAAGGTGCAAGCACCATCAATGTGCCCGACACTGTGGGCTATGCAGTTCCCGAGTTGTATGGTCAGTTCATCAAAACTTTGCGTGAACGCATTCCCAATTCAGACAAAGCCATTTGGTCTGTGCATTGCCACAACGACCTGGGCATGGCGGTTGCCAACAGTTTGGCTGGCGTGAAGTTGGGCGGGGCCCGTCAAGTTGAGTGCACCATCAATGGCTTGGGTGAACGCGCTGGCAATTGCTCTTTAGAAGAAATTGTCATGGCGGTTAAAACGCGCAAAGATTATTTTGGGCTTGAAATGAACATTGACCCGGTTCACATCGTCTCAACAAGTCGCATGGTAAGTCAGACCACCGGTTTTGTGGTGCAACCAAACAAGGCCGTGGTGGGTGCTAACGCATTTGCGCATGCCTCTGGCATTCACCAAGACGGCGTTTTGAAAGCGCGAGACACTTACGAAATCATGCGTGCCGAAGACGTGGGTTGGTCTACCAACAAAATTGTGCTGGGCAAATTAAGCGGTCGCAATGCCTTCAAGCAACGCCTGCAAGATCTTGGTGCGGTCCTTGAAAGTGAGTCAGAGTTGAACGCCGCATTTGCGCGGTTCAAAGAACTGGCCGATCGAAAGAGTGAAATTTTTGACGAAGATATCCTGGCCCTGGTCAGTGAAGAAAGCGTGACCCAGCATAAAGAACAATATGCGTTTGTTTCATTGTCACAACACAGTGAAACAGGTGAGCGCCCTCAGGCATCCGTTGTTTTTACCATCGAAGGCAAAGAAGTCCATGGCAAATCGGATGGCAACGGGCCTGTAGATGCATCTTTGAAAGCCATCGAAACGATTGTTGAAAGTGGCGCAGAAATGGTCCTTTATTCTGTCAACGCAATTAGCGGTTCGACCGAAAGCCAAGGTGAAGTCACGGTTCGCTTGCAAAACAGCGGCCGCGTGGTCAATGGCGTTGGTGCAGATCCAGACATCATTGTGGCGTCGGCCAAGGCCTATTTGAGCGCTTTGAATAAGCTTCAAAGCAAAGCTGACAGGGTGGCCGCACAAGGTTGATAGGGTTTGTGAGAAGGCTCAAAAATGTCTTCAAGAAGGTCGCGCAAGGTGTTGATCTTGCGCGACTTTTTTTATTTATGTACACTAGAGCAAGTTTCTATTACACTCGCCAAATTCTGACTGACTTTGGCCACAGAAAGTATTGTTTTGACGTCACTCCAACGCTTGTTTTCACACCGCACCATCAGCTTATGCATTTCCTTGTGTATTCTGGTTCCCATGTCAGTTTCAACGCATGCTGCAGAAAACGACAAGC
>CAJCDH010000276.1 GCA_903961095.1 uncultured Burkholderiales bacterium | reverse complement strand
TTGCTGCCGGTCCGTTTGCGGCCACCCGCCATTGCGCTCTATGCGTTTTGCCGTTTGGCCGACGACGCCATTGACGAAGGCGATGATCCTGTTTTGGCCATGGCAGATTTGAAGTCTCGCTTAGCGGCCATCTATGCAGGACGCCCTGGTGCCGAAGACGCAGACCGCGCGTTGACCATTGTGGTCCACCGATATGGTATTCCCATTGGCTTGCTAGAGGCCTTGCTAGATGGTTTCTTGTGGGACTCACAAGGACGCCGCTACGAAAACTTGGCCGATGTAGAAGCCTATGGCGCCAGGGTTGCCGGCACCGTAGGCGCCATGATGTCCATCATCATGGGTGCAAGCACAGACACCGCCATTGCACGCGCAAGCGAGCTAGGCGTGGCGATGCAACTGACCAATATTGCCAGAGACGTTGGCACCGATGCGCGCATGGGGCGCTTGTACATTCCCCGCGCTTGGTTCCGTGAAATTGGCATGGACGCAGATGCTTGGTTAGCCAATCCTGTCTTCGATTCGCGCATCGCTGGTTTCACACAGCGCTTGTTGCTGCGAGCAGATGCGCTGTACCGCCGCGGTGAATTTGGTTTGGCCGAATTGCCATGGGACTGTCGTCCCGCCATTCAAGCTGCGCGTTTGGTCTATGCTGAAATAGGCAAACAATTAGAGCGTGAAGGCCTCGATTCTGTGAACCACCGCACTGTGGTTTCAACCGCGCGCAAACTGGCTCTATTGGCACGCGCAGCCACTGTCGCGGTGAAGGCGCCAGCAGTACCGGATGTCATACTCAGCCCAGTGCCCGCCATCCATTACTTGGTTGACATTGTGAGCCGAGAGCGCAACCCCTTGGCGCATGAGAAGCCCTGGACGGTGCCTGTTCGAAGTTTTGATGAGCGTGTTGTATGGATGGTGGAATTGTTCGGCCGTTTAGAACAACGCGAGAGAACCCCCCGTTAAAGCGCCCTTTACCGTGGACTTGAAAATTGTTGAAGTTGTGGTGTTGCTGGTTGCTGGTGGTCTGTTTGTAAATTGGCAATTTCGTGATTTACGACGGGCCAAAGAAATGACTCGCCAAAAACTTGAAGCAGATCAGCATCAAGCCATGCAGCGTTGTGCCAATTCGGATGGTTTGCCATCTGAAACCCCCCGACAAAGTGACCCTAAATGACACCTACCCTCAAAGTCATTCACTTGGTATGCGCGTGCTTGTTTTTAGGCAACGTGATTGTGAGCGGCGTTTGGGCCTTGTTGGCTGAGCGCACGCGCAATCACGCCATCGTTCAATTCAGCAACAAGATGGTGCTGATTACGGACCTCATGTTCACGTTAGTAGGGGCGGTGGGTGTGGTTTGGACAGGTCATGGCATGGCAGAAAATTTTGGAGGGGGTGCAAGCCACCCCTGGATTCAATGGTCCTATTGGCTGCTGACTTTTTCAGGCTTGATTTGGTTGTTCGTGCTGGTGCCCATTCAATTCAAACAGCGCGCTTTGCTTCAACAATATTCTGAGATCACTGAAGACTATTGGCGCCTGTCCCGTATTTGGAAAATAGCCGGTGCCATTTCTACCGTGCTACCCTTGCCCATTGTGTATTTCATGGTCACCAAGTCGGTTTGACAAGCGTGATCGTCCTAGCTTGGATGAGCAAATGGCAACTTCAAAAAACACGCTCGACGGTCGCGTCGTCTTAATTACCGGTGCAGCTTCCGGCATTGGCGCAGCCACGGCCCTTGAAGTATTGGCCCATGGCGGCGTTCCTGTTTTGGTGGACTGCGATGCAGAACCCCTGGCTCAAATGGCCCAACGCTGCGGCCCTCAAACGCTTCACTGGGTGGCCGATGTCACGCAATTGCAAGCCTTACAAGAGGTGGTTGAAAAAACATTGGACAAACTGGGCCGAATCGACATCGTCTTTGCCAACGCAGGCGTTGCTGCTTTTGGGCCGATGGCCTACATTGACCCTGAAGCTTGGAAACGCTGTATCGAGGTCAATGTGTTTGGTGTTTTTAACACCGTTCGTGCGGCCTTGCCTGCCATCATGCGGCAACGTGGCTATGTGCTCATCAATGCGTCGGTATCTTCTTTTGCGCATCCTCCTGTGATGTCTGCTTATGCTGCCAGCAAATCGGCTGCCGAGGCCATGGGCAATTCTTTGCGCATTGAGATGGCTGCGCATGGTGTGGGTGTGGGTGTTGTCCATGCGGGCTGGGTGCGCACGCCACTGGTCACGGAAGGTGCCCTGCATCCAGGCTTTGTGAGATTGCGAGCCACCATGCCAGGCCCCTTGAACAGCGAGACATCGCCAGAAGAAACAGCTCGCGTCATTGTGCAGGGCATGATGCAGCGCAAGCGCAGAGTGTGGGTGCCAGGTTGGTTGCGAATTTTGTTTGCGCTCAGAGCCTTGCTCCATATGCCTTTTGCCGAGCGCGAACTGCTGCGGGCTGCACCAGAGATTGAAAGCATTTACCTGGAAGGCTTAGAAGCCGAGGGCGCATTGGCTTCTAGCTTTGGACCCAGAGAGCGAGAGCGAACACTGGCACGCGCTCGTCAAAACGACTGAACAAAAAGATCACGCCACGCAACACTCAAAAAATTCAGCTAGGCACGTCGCGGCATTCGAAAAGGCAACATGAAGCGCACTGGCAATGACACCAGTCTGGGAATGTCCAATGACTCGTGCACCGCAGTCACGTTCTCACCCAACAGTTGAGTGCGCAGCAAGGAGCGAACATAAAACGGCGTGTCTTCTAAAGTGCTCAGCAGTTCGGGTGCCTGGCTCGATTCACTGCACATGCCCCGCGAAAGTCGCCAGCCTGAAGGAGGCAAGTTGTGTCGAGCCGGCGCTGTGAAAGCGGTGTAACTGCCATCCGGTGAAAAACGTTGAGCCACAACTCTGCCTGGTCCTTGTTTGGGCCGCACATCGTAGACCACACTGGTATCGCCATTGGCCATTTCTGCGCGCGCCCAGTCCCAATCTTGAAAGCCGTTTTCAACGGGTTCATCGCCTTCGTTGGAATCCATGTAGGCATGACCACGCCAATTAAACTGTGGGTTGTCCATTTCAACTTCAACACGCGAGCAGGGCGCAATGGGACCCCAGCGGTGTAAGCCTTCATTGTCCAAGGGCGTGACAAAGTTACAAAGTCCTTCAGGCCGCACTGTGACTCGGCCACGCACGGACATGGGCAGGGGCACATTGATTTCATCAATGTCAATGGTGAGCGCTTGACCGTCCCAATGCAGACTGCTGGGGCCAATTTGGTAATGCTGGGCGCTGCGCGAAATGTGCGATCGACCGCGCTCTGTCATGGTCCAACGCTTGCCGCCTTTGCCATACAGCGCCACATTCAAAGCGCAATGGTTTTCAGGCTCGGCAACACCGCCTGCGCGGCTGCGTGCCAATGCATAGTAGGGCGAGAACACACTGCCCACAAAGGCAATGATGGAGAGGCCGTATTCGCCGTCATCGCTTAGCGCGTCGACATACCACCAGAGATAACCACCCGGCGCGACGACTTGGTCAAACCGAGGTCCGCCATCAGCGTCGCGGCCGCCAAACGCCCCGACATGGCTGCCATGGGTACGCCCGGCCCCGGGTGCACGCTGCCCCCCGCCGTGTAAAGGCCCGGCACTTTGCTGCGCGATGAGGGGCGCGCGAAGGCCGACATCCAGCCGTGTGTTGCCTGGCCATAGAGGGCGCCCCCACTGCCCGGAAACAGGCGCGCAAAGTCCTGCGGCAAGGTTCGAACCACTTGTTGCGGTGAGGCCTTGATTTCTAGGCCACAGCGACGCATCAGCGCCAGACTGCTGGTTTCGCATGCGTGTATCTCCG
>CAJCDH010000275.1 GCA_903961095.1 uncultured Burkholderiales bacterium | reverse complement strand
GACTTAATAAAGCAATGGGGTAAAGTAGATGTTTTGATTGCTAATGCCGGTATCAATCATCGGCAAGCAATACAAGATTTTGAATTGGAAAATTTCGAAAAAATTATCAATACTAATTTGAGCGCCATTTGGGTACTTTGTAAAGCGGTGACGCCTTTGATGGTGGAAAAGAAAAATGGTCGAATTATATTGATAGGTTCGATGAGCGCTTTCAATGCTAGGCCTTCTATTTCTGCTTATGTTGCGAGTAAAGGAGCAGTACATGCGTTATGAAAGCAACTGGCAGTGGAGCTTGCGCCAAATCAGATTACGGTGAATTGCATTGCACCAGGCTTTTTTGCAACAGAAATGAATACTGCTTTGGTAGAGGATCCAAAATTTACCAAATGGGTCCAAGAAAGAACGCCTGTTGGTCGCTGGGGACGCCTAGAGGAAATTGGTCCTGCGGCCGTTTTTTTGGCCTCTAATGAAGCATCTTTTGTCAATGGCTTGATTATGACAGTTGATGGCGGTTTTACATCTGCTATGTAATTGAAAATCTTTTATAGATTTTTATGTCACTCATTCTCATCAACCAATCATCGTTAACAGTTGTAGGGTTAATTTTTTGACTTATTAAAAATTTAGTAGGAGCGCTGAAATGAATTCATCTCAAGAAACCGATCGAATACTCTTTGAACAGATTCGAGACAAACTTTTTACGTCTATTATTTCTGATGCACTTGACAGTGCAGGATTTCGTAATCAAGCGATGTCCTCAAAGATTCGCCCACTAGATGACTCTCTGATTTTGGTTGGAAGAGCCCGAACTGCCAGTTTTATGGAGGTGTGGCACCATGATGAGGGCACAAATCCCTATGAATTAGAGATTAAATTGATTGACAGATTAAAGCCCTTTGAAATTCCAATTTTTGCCTGCTCGAACTCAGCCCGGATTGGTCCTTGGGGTGAATTGCTGTCAACAGCAGCGCAAGCCCGTGGCGCAGCCGGTGCTGTGATGGATGGATGCACTAGAGATGTCCGTGCAATTCGTTCCATGAAGTTCCCAGTTTTTCATGGAGGAATTGCCCCGTTAGATAGCAAGGGGCGGGCTCGCATCATGGCTTTGGATATTCCAATTGAATGTGCCGGCGTGTTCGTTATGCCGGGGGACTTGATAGTGGGGGACGTAGATGGCTTAGTTGTGGTGCCGAAAAAAGCAGAGGATGAGGTTTTAGAGATTGCTTTTAAAAAAGTGTCTGGCGAATCAAACACTTTAAGAGACCTACAACGTGGGGATAAGCTAGCTGATGTATTTGCGCGATATGGAATTCTTTAACCAAAAAAGAAGAATTTTCAACCATACATTTCTCATGTGGATTTCGAGGCACATAGTGGTTATGCGCCAAAGACTGGAAATGTTGCATTAAGTTTTTCACAACGGTTGTTTCAGCTGCTGCTTCAACTGCGCACTTGCCCTGAATGTGGCCACTCGCCTTGGCTTTATCTGAACGGGCTCCCCGGTTCTTGGATTGCGCCCGGGACGCGTTGACTTTGTTTGCACCTCATAGCTGCCAAAGCCAGATATCCTGACATCTTGCCCGTCAGCCAGCTGTGCGGAAATGATTTCAAAAAAAGCATCTATGAAATCCTTGGCCTCTCGTTTGTTCAGCCCCAACTGCTCAAACAGTATTTCTGCCAACTGTGCCTTGGTCAGGTTGGACGAATCAAGCGAGTAAAAAGAAAGTTCCATGCTATTCGGGTTTACCCGTATCAGTAAGATCGATCTGAGTAATTCATGGGTGACTAAATGTTGATTTCGAAATGCGTCAACCCGCGCTCAGTCCAATGAACGCCATGGCGCTCTTCAACCTTGAACCAATGTGTAGCATTGGAGTCCGAAGGCTCAGAGGCAATGGTGGTGATGAGGTTGTGTCTGGTGTCAGTGGCGCGTGTGTTTGGTGATCCGTAGTACATGCTGGGTGACTGGTCATCGCTGGAATATCTGAAGGCCCACATGTCTTGGCCATTGGTGAGAGCACAGGAAATTCGCATGGGTTCATCAGCTTGGTGCTGATTCATAATTTTGGTCACCTCGAGCAGGGTCGATTGAATGGCCGAGATGGGATCATGAATCAAGCCTTTGCTGAG
>CAJCDH010000274.1 GCA_903961095.1 uncultured Burkholderiales bacterium | reverse complement strand
TCAGGTCGGCTGTTGGTAGGTGCTGCGGTTGGCGTAGGCGAGGGAACAGAAGCGCGCGTAGAAGCATTGGTCAAGGCTGGTGTAGATGCCATTGTGGTGGACACGGCTCACGGACACAGCCAAGGTGTGATTGAACGTGTGCGTTGGGTGAAGAAAAACTACCCACACATAGAAGTGATTGGCGGCAACATTGCGACAGGTGCTGCAGCTTTGGCCTTGGTTGAAGCGGGAGCAGATGCGGTCAAGGTGGGTATTGGCCCTGGGTCCATTTGCACCACACGCATTGTGGCTGGTGTTGGCGTACCGCAGGTGATGGCCATCGACAATGTGGCCACTGCGCTGCAAGGAACAGGCGTGCCTCTCATTGCAGATGGCGGCATTCGCTACAGCGGTGACATTGCCAAAGCCATTGCAGCAGGTGCTAGCACCGTCATGATGGGCGGTATGTTTGCCGGTACCGAAGAAGCCCCTGGCGAAATCATTTTGTACCAAGGGCGCAGTTACAAGAGCTACCGAGGCATGGGCAGCATTGGGGCCATGCAACAAGGCAGCGCAGATCGCTACTTTCAAGAGTCCAGCACTGGCAATCCCAATGCCGACAAATTGGTACCAGAAGGCATTGAAGGTAGGGTGCCCTACAAAGGTTCGGTGGTGGCCATTCTTTTTCAAATGGCTGGAGGCTTGCGTGCCAGCATGGGCTACTGCGGTTGCCCCACCATTGAAGACATGCGCAACAAAGCTGAGTTCGTAGAAATTACGTCTGCCGGCATACGCGAAAGCCATGTGCACGACGTGCAAATTACCAAAGAAGCACCCAACTACCGCGCTGATTAATTCGGCGCTGAGCTTTTTAAACCCTATTTTTTGATTCTGAACGTTCCATGTCGCATTCCAAAATTCTGATCCTCGACTTTGGCTCACAAGTGACCCAACTCATTGCGCGACGAGTTCGTGAAGCCCATGTGTTTTGTGAAGTGCATCCATGCGATGTCACCAGCGATTGGGTGCGTGAATACGCCAAAGACGGGAATCTGAGGGGCATCATTTTGTCGGGTTCGCACGCTAGCGTTTATGAAGTGGATGATCGCGCTCCTGATGCAGTTTTTGAGTTGGGTATTCCTGTTCTTGGAATTTGCTACGGCATGCAAACCATGGCTGAGCAATTGGGCGGAAAAGTTGAAGCTGGGCAAACGCGTGAATTTGGCTACGCAGAAGTTCGTGCCCACGGCCATACTGAATTGCTGAAGGGCATTGAAGACTTTGCAACGTCTGAAGGCCATGGCATGCTCAAAGTGTGGATGAGCCATGGTGACAAAGTGACTCAGTTGCCAGATGGCTTTAAAGTCATGGCCTCAACACCTTCTTGCCCCATTGCAGGCATGGCCGATGAAGCACGGCGTTTTTACGCAGTGCAGTTTCACCCTGAAGTGACACATACCATTCAAGGTCAAGCATTGCTTAATCGTTTTGTTTTGGACATTTGCAAGGCAAGCCCTGATTGGATCATGGGCGACTACATTGAAGAGGCGGTTGCCAAAATTCGCCAGCAAGTGGGCGACGAAGAAGTCATTTTGGGCTTGTCGGGTGGCGTAGATTCTTCTGTTGCAGCAGCCCTCATTCACCGCGCCATTGGCGATCAACTGACGTGCGTGTTTGTGGATCATGGGCTTTTGCGCTTGAACGAAGGCGACATGGTGATGGAAATGTTTGAAGGCAAATTGCATGCACGCGTGATACGCGTCAATGCCAGCGATTTGTTCTTAGGTAAATTGGCTGGGGTGAGCGAGCCCGAACAAAAACGCAAGATCATTGGCGGTTTGTTTGTTGATGTGTTTAAAGACGAAGCGGCCAAATTGAAAGCGGGTACCGGCGGTCACAAGGGAGCAAGCTTTCTGGCTCAAGGCACCATTTATCCAGATGTCATTGAATCTGGTGGTGCCAAAAGCAAGAAGGCTGTGACCATCAAGAGCCACCACAATGTGGGCGGCCTGCCTGAACAGTTGGGCTTGAAATTGCTAGAGCCTTTGCGTGAACTGTTCAAAGACGAAGTTCGCGAATTAGGTGTTGCGCTTGGCTTGCCGCGTGAGATGGTCTACCGCCATCCCTTCCCAGGGCCTGGATTGGGTGTCCGCATTTTGGGCGAAGTGAAAAAAGAATATGCAGATTTACTGCGCCGTGCGGATGCCATTTTCATTGAAGAGCTGCGTAACTTTACCGACGACAAAGGCAAGTCTTGGTATGACCTCACCAGCCAAGCCTTCACGGTGTTCTTGCCGGTGAAGAGCGTTGGCGTGATGGGTGACGGGCGGACTTACGATTATGTGGTTGCGCTCCGTGCCGTTCAGACCTCTGACTTTATGACGGCTGACTGGGCTGAATTGCCTTATGCCTTGCTGAAGAAAGTATCTGGCCGCATCATCAACGAAGTACGCGGCATAAACCGCGTGACCTATGACGTGAGTAGCAAACCACCTGCCACCATTGAGTGGGAGTAACTGTTCCGAAAGATCGCCTAAGTTATTTTTTGACATACGAATACATGCTTCGATGCCTGCTGAAAATTACTTAGCGATGATTAAAATACGGTTTTATCTTGAAACTTTGGGCTGCAAACGGGGTGAAATTTGTTAAGAAGCAAGTCGCTTTTAGCTTCTTAGTGGGAGAAAAAAAACACTTAACAGAATTAAATTAAATATTGTTGACTTTAGTAAAAGTGGTGTATTAAAGTGACAAAGTAGCTAATTTTATCAAATTGACACATTTAATTTTAGTTATCTCTTTCAACAATATTTAGGAGTTCGAACAGTGCGAATGCTAAAAAAGACAAAAATCACCACGGCCTGCCTGGTAGCCCTTGGAGCTTTGATTGCTCCTAGCGCGTATGCCCAACAAGCCGCAACAACAGACACCCAACTTGTGATTACTGGTTCGCGTCTAAAGACTGCAGCAACAGAGGGTGCTTCACCCGTGACAGTGATCGACCGAGCAGCCATTGAGGCAAGCGGTCAGATTTCTGTTGCTGAGCTTCTCCGTGATTCAAACTTCTCATCCTTTGGCAATACAAAGCCCCAGTCTGGTAACTCTGCTCAAGCCTTGTCAGACATTGACCTGCGCGGTCTGGGTTCCAACCGTACTTTGGTGCTGGTTGATGGACGTCGTATTTCTAAGGCTCCTTTTTCTGGATCAGTCCAAGACTTGAACCAAATTCCTTTGGCTGCGGTTGAGCGAGTTGAGATTCTTTCTGACGGCGCATCAGC
>CAJCDH010000273.1 GCA_903961095.1 uncultured Burkholderiales bacterium | reverse complement strand
CCATACAACGCCAGCGCGCTGAAACCTTGCGCTTGCAACACGGCCACCAAATCGCGGCACTGCACTTTGGTGTTGCAAAACGCCAGTGTTGAAGTGGGCCTGAAATGATTCAGCACCATCGACACGGCATGCAAACGTTCAGACTCTTTAACCTGCACAAAAATTTGTTTGATCTTGTTGGCGCTGTGCTGAGTTTCAACCTTCACCGTTTGTGGTTCTTTCATGAACTGCGTGGCCAACTTGGCAATGCCTTCTGGATAGGTTGCCGAGAACAAAAGTGTTTGTCGTTTGGCAGGACACTGCCGGGCCACGGTAGCGATATCGTCAAAGAAACCCATGTCCAGCATGCGATCGGCTTCGTCGAGCACCAAGGTTTGAAGGCCTTTGAGTTTCAAAGAACCACGCTCCAAATGGTCCATGATGCGGCCGGGCGTACCCACCACCACATGTGCGCCATGTTCCAAACTCAGCACCTGTCCACGCAGTGCCACACCGCCACACAAGGTGACCACTTTGACATTGCCCACCGCACGTGCCAAGCGGCGAATTTCTTGACTCACCTGATCGGCCAACTCGCGTGTTGGACACAAAATCATGGCTTGCACCGCAAAGTCTGCAGGCAGAATTTTTTCGACCAAAGGAATACCAAAAGCTGCGGTCTTGCCGCTGCCCGTACTGGCCTGCGCAATTAAGTCTTTGCCCGCCAATGTGACCGGCAAACTGGCCGCCTGAATGGCCGTCATTTGCAAATAGCCCAACTGCTCTAAATTGCCCAACATCGACGCTGACAAACTCAGCTTCGCAAAATCATTTTTGTTTTCGTTCATGTCTCGATTATGCGTGTCTGTGAGTTTTGGGGAAAAACAATTTACCCCAATTACATTTGTAACGGGATGGTTACTGGGCCATCATTCACCAAGTGAACTTTCATATCTGCTGCAAATTTGCCAGTTTGTACGATGGGGTGAACTTCTCGGGCTTGAGACACAAAGTAGTCATACAAACGTTGGCCCTCGGCGGGCGATGCAGCACGCGTAAAGCTTGGGCGATTGCCACCGCTGACATCGGCCGCCAAAGTGAACTGGCTAACCACCAACAAACCACCTTGCAAACCATTGCCATCCAAATCTTGAAGTGACCGATTCATCTTCCCATCTTCATCACTAAAAATTCGCAACTTCAAAAGCTTGCTAAGCATCTTGTCAGCATTGGCAAAAGTGTCGCCTTGCTCGGCGCACAACAGCAACAACAAACCCTTTTGAATTTGCCCAATCACTTGGTCATCCACCACCACTCGCGCCTCGAGTACGCGTTGCGCTACACCAATCACAGCAAATCTCTTTCAGAATCAAAATGCGCTTCTACATCCGAAGGCAGCAATTGAATAGATGCACGCAAACCTGGCACCGCACTCATCAAAGCCTGCTCTACACTGGTTCGAAGTGCCGCTGCACGGCCCAAGGTCCATGACGCAGGCATGTGCATGTGCAAATCGACAAACCTTCGTTGCCCTGCTTTGCGCGTAGTCACATGGTCAAAGCGAATGATTGAGACATCATTGCGCTGATGTGCAAAACCTTCTAGGGTGGTGTTGATCTGCACAATGACTTCTTGTTCCACCGCCTCGTCCATCAAACCTTGCGACGAGCGCCAAATGAGATGGAAACCTTCTTTCAGAATATTCAAGGCTACACCAATGGCCACCAGCGCATCCAACCACAGCCACCCCGTGATACTTACCAGACCGATGCCAATGACCACACCCACAGACGTCCACACATCGGTGACCAAATGTTTGGCATCGGCTTCTAAGGCAATAGAGCGATGTG
>CAJCDH010000272.1 GCA_903961095.1 uncultured Burkholderiales bacterium | reverse complement strand
GCCGAGGCCCATGGAGACTGTAGGAAATTGCCAAAATTCAGGCATCAATTTGGGGTGCGGATAACTTGACAAGCCTTTGCCATCTACTTCTTGACGGAAGTTGAGCAATTGCTCTTCGGTCAATCGGCCTTCAAGGTAGGCGCGTGCATAAACACCTGGTGAGACATGGCCTTGGATGTACAAGCAGTCACCACCATGATTTTCACTCTCTGCATGCCAAAAGTGATTAAAGCCAGCTCCAAACATATGGGCCAATGAAGCAAAGGAGCCAATGTGGCCACCCAAATCGCCACCGTCTTCGGGGTTATGGCGATTCGCCTTCACCACCATGGCCATCGCATTCCAACGCATGTATGAGCGCAGGCGTTCTTCAATTTCAATGTTGCCTGGGCAATGAGCTTCTTGGTCGGGCTCAATGGTGTTGACATAGCCCGTATTGGCCGAAAAAGGCATATCGATGCTTTTCTGCCTTGCGTGTTCCAACAGTTGTTCTAACAAGAAGTGCGCGCGTTCGCCACCTTCTTTTTCAATGACGGCGGACAAGGCGTCCATCCATTCGCGGGTCTCAATGGCATCCACGTCTGAGAGGACGTTATTTGGCTGAACGGCTGACATGTTTGTCTCCTTTGTAGGCCGTGGTTGATCTATTTTTTTGTAATTCTCTCACAATGTTATGAAAATTTCAAATGGCGCTTAATGATTTCATATAACGAAATAAACAGAGGAGGTATTCCCCTAAACTCTAGTTATGAAGACGAAAAACGAATCCAAAAGCATCCTGGCCATCAAGCCGGTAGCTTGGTGGCGCCGTTGGTGGAAAAGACAAAATCCTGTCAAACAAGACCGCTTTGCAACTTTAGCCCCAATTGCATCCGTCTTGTTATTTTTTACGGCCATTGCTTTTTCTTTTTGGTATTTGCGAGTCGAAGAAATCGATCGAGAGCAAGAAGCTGTCAAACGGGACGTTGAATACAGCCAACAACGCTTAAGGTTGCGTTTGCTTGAACGTCAAGAGCAAATCATGCGTTTGGCTCGCGACATTTCCAACAAAGATGTCGACATCAGAGAGTTTTCAAGACGTGCAGAAACGCTTGTGATGAAGAACCCAGAGCTCCAAACCTTGGCTTGGATAGATGACCGCAGAAAAATTTTGGCCAGTCAAACCGCGCCCAGTGTTTTGATGAGCCAAAAATGGCGAGTTGGTGAGATCTTAAAGTGGGGCGAATCCGAAAACAGTTACACACTGGCCCGCGACCTGATGCAACCCATCTACTCCCAAGAGGACGATGGCAGTTTATCCATCGCAAACAACTTATCGGGACAAGAGAATTACGCCAAAAATGTGGTGCTCCAACTTCACACACCACTGACCAATGCGCAGGGCCGTTTCAATGGCGTGATCATGGCCGAGTACGCGGTTGAAAGCCTTTTAAGATTTGGAGTTCCCAGTGAAATATTGGCCAAATATGCTGTGTCGTTATTGGACAGTGATGGCAACCTGATTGCCGGACAGTCCATTCCAAAACGCATCAATGTTTGGAGTTTCTTGCCTGGTATTTCTAGCCAAAACAACGAATTTGAAGTGCCTGTGTCGCCTGTTGGAAACGGACTCATTTTGAGAGCACAAGCTTGGCGAACTTCTCAAGATATCGTTGGCCATGGTTTGTTCTGGGTCATTGGCTCACTCAGCTTGCTGACTGCATGGATGCTCATCGGCAATTGGCGTCACACCCGAAGGCGACAACAAACACAAAAAGAGTTGTTTGCAGAAACCAATTTCAGACGTGCCATGGAAAACTCCATCTTGACTGGCATGCGAGCGTTGGACATGGAAGGACGAATCACTTACGTCAATTTGGCTTTCTGCCAAATGACTGGCTGGCAAGAAAAAGAACTGATTGGTGCCGTAGCACCATACCCCTATTGGCCAGAGGAAGACCGCGAATTATTAATGGCACGCCTTGAGGAAGAACTCAGTGGCAAGCAAAATTCGGGGGGCTTTCAGGTTCGGGTCAAACGCAAAAATAACAGCATCTTTGATGCTCGACTTTATGTTTCCCCCCTTATCGATGCCAATGGCCAACAAACAGGTTGGATGACCTCCATGACGGACATCACTGAGCCCAACCGCGTGCGTGAGCAACTGGCTGCTTCCTATGAACGCTTCACCATTGTGCTGGAGGCCTTGGATGCTTCAGTTTCTGTAGCGCCATTGGGTAGCGCAGAGTTGCTGTTTGCCAACAAACTTTATCGCCAATGGTTTGGCACCGATACCCACGGCCATTTGAATCTGGTTGCCAAAGCGGGCATGTTGGACATACGAACCTCAGAAACGGAGATGGACGATGTCGACGCTTTGGCAGGCTTGCCTACCGAGAGCCTGACAGTGGCACCGGCCGAACGGGCAGAAATTTATCTTGAGCACTTGGACAAGTGGCTCGAAATTCGCACCCGTTACATCAACTGGGCAGATGGCAGGCTGGCACAACTGGTCATTGCCACAGACATCACGGCACGCAGACAGGCAGAGGAATTGGCTTCACAGCAAGCAGAACGGGCCCAAAACGCCAGTCGCCTGATCACCATGGGAGAAATGGCCTCTAGTGTTGCACACGAACTCAACCAGCCTCTGACGGCTATCGCCAACTATTGCAACGGCATGCTGTCGCGCATCAAAGCTCAACAAATGGAAGAAAAAGACTTGGTTTGGGCGCTGGAAAAAACCTCCCACCAAGCCCAAAGGGCTGGCCAAATCATTCACAGAATTCGAACTTTTGTGAAGCGAAGCGAACCCAACAGAACACCCTCTCAAGTTTTGTCCATGGTCAACGAAGCTGTTGAGTTGGCGGAAATTGAACTCCGCCGTCGCAATGTCCGCTTGTCCCATTACGTTGCTGCACGCCTACCCAAACTGAGCGTAGACCCCATCCTCATTGAGCAAGTACTGGTGAATTTAATGAAAAATGCGGCCGAGTCAATTGACACCGCCGAAAGACCAGTCGGCAAACGCCATGTGGAATTGCGAGTCGTGCCCAAGGTCATTGCAAGCCATAATACCGTCCATTTTTCGGTCACTGACTCGGGTAAAGGCTTACCGCCACAAGTGATGGGGCGTCTTTATGAGGCCTTCTTTTCCACCAAAGTGGAAGGCATGGGGATTGGCTTGAATCTGTGCAGAACCATTGTTGAGTCCCACCAAGGCAGAATTACGGCCGAGAACCTCTACAATGCCGACGAAGTTGTTGGTTGTTGTTTTTCCTTTTGGATACCCTCCTCGGCAATTTCGCCAAATTGAATTAGCAAGTAGAACTGGGAACCCCCATGAGTTTGATACCCAAAAAAGGAACTGTTTACGTTGTTGACGACGACGAGGCTGTTCGCGATTCACTTCAATGGCTCCTAGAGGGCAAAGACTACCGTGTCAGGTGCTTTGACTCGGCTGAATCTTTTCTAAGTCGATATGACCCCCGAGAAGTGGCTTGCCTCATTGTCGATATCCGCATGGGCGGCATGACAGGCCTGGAACTTCAAGATAAATTGGTGGAGCGCCGCTCCCCATTGCCCATTGTGTTCATCACGGGACACGGCGATGTGCCCATGGCGGTCAACACCATGAAAAAAGGTGCAATGGATTTTATTCAGAAGCCCTTCAAAGAAGACGACCTTGTCAGCCTGGTTGAGCGCATGCTTGACAGTGCAAGAGGATCATTCTCTGACCATCAAAATGCAGCCAATCGTGACGCCCTTTTGTCAAAGCTGACAGGCCGTGAAGCCCAAGTCCTTGAACGTATTGTGGCCGGCCGCTTGAACAAGCAAATTGCCGATGATTTAGGCATCAGCATCAAAACGGTTGAGGCTCACCGCGCCAACATCATGGAAAAGCTCAACGCCAACACCGTGGCTGATTTGCTCAAAATTGCGCTAGGACAAAACGCCCCAAAGGCATAAGATCGAGTGCCTTGTAAAGGCTATTCCAAACGCCCGTGAACCTCAAACTCGCGGGCGTTTTTGCTTAAAGCCAACTCAATTTTTAACATTGAAATCGATCTCCACATGACAGCCCAAAGAATTGACGGAAACGCCCTCTCGCAACAATTGCGTGCTGACGTCACAAAACGCGCTTCAGCTTTAAAAGCCAAAGGCATCACACCTGGCTTGGCTGTTATTTTGGTTGGCGACAACCCTGCAAGCCAAGTCTATGTGCGAAACAAAGTTAAAGCTTGCCAAGACTGCGGGCTTCATTCCGTTTTAGAGAAGCACCCTGAAAGCCTCAGCGAAGTCGATCTTCTGGCTCGCATCGAAGCACTGAATGCTGACAAAACCATTCACGGTATCTTGGTTCAGTTGCCTTTGCCAGCGCACATTGACGCTCAAAAAGTGATTGAAGCCATTTCACCGGCCAAAGATATCGACGGTTTTCACATAGCAAGTGCCGGCGCTCTCATGACTGGCATGCCTGGATTTTGGCCTTGCACACCCTATGGCTGTATGAAGATGCTGGAAAGCATTGGGTACGACCTGAAAGGCAAGCACGCCGTGGTCATTGGCCGAAGCAACATCGTAGGCAAACCCATGGCCTTGATGTTGCTTCAAAAGAATGCCACTGTGACCATTTGCCACAGCGCTAGTACCAATTTAAAGGCCATGACCTTGCAAGCCGATGTCATTGTGGCTGCCGTAGGCAAAATCAAAATTCTGACAGCAGACATGGTGAAACCTGGTGCGGTGGTGATTGATGTGGGCATGAACCGAAACGACGAAGGCAAACTGTGCGGTGATGTTGATTTTGAAGGCGTGTCTCAGGTGGCTGGCTACATCAGCCCTGTCCCTGGTGGCGTGGGGCCAATGACGATTACCATGTTACTTGTCAACACACTCGAAGCCGCCGAGCGGGCTTAATTTTACAAACCCTTTTCTTCATTCAAGTTTGAAAGTTTTTCATCCATGACGACGCCATCAGCCAACCCTCTGTTGCAAACTAGCGAATTGCCCTTGTTTGATCAAATCAAGCCAGAGCATGTGAATTCAGCAGTTGATGAACTTTTAAAGTTAGCTTCAAATGCCCTAGATCAGGTCTCGCAAAAAGATTTCCCCTCTGACTGGCATGCGATCTCTAAAGTACTAGATGTTTGCACTGAAAAACTCATCGTCACTTGGGGGGCCGTGAGTCATTTGAACAACGTAGCCGACTCTCCCGAACTGCGATCTGCATACAACGACGCGCTGCCCAAGGTCACTGAATTTTGGACACGCCTTGGCGCAGACGAGCGGCTCTATGCCAAGTACAAGGCAGTCGCGCCTGCCCAGTTGGATAAAGCGCAACAACAAGCCTTGAAGAATGCACTTCGCGATTTTGTTTTAGGCGGTGCAGAACTTCAAGGGGATGCCAAGCTAAGGTATGCGGCCATCCAAGAGCGCATGGCCGAATTGAGCCAAAAATTCAGTGAAAACGCACTCGATGCCACCGATCGTTTTTCCCTCTTTGTCACTGAAGATGAATTGGCTGGTGTGCCTGAAGATGTTGTCCATACTGCCAGGGCGGCAGCTGAAAAAGACGGTCAATCGGGCTACAAACTCACATTAAAAATGCCATGCTACTTGCCGGTCATGCAGTTTGCTGTAAGCAGTGATTTGCGTCAAAAACTTTATCGAGCCTATGTCACGCGCGCTTCCGACAAGGCTGATGCACAGTTTGCTGAATTGGACAACAGCACGCTCATTCAAGAAATTTTGCAACTCAGACAAGAGGAGGCCCAATTACTGGGATTCCAAAACTTTGCAGAAGTATCTGTGGCCACCAAAATGGCAGACTCTCCCGCCAAGGTCATTGCATTTCTGCGCGACTTGTCACAACGTGCTCGCCCCTTTGCAGCCAAAGATTTGCAAGACATGCGGCAGTTTGCTGCAGAGCATCTAAACCTTCAAGATCCTCAAGCATGGGATTGGTCCTTTATTGGCGAAAAACTGAAGGAAGCCCGTTACAGTTTCAGCGAGCAGGAAGTGAAGCAATATTTCACCGCTCCTAAAGTTTTACAAGGTCTTTTCAAAATCATTGAGACGCTGTTCGAAGTCAATATTCAAGCCGACATTGCCCCCGTATGGCACCCTGCAGTGGCTTTCTATCGCATAGAAAGAAACGGGCAATTGATCGGACAGTTTTACCTTGACCCGCCAGCTCGTGCCGGCAAGCGCGGAGGCGCATGGATGGACGATGTTCGCGCCCGTTGGTTGCGACCTGACAACGGCCAATTGCAAACACCTGTCGCTCATTTGGTCTGCAATTTTGCAGAAGGTGTCGACGGCAATCCCGCTTTGCTCACGCATGACGATGTCATTACGCTGTTTCACGAGTTTGGCCACGGCTTGCATCACATGTTGACACAAGTGAACGAACGCGATGTTTCGGGCATCAGTGGTGTTGAGTGGGATGCCGTCGAGTTACCCAGCCAATTCATGGAAAATTTCTGTTGGGAATGGCCTGTCATCAAGCACATGACTGCGCATGTCAAAACTGGCGAACCCTTGCCCCAAGCTTTATTTGACAAAATGGTGGCCGCCAAAAATTTCCAAAGTGGTTTGCAAACCTTGCGCCAAATTGAGTTTGCTTTGCTCGATATCTTGCTTCACAGCGAACACAAACCAGAAGAAGATTTCATGCCCGTTTTGCACAAAGTGCGCGCAGAAGTTGCAGTCATTCAGCCACCTGAATTCAACCGCATGGCACACACTTTCAGCCACATTTTTGCGGGCGGCTATGCCGCGGGTTATTACAGCTACAAGTGGGCAGAAGTTTTGTCGGCAGATGCGTATGCGGCGTTTGAAGAAACCTCTCAGCCCGATGGCTCGCCCAGTTTAGAAACGGGCCGTCGATACAGAAAAGCCATTTTGGAGGCAGGAGGCAGCCGCCCTGCCCTAGAGTCTTTCATTGAATTCAGGGGGCGCGAGCCCTCCATCAATGCCCTGTTAAGGCATCAAGGCATGTCAGCAGATTAAGTGACTGAGGCGCTGCCGAATTAAAACGTCAGTGTCTTCACGCCATCTGCAGTGCCCAGCAGACAAACTTGAGCCTTTTGATAGGCAAATACACCCACGGTAACAACACCTGGCCATTGGCTTACTTGGGCTTCAAAAGCCACAGGATCATTGATCTTCAAGCCCCTCACATCAATGATGTGTTGGCCGTTGTCGGTGACCAAGGCTTGCCCCTCCTTCATGCGAACTTGAGCTTGCCCACCTAGCTTGGCAAACTGCGCCATGATGCGGGCGCTTGACATGGGAATGACTTCGACGGGCAATGGAAATACACCCAAGACATCCACCAATTTGGATTCGTCGGCAATACAGACAAACATCTTGGATTGCGCTGCCACAATTTTTTCTCGCGTGAGTGCAGCACCGCCGCCCTTGACCATGTGGCCCTGTGCATTGATCTCGTCTGCACCATCAATGTAAACCGAAAGCTCGGTAACCGCATTGCTGTCAAAGACTGTGATACCTAGCGCCTTTAAGCGAGCGGTTGAAGCCTCTGAACTAGAAACTGCTCCCTTGATTTGGTCTTTCATGGATGCCAAAGCATCGATGAATTTGTTGACCGTTGAGCCCGTTCCAACGCCCACAATTTGACCCGGCACGACATAGCGCAGTGCGGCTTGGCCTACAAGTGCTTTCAGTTCGTCTTGATTCATGGTTTATTTGAGACAATGCTTGAATTGAATGAGATTATCCAATGTCCCTGAACCTTTACCCACTCGCCAGACCATTTTTATTCAGCTTAGATCCAGAGGCTGCCCACGACCTCACACTGAATCAACTGGCGCAAACCCAAAATACCTTTTTCGACCGCGCCTACCGCCAACCCTGGATTGCCGATCCGGTTCAATTGGCCGGACTGACATTCCCCAATCGCGTAGGGATGGCGGCGGGCCTAGACAAGAATGCCCGCTGTATCGACGGCCTGGGTGCCATGGGCTTTGGTTTTGTCGAAGTGGGCACCGTCACGCCATTGCCCCAACCAGGCAACGACAAACCGCGCATGTTCAGATTGCCAGAAGCCAAGGCCCTCATCAACCGATTGGGCTTTAACAACCAAGGCCTAGATGCATTTGTGGCCAATGTGAAAAGGTCTACATTCAGACGTCAGGGTCGTCTTTTGGGTTTAAACATTGGCAAAAATGCAATCACCCCCATTGAGCGCGCCACCGATGACTACCTTATTGGTTTAAGTGGCGTTTATGAACATGCCGACTACGTCACAGTCAACATTTCCAGCCCCAACACAAAAAATTTGCGATCATTGCAAACCGATGAAGCGCTTGATCAACTGCTTTCCGCCTTGAACGAACGCAAGTTGGCATTGGCTGAAAAATTTCAAAAGCAGGTCCCCGTTTTTCTCAAAATTGCCCCTGATCTAGACGACGAACAAGTTGCCGTCATTGCTCACAGTCTGCTAAAAAATCAGATGGATGGCGTGATCGCAACCAACACCACACTTTCGCGCGATGCGGTCAAAGGCATGCCGCATTGTGATGAAGCTGGTGGCTTGTCTGGATCCCCAGTGTTAAATGGCAGCAACCGCGTCATTCGACTTTTGCGGCAGCACTTAGGCCCTCAATTTCCCATTATTGGCGTAGGCGGAATTCTCAGCGCCTACGATGCAGTGAGCAAAATAGAGGCTGGCGCCAATGTGGTGCAAATTTACACAGGCCTCATCTACAAAGGACCCGTCTTGGTACATGAAGTGGCCAAAGCACTCCAACAGTTGTCACACAACTAAGCCACAAATAAATTCTCAAGCATTTGCTTGCAAGGCTTGAGCCACTGCTTGGGAAATGGCCAATGAACTGGTCAGGCCCGGTGATTCAATGCCAAACAAATGTACCAGTCCGTCCACGCCGTGTTCTGCTGGGCCCATGATGCAAAAGTCTGCAGCCGTTTCTTGGGGTGAATTAATTTTGGGTCGAATCCCTGCATAAGACGGTATGAGTGCGCCGTCCTTCAAGCCTGGCCAATATTTGCGAACCTCAGCGTAAAAAGCATCGCCGCGACCAGGATCGACATGAAGCTTGTCGGGCGAATCCACCCATTCCACATCGGGGCCGAACTTGGCTTGACCGGCCATGTCCAAAGTTAAGTGCACGCCCAATCCAGCGGCCTCTGGCACCGGATAAATTAGGCGAGAAAAAGGCGAACGACCTGATAGGCTGAAGTAGTTGCCTTTGGCGTAATACGCACGCGGTAAATGGGCTAGCGCCATGCCTGCAAACTGACGAGCAACAATGGGGGCCACTAAGCCTGTTGAGTTAATGACGTTTTCAGCCCATATTTCGGTCCCATCTTGCGTGCGAATGATGAACCGCGATTTGCCAGAATCCCTCACAATCTGAGCTGACGCAAATTCTGAGTTCAGGGCCAAGATGCCACTCGCATTTTCAAAATCACCCAAGAAACTCAGCATCAATGCATGACTATCGACAATGCCCGTACTAGGTGACCACAAAGCAGCTTCACACTTCAAGTCTGGCTCCATGGCTTGGGCTTGAGCCGCAGACAAGAGCCTTAATTGATCGTCACCCAAAACACCATTGACAGCGGCCTTGGCTTGGATGGCCGCCAATTGAGCTACTTGCGCTTCTGAAGTAGCCACAATTAACTTGCCGCAAGCTTTGTGAGGAATTTGTCGTTCTTGGCAATAGGCATAAAGCATGTGCCGACCCTGAACACAGAGTTTGGCCTTCAAGGAGCCCGCGGGGTAATAAATGCCCGCATGAATTACTTCGCTGTTGCGCGAGCTGGTGCCAGTGCCAAACGCATCAGCAGATTCAAGCACAATGACCTCTTGCCCTTGGATTGCCAACTCACGGGCAACGGCCAAGCCCACCACACCTGCTCCCAGCACCACCGTCTGAATTTGATCCATGTTTGCCCTTGGCTTAAGCCCTAACAAAAAATACTGCCAACATTGTCGCTGACACACGCAAGACAGTTCAAATCAATTCTTGCAGGCAAACTTGAATTTTTAAAATTTCTAG